>NZ_JBITDL010000004.1:0-285309 GCF_044454225.1 Streptomyces sp. NPDC051563
AGGAACCTCATCCACCGAAATGGACGGGGTATCAACTTTTTGGCGTTGATTTTTGGCACGCTGTTGAGTTCTCAAGGAACGGACGCTTCCTTTGTTCCTGTTTCCAGGCCCTCCGGGCGCTTCCTTCGTTTCCAACTCTACCAGATCATTTCCGTTGTCGTTTCCGACTTGGATTTGAATTCGGTGACCGTTGGGGGTCTGTGCCTTTCGGCGCTCCACCACATTAGCGCTTATCCCGTGCGGCTCATAATCGGCCGTTCGGAATCGAATTCGGACATGCCGAATAAGACCCCGCCAGGGGTAAGTCGTAGGTAGTGGGTTGGCCGCTCTGGGGGTCTGCCGATAGCAGTGCCCCGTTCAAGCGGCTCGGGCTACGTTAGGTGTCCGTCCGCGCCGAGTCAAGTTGAGCGGCGGCGCGGCGCGTGGGCCCGGTGGGGGCTCACCGTCGGGTCGTGGGTGATCCAGTAGCGGTACGGGTGGGTCGCGCCGGCGCCGCCCACCCCGGTGCGGGGGCCGCTGCTCAGCAGGTCCGGCGGTGCGGGGGTGCCTGCCAGCAGGGACAGGGGGGAATCCGGGCCGGTGCAGAGGTCGGTGCCGTCCAGCGAGCGGTCCACGTCCAGGGCGGTGGCCAGGCGGGCCGGACCCTTGGCCAGTTCTCGGTCGTTTCTGGCTGAGACTCGGCGTTTGCGGGCCAGGTCCGCGCCCACGGTGATCTCCCCGGCCCTGAGCAGGACACCGCTCGCGTGGTCCTGCGGGCCGCAGACCAGGTTGAGGCTGAACCACATGCCGTAGATGAAGTAGACGTACGCGTGTCCGGGTGGGCCGAACATCGACGCGTTGCGCGCGGTGCGGCCGCGGTAGGCGTGGGAGCCCGGGTCGGCTTCCCCCTCGTACGCCTCCACCTCCGTGATGCGCAGTTCCATGGGGCCGTCCGGGGTGCGGCGGACCAGGGTGCGGCCGAGGAGGTCCGGGGCCACGGTGAGGACCGGGCGGTCGAAGAAGGACCGGGGCAGGGGCGTACGGTCGGGGCGCGCGCTCATCCGGTCGAGCGTAGTGGACTGCGCCCTCCTGCAACCGGGGCCTAAGGTTCCGCGTTTGTAGGGGTAGTGCCGCGCGCAATGGCGGGCACCTTGCCGAGCAGGGCCTTTTCGAGCACGTCGTAGTCGTATAGGGGAGTCAGAGCATGGGGTTCAGGAAGCTGTTCGCGAGCCTGGGTGCCGGTGGTGCTTCGGTCGACACCGTCATCACCGAGCCGAACGTCGTGCCGGGCGGGATCGTCCAGGGCGAGGTTCGGATCCAGGGCGGATCCGTGGAGCAGCAGATCGAGGGGCTGTCCGTCGGCCTCCAGGCGCGGGTCGAGGTGGAGGGCAACGACCAGGAGTACAAGCAGGACGTGGTCTTCACCAAGCAGCGTCTCGGTGGTGCCTTCCAGGTGCAGGCGGGCGCCCTGCACGTGGTGCCGTTCGGGCTGGAGATCCCCTGGGAGACGCCGATCACCCACTTCGGGGGGCGTCAGCTGCACGGGATGAACATCGGGGTCAGCACGGAGCTGGAGATCGCGCGCGCGGTGGACGCCGGCGACCTCGATGCCATCAACGTGCACCCGGTGCCGGCGCAGCAGGCGATCCTCGACGCCTTCGGCCAGCTGGGCTTCACCTTCCGCAGTGCGGACATGGAGCGCGGGCACATCCGGGGGACGCGGCAGACGCTGCCCTTCTACCAGGAGATCGAGTTCCTGCCGCCGTCGCAGTACCGGGGGCTGAACCAGGTCGAGCTGACCTTCGTCTCCGACGGGCGGGAGATGGACGTCGTGCTGGAGATGGACAAGAAGCCGGGCCTGTTCAGCGAGGGGAGCGACACCTTCCGCTGCTTCCAGGTGGGGCTGCAGTCCTACCAGGGCACCGACTGGGCGGCCTACCTGAACCAGTGGATCTCGTCGGTGGGTTCGCAGCGCAACTGGTTCTGAGCGGATCTAGGCTCGGTGCCGGTACAGCGACCGGTGTGCAGGCGCCGGTCGGCGTCGACTCGATCCAGTAGGAGGTTCCGCAGTGGCCGAGCAGAGCAGGGCGCCGCTCCCCCACGATTTCCACCCGGCGGTGCACGCGTTCAAGGTGAGCAGTGCGGACCTGGAGCCGGGGGCCGATCTGGGCTCCGGCCAGGTGCTGTCGGGTGGGAACGTATCGCCGCACCTGCGGTGGGAGGGGTTCCCGGAGGAGACGAAGAGCTTCGCCGTGACCTGCTTCGACCCGGATGCTCCGACGGGGAGCGGGTTCTGGCACTGGGTGCTCTTCGATCTGCCGGTCTCGGTCACCGAGCTGCCGGCCGGGGCGGGCAGCGGGACGTTCGAGGGGCTGCCCGCCGGGGCCGTGCACGTGCGCAACGACTACGGCACGCAGGACTTCGGCGGGGCGGCTCCCCCGGCCGGGGAGCGGCACCGCTACGTGTTCACCGTGTATGCGGTGGACGAGGAGAAGCTCGGTCCCGGTGCGGAGGTCTCGCCGGCCGTCGTCGGGTTCAATCTGCGGTTCCACACGCTGGGGCGTGCGCAGCTCGTCGGTGAGTACGAGGCTCCCGCGGGCTGAGCATTTCCGGGCACGACCCGGCTTCGTTCTCCGAGCGTTTGCCCGGTCCTGGTCTAAAGACGGCCAGGACCGGGCATTTTTATTGCGTTGTCCCGCGTGGCGCGCGCGACCAGAGTGGTTGCGGGCCCTGCCGCCAGGGTGGTCGCGGGCCTGCACACGGGAGGTGGGCGAGATGCGGGACACGCTGGTGCTGAACGCGAGCTTCGAGCCGCTGTCGACGGTGACGATGAACCGGGCTGTGGTGCTGGTGCTCCAGGACAAGGCCGTGGTCGAACAGGCGCATCCCGAGTTCCGTGTGCGCGCTGCCACGATGGATCTTCCGCTGCCGCGGGTGATCAGACTCTGCAGGTACGTACGGGTGCCCTTCCGGAGACATGCTCCCTGGTCACGGAGGGGGGTGCTGATCCGCGACCAACACCGTTGCGCCTACTGCGGGAGGCGCGCGACGACCGTGGACCACGTGCTTCCGCGGGCTCAGGGGGGTGGGGACACCTGGCTGAACACGGTGGCCTCCTGCTCCGAGGACAACCACCGCAAGGCCGCCCGGACTCCGGAGGAGGCGGGGATGCCGCTCCTCCGGAAGCCCTTCGTTCCCTCTCCCGCCGACGCCATGCTGCTCGCGCTGGGCGTGGGCGGGCGGGATGCCCTGCCGGAGTGGCTGGAGCGGTCCGCCTAGGGCTGCGAGTGATCGCGTAGGGCGGGATCGTCCCGCCGGGTAGACGGCTGCGCTGGGCGACGTACGTTTTCTACGTCGCTCAGCGGAGCAGCAGTTGGACGATCGCGATGATCCCGACGGTCACGATGACCCCGCGCAGCACGGTGGGCGGCAGCTTGCGGCCGACCTTGGCGCCGAGTTGGCCGCCGATGGTGGAGCCGACGGCGATGAGCAGGACGGCCGTCCAGTCGAACTCGGCGACGAAGAGGAAGAAGACGGCCGCGATGCCGTTCACCATCGCCGCGACGACGTTCTTCACCGCGTTGATCCGCTGGAGGTCCTCGCGGAGCAGCAGGCCCATCAGGCCGAGGTAGAGGACGCCTTGGGCGGCCCCGAAGTAGCCCCCGTACGCGCTGGAGAGCAGCATGCCCGACAGCAGGAGCGGGCCTCCGTCGGGATGGCCGGTATCGCCTCCGGCGGCCTCCTGGCGCTTGCGCAGGGCGGCGGCGAGCCGGGGCTGGAAGACGACGAGCAGGAGGGCCAGGCCGATCAGGACGGGCACGATCGTGTCGAAGGAGTCCGACGGCAGGGTGAGCAGCAGGATCGCTCCGGCGAGTCCGCCGACGAGGGAGACGGCGCCGAGCCGGATGATGCGGGCGCGCTGGCCCTGGAGCTCCTTGCGGTAGCCGATGGCTCCGCTGATGGAACCGGGTACGAGGCCCAGGGTGTTGGAGACGTTGGCGGTGACCGGCGGCAGGCCGGTGGCCAGCAGCACCGGGAAGGTGATCAGGGTGCCGGAACCGACGATGGTGTTGATGGTGCCGGCGCCGATGCCGGCCGCGAAGACCGCGAGTGATTCCCAGATGGACATGGGCGGGGTCGTCCCCTTTGCATGAGTGAGTCGCCTCCCCGCCGTGAAGGTCGGGGGGCCTCACTGATCATGCCGGAGGGGACGTCCCGTTCGGGCCGTCGGGGCCGTTCAGTCGATCGGGGGCTGCTCGCGGCGTTCCGCGGCGTCCTTGTCGCGGGCGGCGGGGATCCCGCCGGTGCCCCCGGTGCCGCCGCCGTCCTTCCCGATGTTCTGCGGGTTGAAGCCGGAAGCGGCGCCCATCGGGCCGAAGTTGCCCATAGCTCCGGAGAGGCCCTTGAGGGCGTCGCCGATCTCGCTCGGCACGATCCAGAGCTTGTTGGCATCGCCCTCGGCGAGCTTCGGGAGCATCTGGAGGTACTGGTAGGCGAGCAGCTTCTGGTCGGCGTCGCCGGCGTGGATGGACTCGAAGACCGTACGGATGGCCTGGGCCTCGCCCTCGGCGCGCAGGGCCGCGGCCTTGGCGTCACCTTCGGCGCGCAGGATGGAGGACTGCTTCTCGCCCTCGGCGCGCAGGATCTCCGACTGGCGGACACCTTCGGCCTGGAGGATCGCGGCGCGCTTGTCGCGGTCGGCGCGCATCTGCTTCTCCATCGAGTCCTGGATGGAGGTCGGCGGCTCGATGGCCTTGAGCTCGACGCGGTTGACGCGGATGCCCCACTTGCCGGTGGCCTCGTCGAGGACTCCGCGCAGGGCCGCGTTGATCTCCTCGCGGGAGGTCAGGGTCCGCTCCAGGTCCATGCCGCCGATGATGTTGCGCAGCGTGGTGACGGTGAGCTGCTCGATGGCCTGGATGTAGCTGGCCACCTCGTACGTCGCGGCGCGGGCGTCGGTCACCTGGTAGTAGATGACGGTGTCGATGTTGACGACCAGGTTGTCCTGGGTGATGACCGGCTGCGGCGGGAAGGGGACGACCTGCTCGCGGAGATCGATCCGGTTGCGGATCGAGTCGATGAACGGGACGACGATGTTGAGGCCCGCGTTGAGGGTGCGGGTGTAGCGCCCGAACCGTTCGACGATGGCGGCGCTGGCCTGCGGGATCACCTGGATCGTCTTGACCAGTGCGATGAAGACCAGAACCACCAGAATGATCAGAACGATGATGATCGGTTGCATGCGGTTCCCCGTGCCCTTCCGGCTGTCTGTGCTGCCCCGTTCAGCGGAGTCTCGCAGACCCCGGGGCCGCGGGTCGGCTGCTTGCCCACATGTGGTGTGCACACAAGGGAGTTGCTCACGTGCTGGTCCGTCACATACTGCCGGTCCGTCACATGACGACCGCGGTCGCCCCGTCGATCTCCACGACGTCGACGGACTGGCCCGGTTCGAAGGTGGTGTCGGCGTCCAGGGAGCGCGCCGACCAGATTTCGCCGGCGAGCTTGATGCGGCCGCCGGCGCTGCCGTCCACGCGTTCCAGGACGACGGCGCTGCGGCCCTTCAACGCGTCGATTCCGCTGCGGTGTTGGGGTTTCTGATTGCGGTGCCGGCCGGCGATCGGGCGGACGACCGCGAGGAGCGCGACCGACACGGCCAAGAAGACCAGTACTTGGGCGACCACTCCCCCGCCGAGGGCCGCCGTGACGGCGGCCGCCACCGCTCCGGCGGCGAACATGCCGAACTCGGGCATCGCGGTCAGGACGAGGGGAATGCCCAGTCCGACCGCGCCTATGAGCCACCACACCCATGCGTCGATGTCCACATGGTCATGGTAGGTCGGGTGGGCGCGGTCCGGACAGGGTGCGGGCGGACCGGCCGGTGCCGCGGGGCCCGGCCGGTGCGCGGACTACCGCAGGGGCAGGCCCTGGGCGGTCCAGCGGTCGCTGTCGTTGCGCTCGACGACGAGCGGCAGCCCGAAGCAGAGCGAGAGGTTGCGGGAGGTCAGTTCGAGGTCGATGGGTCCGGCCGCGACCACCCGGCCCTGACGGATCATCAGCACGTGCGTGAAACCGGGGGCGATCTCCTCGACGTGGTGCGTGACCATGATCATCGACGGGGCGAGCGGATCGCGGGCGAGCCGGCCGAGGCGTCGCACGAGGTCCTCGCGGCCGCCGAGGTCGAGACCGGCGGCGGGCTCGTCGAGCAGCAGCAGCTCGGGGTCGGTCATCAGCGCACGGGCGATCAGGGTGCGCTTGCGCTCGCCCTCGGAGAGGGTGCCGAACTTCCGGTCGAGGTACGGCGTCATCCCGAGGCGGTCGAGGAAGGCGCGGGCGCGCTGCTCGTCGATCTCCTCGTACTCCTCCGTCCAGGTGGCCGTCATGCCGTACGCGGCGGTGAGGACGGTCTCCAGGACGGTCTGGCGCCTGGGCAGCTTGTCGGCCATCGCGATGCCGGCCATGCCGATGCGGGGACGCAGCTCGAAGACGTCCACCTTGCCGAGGGTGCTGCCGAGGATGGTGGCGGAGCCCTTGGTGGGGAAGAGGTAGCTGGAGGCGAGGTTCAGCAGCGTGGTCTTGCCGGCGCCGTTGGGGCCGAGGATCACCCAGCGCTCCCCCTCCTTGACCGACCAGGAGACCTGGTCCACCAGAGCCCGGCCCTCGCGGACCACGGATACGTCCACCAGCTCCAGAACATCGCTCATGAGCGTGTTGTCTCCCCTTGCAGTCTCGGTTCGTCTGTGCGCCGCCCCGTCGGTGGGCGCAGCCCCAGGGGAAAACCTACGCCACTCGGGGAGGGCTCCGGGCGCGGGCCCGGGTCCGGGGGGCCGTCCGTAAAGTGGGGGGATGCTTTTCGAACCGCGTTCAGGGCGGCTGGCCGCCTGGGGGAACGCTCTGCTGGCCGGTCTCGTCTCGCCCGACGAGGCCGCGCTGTCGATCGTGGGCGAGGACTCCGTGCACCGGGTGGAGGGACTGCCCGGGGAATCCGGGCCGGTGGGTCTCACCCTGGCGCTGGGCCGGCTGCGGGTGCTGGGCGTGACCGGGCTGCGGATCGCGCTCCCGGCGCCCGGGCATCCGCTGGGGCTGAGCGGGCCGCCGGAGTTCAACGCGAGGGCGCTGGACGCGGAGGAGGCGGTCGTGGCCGTGGGCGCCGCGGTCGGTCTGGTCCCCGAGGTCCGGGAGGTCGGGCCCGCGGGTGATGTGCACGTGACGGTGACCTGGCACTGCCTGCCGGTACGGGAGGCCCCGCCGGCGGACGTGCCGTCGCTCGGCGAGGCGGAACGGGAACTCGCGGAGGCGCTGCGCGAGGCCACGGTGGTGCTGACCCGGCTGGACGTGGCCGGATCCGGGCCGGTCGCGGAGGCCGCGCTGTCCGCGTACCGGGCGCGGACGGAGGCCGGGCGGGACGCGCTGGCGCCGGGGTATCCGCCGCGGGCGGTACGGGTCCTCTCGCTGGCGCAGCGGGTGGACCTGATGGTGTCGCTGGCGACGGAACGGGGACACGGGGCGGCGGTGGCCGCCTCGGAGATGGCGGCACGGGCGGAGGCGCTGCGGCCCGTGGAGCGGGTCGCCCGGCGGGCGCTGGTCGCCGCGTACAACTCGGCCGTTGAGGAGCGGATGCGGTAGCCGCTGGCCGCGGGGTGCGGGATCGGGGTGCGGCACCGCTGCGCGGGGCCGGGTGTGCCCGGCTGCGCGCCGGCGTGCGGTGGTGGGCGGAGTTCCGTGCGGCGCCGTTGCGCAAGCGGTCCCGGCTGCGCCGGGCTTTCCGGGGCTCCGCCCCGGACCCCGCTCCTCAAACGCCGGAGGGGCTGTTCTGGGACGGCTGCCGGCTGTCGCCGGATGTGGCTCGGCCCCGCTTCCCAGGGAGAGGGGGGAAGCGGGGCCGGGTGCGGGGGCGCCGTGCAGGGCGTCTGCCTTCGTCGGCCGGAGGCCGGCGGGGCGCAGCCTGCGGAGCAGGCGGGGTCCGCGTCGAGGAGGTGCGGTGCGGGCTAGCCGTTCACGCCGGTGTTGCCGAAGGCGCCGTTCAGCAGGCCGATCACGTTGACCGTGTTGCCCACCACGTTCACCGGGATGTGGACGGGGAGCTGGAGCTGGTTCCCCGAGGCCACGCCGGGCGAGTTCAGGGTCTCGCCCTCCGCCGACGCACCGCCGTGCGCCGACGAGACACCCGCGCCGGCGGCGAGGAGGCCGCCCGCGATCATGGTGACGGCGGTGGCCTTCTTGAAGTTCTTCACGTTCTCGTCCTCCAGTACGTCTGCCGCGGCCAGCCGCCGCGGCACGTCATGAAGAACGCTCATCCGACGAACGGGATACGCCATGTGGGCTACATACACCCGACCGTATGAATCACCGACCGTATGCGTTACTGCCCGATGCCGTGTCTGACGGCCCACAGCGCCGCCTGCGTCCGGTCGGAGAGGTCCAGCTTCATCAGGATGTTCGAGACGTGCGTCTTCACCGTCTTCTCCGACAGGACGAGCGCGCGGGCGATCTCCCGGTTCGAGCGCCCGTCCGCTATGTGGTGCAGCACCTCGCGCTCGCGGTCCGTCAGGTTGCCGCCGCGGCCGGAGGACGGGCCGGGGCCCTCCTCGGCGAGCAGGGCCCCGGCGACCTCCGGCTGGAGGAGGACGTGGCCCGCGTGCACCGAGCGGATGGCGGCCGCGAGGGCGTCGGGGTCGATGTCCTTGTACACGTAGCCGGCCGCGCCCGCCCGGAGGGCGGGGACCACCGTGCGCTGCTCGGTGAAGCTGGTGACGATCAGCACCCGCGCCGGGTTCGCCAGCGCGCGCAGTCTGCGCAGGGCTTCGACGCCGTCGGTGCCCGGCATCTTGACGTCCATCAGGATGACGTCCGGGTGCAGTTCCTCGGCGCGGTCGATGCCCTCCTCGCCGTCGGCCGCCTCACCGACCACTTCGATGTCGTCCTGGACCTCCAGGAAGGTGCGCAGGCCCCGGCGGACCACCTGGTGGTCGTCGACAAGCAGGACCCTCACGCGGGCGCGACGGCCCGGTGTGTCAGCCACCGGGTACCTCCAGTTCGATCGTGGTGCCGGTGCCGGGCTCGGACCGCACGGTGAGTCTGCCCGCGACGCCCGCGGCCCGGTCCCGCATGGAGACCAGGCCGAGGTGCCGGCCCGCGCGGCGGACGGTGGGAGGGGAGAAGCCGGTTCCGTCGTCGGTCACCCGGAGCAGCGCTCCCCCGGTCTCCCGACGGGTCAGGGTGACGTCGATCCGCTCGCCGGCGGAGTGGCGCAGGGCGTTGTGCAGGGCTTCCTGGGCCACGCGCAGGACCGCCTCCTCCTGGGCCGCGGGCAGGGCCCGTACGCCGTCGCAGGTGAAGGTGACGTGCGCGGTGTGGGCCCGGTCCAGGACGCGGACCTGGTTGCGCAGGGTGGCGACCAGGCCGTCCTCGTCGAGGGCGGCGGGGCGGAGCTCGGTGACGGCCGCGCGCAGTTCGTCGGCGGCCTCCGCCGCGAGGACGGCGACCTGGTGCAGCTCTTCCTTGGCACGGGCCGGGTCGCGGTCCACCAGGGCGGCGGCGGCCTGGGCGGTCAGGCGGAGCGAGAAGAGCTTCTGGCTGACCGCGTCGTGCAGCTCGTGGGCCAGGCGGGAGCGCTCCTCAGCGATCGTCAGCTCGCGGCTGCGTTCGTAGAGGCGGGCGTTGGTGAGGGCGATCGCCGCGTGCTGGGCGAGGAGGGAGAGGAGTTCCTCGTCCTCGTCGGTGAAGCCGGGCCCGCCGCGCGGGGAGCTCCGCTTATTCGCGAGGAAGAGCGCGCCGAGGGTCTCCTCGCCGTCGCGGATCGGCAGCCCGAGGAAGTCGGACATGTCGGGGTGCGCCGCGGGCCAGCCCTCGAAGCGGGGGTCCTTGCGTACGTCGGCCAGCCGCTCGGGGCCGTCCTGGTGGAGCATCGCGGCGAGGATGCCGTGCTGGCGGGGCAGCGGGCCGATCGCCCGCCACTGCTCCTCGCTGATGCCGTCCACGACGAACTGGGCGAAGCCGCCGTGGTCGTCCGGGACGCCCAGGGCCGCGTACTCGGCGTCGAGCAGCTCGCGGGCCGAGACGACGATCGTGCGCAGCACGTCGCGGACCTCCAGCCGACGGCTCATGGCCAGCAGCGCGGTGCTCACGGCGGCCAGGCCGCCGCCGCGGGGTGCCAGGGGTCCGGAGTCCATGGCCTCACCGTACTCGCGGCGCGGGGGCGGGCGGATCGGGCCGGGGGCGTAGGCCTCTCCGGTCGGCGGCGTAGGGCTGGGCGTAGGGCTGGGCGTAGGGCTCGGCCTGGGCCGAAGAGACCTGGCGGGGTGCGGCCGATGGCCGCGGCGGCGGGGGCGGGGGGCGGGTTCCTGCGTTGGGGGCATCCGCAGGGCGGTTCGGAAGCTGGGGGTGCGGTCATGGCGGTGGCGATGGTGACGGGGGCGTCGAGGGGGCTGGGGCCTGTCGTCGAACTCCCGTCGTCGCCCCGAGGGCGGCCGCGCGGCGTCTGGTGCGTGCTCTCGGTGCGGCGAGAGCGTGTGCCGGGCGTCGCGAGTCAGACGACAGGCCCCTGGGGCGGGCGTTGGCCGGGAAGCCGGCGGCCCGGGGCCGGGGCCGGGTGCTGAGTGCACCGGGTGCCGGTCCGCCGGCGGAGGCCGGGGAGACTCTGCGCGCTGCGGGGGTGCGGGTCGCGGTGGGTGGTGGCCGGGGACGTGGGCTCGGCGGCGTGCCGGGCGGAGCTGGTGGTGGCGCGGGGCGCTGGGCGCGGGGCGAAGCTGGTGGTGGCGCTGGGCGCTGGGCGGGCTGGACCTGCGGGTGAACAACGCGGGCGTGCTGGGCGCGGAGCCCCTGGTGCCGCCGGCGGTGCACCCGCTGGAGGGGCTGCGCGAGGCGGGGCCGCTGGGGCTGGTCCAGGAGGCGCTGCCGCTGCTGCGGGCGGCGCACGCCGGGGCGGAGCTGGGCATCAGCTCGGACGTGGCGGTGCTGGCGTGCCGGACCTGGGGGCCTACGGGGCGACGAAGGCCCCCGGGGGACCTGATGTCGGCGGTACTGGCGGTCGAGGAGCCGGGGCTGCGCGGGTGGTGGGCGGATCCGGGCTCGATGCGGACGCGGAAGACGGCGGCGGCCGGGCCCGGGGTGGGCCTGGCAGGGATGCCGGGTCCCGGGGAGGTGGCTCCGCTGCTGCTGAGGCTGGTGGAGGAGGGGCTGCCAAGCGGCCCGTACACGGCGCGGGGCCCGTCGGGGGTGGAGCGGAGAGCGGCCGGTACACGGCGCTGGGCCTCTCGGGGGTGGAGCGGGGAGGGGCTCGGGGGTACGGGAGAAGGGACTGCATATAAGGGACATTCCGCCAGGTCTTGCGGCCCGGGTTCCGGCCGGGCGGTGGGGCCCGGGCGAGCAGCGGGTTCCGGCCGGGCAGCGGGGCTCGGGTGCAGCGGGCCTGGGCGGGACCTCGGTGCGGCTACTGGTCTCGCGGGGCGCCTCGGAGGTGTCACTGCACGCCTTCCGGAAGCTGCCGGGGCTGCTGCGGGCCGGGCCGGGGACGCGCTGGTGGTGAACACCTGGTCGATGCCGCCGGCCGCGGTGGGCGGGCGGCTGGGCCCCGGGCGGCGAGGAGCTCGTCGCGCACGTCTCCACGCGGGGCGAGGGCGGCCGCTGGGCCGCGGAGCTCTCCGCGGCCGGGGCCGGGCCGTACGGGGGACGACCCGGCCCCGGCCCGGAGGGCCCGCCGGGCCGTCGAGCTGCCGGGGGCGGGTGGCGCTTCGCCCTGGAGGAGCCGCTCGCTCCGGGGCGGACGGGCTGTGGTGGGTGCGGTACGCGCCCACCCGGCCCCGGCCCCGGCCCGGAGGGCCCGTCGCGCCGCCGTGGAGCTGCCGGGCAGGTGGCGCCTCGCCCCGATGGAGCCGCTCGCGGACCGGCTGCCGTGGGTGCGGTACGCGCCCACCCGGCCCCGGCCCCGGCCCGGAGGGCCCGTCGCGCCGCCGTGGAGCTGCCGGGCAGGTGGCGCCTCGCCCTGGAGGAGCCGCTCGCCTCGGGGGCGGACCGGCTGCGGTGGGTGGGGTACGCGCCGCCGGCGGGGTCCCCGGAAGAGGAGGTGCCGGTGTTGCTGCGCTCGCACGGGCGGCCGACCCGGTACGCCTGCACGGAGCGCGAGCAGACGCTGTCGGCGTACCAGACGGTGTTCGCGATGCCGCGGGCCGGCGGGGCAGGTGCGGCGGAGATGCCTGCCGAGCGCGGGCCGGCCCCTCACGGCGGAGCTGGTGCCGGAGCTGGCGCGCCGGGGGGGCGCCTCGCCCCGCTGACCCTGCACACGGGGGTGGCTTCGCAGGAGGCGCACGAGCCGCCCTACTCGGCGCGGTAGGAGATGCCCGCGGCCACGGCCCGGCTGGCGCTGGTGAACGCGACTAGAAGGGCGGGTGGGTAGGTGATCGCGGCGGGGACCACGGCGCTGCGGGCGATGGAGTCGGCGGCCGGCGGGGATGGGGCCGTGCGGGCCGCCGCGGTCCGGACCCGGCCGGTCGTGACGCCGGAGCCCGAGGTGCGGGATGCGGGGGGGGCGGGCCGGACCCGGCCGGTCATGACGCCGGAGCGCGAAGTGCGGGACGCGAGTGGCGGACGGGCCGCCGCGGGCCGGACCGGGCCGGTCCTGACGCCGGGCCACGAGGTGCGGGATGCGGACCGGCCGCCACAGGCCGGACCCGGCCCGTCGTGACGCCGGAGCCCGAGGTGCGGGATGCGGGGGGGGCGGGCCGGACCCGGCCCGTCATGACGCCGCAGCCCGAGGTGCGGGTGGTCGGCGGACGGGCCGCCGCAGGCCGGACCGGACCCGTCGTGACGCCGGAGCACGAGGTGCGGGTGCGGGGGGGGGCGGGCCGGACCCGGCCGGTCGTGACGCCGGAGCACGAGGTGCGGGTGGCGGAACGGCCGCCGCGGGCCGGACCCGGCCCGTCGTGACGCCGGAGCCCGAGGTGCGGGATGTGGACCGGCCGCCGCAGGCCGGACCCGGCCGATCGTGACGCCGGAGCCCGAGGTGCGGGACGCGGGTGGTGGACGGGCTGCCGGCCGGGCTGCGGGGGCTCGGGGGCTTGCAGCTGGTGATGGTGGAGGGGGTGGCCGGGTGGGAGGGCGTGCTGCGCGGGTGCGCCTCAGTTGTAGCGGGGCTGTGCCTTAGGTACGAGTTCGGGGGCGGCCGCCTGCTACTCAAGGATGAGAACGGTCACTGAGCGGATTGCTGTCGCAACTGCTGGTGAGATTGATACGTGACCGATGTGAGCCCGCACATAGGACGCACATCACTTACGAAGCTCCCTAGTGGACGCATAAGAGCGCTGTTAGCGCGGGCTCACGTACGCCGGTCCGTGAAATCGGGGCTCGGCTCCGGGGCCTGATCCACTAAGCGGGATCGTACGTCACACCTTTGCCACAGGATTTTGCCACCGCTAAGAATTGCTCCCGTCGCACAGCGCCGCGGATCCCGGATCCGACAGGCGCTTTCCTGCGGCCCCCGCTATTCGAAGAGGTTGCTACTCATGACCGAGACCACCACTCCCGGCCACAGTCGTCGTCTGACGAAGGCCCACAAGCTTTCCGTCGCCGGCGTAGCCACCCTGGGCGCCGCCGCTCTCGCCTTCTCCCTCGTTCCGGCCTCCGCCGGTGAGGCCTCCGCGACCGCGACCGTGGCCACGGCCCCCGTCGCCTGGTCCAAGGTCGTGGACAGCGCGCAGACGCAGGCCATGCAGCAGCACCTCACCGTTCAGCAGGTCGTCGCGGGCCAGCAGGCCAAGGTGGCGAAGGACGCGAAGGACGCCCAGGCCGCGGCCGCCAAGGCCAAGGCCGAGGCGGACGCGAAGAAGGACCGCGAGCAGAAGGCGGCCGCCAGCCGTTCCGCGACCCGCACGCCGGTCTTCGCGAACAACCTGGACGGCTGGATCAAGGAAGCCCTCTTCATCATGAAGCGCGAGGGCATTCCGGGCACCTACGCCGGGATCCACAAGAACATCATGCGCGAGTCCAGCGGCAACCCGATGGCGATCAACAACTGGGACATCAACGCCCAGAACGGCATCCCCAGCAAGGGTCTGCTCCAGGTCATCGCCCCGACCTTCAAGGCGTACCACGTCAAGGGCACCAAGTTCGACCTGTACGACCCGGTCGCCAACATCGTCGCGGCCTGCAACTACGCGGCCGACCGCTACGGCTCCATGGACAACGTCAACAGCGCCTACTAGGCCCCTGGCGTCCTTCCAAGCCCCCCATGCGCCTCAGGGCGGCCCCGGTGTTCCGGAGCCGCCCTGAGGCGTTTCGTGTGGACCCGCGTGCGCTGCGCGGCTCCGCTGCCTACTTGCCCGCTGCCTACTTGCCCGCGCGCATGACCTCCGGCTCGTGGCGGCGCAGCAGACGCTGCACGGCGAAGCCGCAGGCGACGCCGAGGAGCAGCAGGACCGTGATGTTCAGGCTCCACTGGCCGATCGTGGCGTCCCAGAGCGGGTCGGTGTTCGTCGGGTTCTCCGCGTCCCACGGCGGCATGAGCTTGCCGAGGTTCAGCGTGGTGCCGGCGGCGGCGATCGCCCAGCGGGAGGGCATCAGCCAGGCGAACTGCTCCAGGCCGGGAGAGTCGTAGACCTGGAAGAGGATGCCGGTGAAGACGACCTGGACGATCGCGAACATGACGAGCAGCGGCATGGTCTTCTCGGCGGTCTTCACCAGCGAGGAGATCACCAGGCCGAACATCATGGAGGTGAAGCCCAGCGCGATGACCGACAGGCAGATCTCCACGGCCGGCGGCATCAGGAGGCCTTCGGCGGGCAGCTCGCGCGGGTAGAAGCCGATCGCGCAGATGATCACGCCCTGGATGGCCGTGATGAACCCGAGGACGATCACCTTCGAGGCGAGGTACGCCGACCGGGACAGGCCGGTCGCGCGCTCGCGCTCGTAGATCACGCGTTCCTTGATCAGCTCGCGGACCGAGTTCGCGGCGCCGGAGAAGCACATGCCGACCGCGAGGATCAGCATGATCGTGCCGGCGTCGCCGTTGAAGCGGGAAGGCGCCACGGGCGGCCCGAGTCCGAACTTCGCGGGGATGACGACGGAGACCACGCCGAGGACCGCCGGGAGGATCAGCATCAGTCCGATGAAGCCCTTGTCGGACGCGATGACCGACATGTAGCGGCGCATCAGCGTCCAGAGCTGGGACCCCCAGCCCTGCGGCTTGGGCGGCCGGGTCTGCTGCACGGCGGGGTGGACGGACTGGGGGGCGACGGCGTCGATGTCGGCGGCGTAGAGCTGGTAGTGCTGCGAGCCCTTCCAGCGGCCGGCCCAGTCGTAGTCGCGGTAGCTCTCGAAGGCGGAGAACACGTCGGCCCAGGTGGAGTAGCCGAAGAAGTTCAGCGCCTCGTCCGGCGGGCCGAAGTACGCGACCGAACCGCCCGGGGCCATGACCAGCAGCTTGTCGCAGATGGCCAGCTCGGCGACCGAGTGCGTGACGACGAGGACCGTGCGGCCGTCGTCGGCGAGGCCGCGCAGCAGCTGCATGACATCGCGGTCCATGCCCGGGTCGAGGCCCGAGGTGGGCTCGTCCAGGAAGATCAGCGAGGGCTTGGTCAGCAGCTCCAGGGCCACGGACACGCGCTTGCGCTGGCCGCCCGAGAGCGAGGTGATCTTCTTGTCCTTGTGGATGTCGAGCTTGAGCTCGCGCAGCACCTCGTTGATGCGGGCGGCGCGCTCGGACTCCGCGGTGTCGCCGGGGAAGCGGAGCTTGGCCGCGTACTTGAGGGCGGTGCTGACCTTCAGTTCCTTGTGCAGGATGTCGTCCTGCGGGACCAGGCCGATGCGCTGGCGGAGCTCCGCGAACTGCTTGTACAGGTTGCGGTTGTCGTAGAGGACGTCGCCCTCGTTGGCCGGGCGGTAGCCGGTCAGCGCCTTGAGGAGCGTCGACTTGCCGGAGCCGGAGGGGCCGATGACGCCGATCAGCGACTTCTCGGGGACGCCGAAGGTGACGTCCTTGAGGATCTGCTTGCCGCCGTCGACCGTGACCGTGAGGTGGCGGGCCGAGAAGGAGACGTCACCGGTGTCGACGAACTCCTCGAGGCGGTCCCCGACGATCCGGAACGTCGAGTGGCCGACGCCGACGATGTCGTTCGGGCCGAGCAGTGCGGTGCCCGACTTCGCCAGCGGCTGGCCGTTGACGTAGGTGCCGTTGTGGCTGCCGAGGTCGCGGATCTCGAAGCGGCCGCCCGGCATCGAGCGGAATTCCGCGTGGTGGCGGGAGACCTGGAGGTCGGAGACCACCAGCTCGTTCTCCAGCGCACGGCCGATCCGCATGACGTGACCCAGCGCGAGCTGGTGGAACGTCGTCGGGCTGCGATGGTCGCCGTAGCCCGGGGTCCCGCCGCCGCCCGGCTGCTGCTGGTGCTGCTGGTGCTGCTGCGGGAAGGACTGCGGCTGCTGCTGGGCCTGCTGCTGCGGGAACGGCGGGGCCTGCTGGACCTGCTGCTCCCAGGGCTGCGGTGCCTGCTGCGGCGTCTGCTGCTGGGCCTGCGGCTGCTGCGCGTAGGCCTGCGCGGGCGACTGCTGCGCCACCGCCGGCTGCGGCGCCTGGCCGGCGGCCGCACCCGCGACGGGATTCAGCCTCGGCCCGTCGGTGGCGTTGCCGAGGTGCACCGGCGTGCCGGGTACGAGCTCGGCCTGCTGGACCCTCGCCCCGCGCACGTACGTGCCGTTGGTGCTGCCGTGGTCCTCGATTCCCCAACCGCGCCCGTTCCAGGCGATGGTGGCGTGCCGCCACGACACCCGGGCGTCATCGATCACCACGTCTCCCTGGGGATCGCGCCCCAGCGAGTACGACCTGGACGGATCGAGCGTCCAGGTCCTTCCATTCAATTCCAGTACGAGTTCCGGCACTCCAGCCCCACTTAAGTCCCCCGAGAATCCCCCATGACGTCAGGGAGTCTAGGGATGGCGAACATCCGGGGGAACTATTTCAGGCGCACGGCCGCAAGGGGAATCCGGGCCACGTCGCGGGAGCCGGAGGACCCCGGCGAGGGGGCCGAAAGCCTCCCGGAAGGTGTGTTTCCGGACGCCACGGCATCCCTCCGGGCGGGCCGGGGCATCGCTTCGTCCCGCCGGGCGGGCTCGCACGCCCGTGCTCGCCCCGCGTTCCGCGCGCAGGCACCTGCCGTCCGGCGTCCCCCGTCGCCGGACCTCCACGCGCCCGCTCCAGGGTCCGCCCATGGCCACCGCACGACCTCCACACGTCCACCGGGTGGCTCCCGCACGTCCGTACGGAGCGAATCGGTTCCGCCAGGTGGGACGGGGCTCCGTGCGCGCAGGCCGGGGAGATACGGTGAAGGCACCATGAGCGCTTCGCAGACCTCCGACGTCCCCACCCTCCTCGTCAAGATCTTCGGCAAGGACCGTCCCGGGATCACCGCCGGGCTGTTCGACACCCTCGCCGCCTACTCCGTCGACGTCGTCGACATCGAGCAGGTAGTCACCCGAGGCCGCATCGTCCTGTGCGCCCTCGTCACCCACCCGACCGCCGGCACCGAGGGCGAGCTGCGGGCCACCGTCCACAGCTGGGCCGAGTCCCTCAAACTGCAGGCCGAGATCCTCTCCGGCACCGGTGACAACCGGCCGCGCGGAAGTGGCCGTTCGCACGTCACCGTGCTCGGGCATCCGCTCACCGCCGAGTCCACGGCCGCCATCGCCGCACGGATCACCGCGACCGGCGGCAACATCGACCGCATCTTCCGGCTCGCGAAGTATCCGGTGACGGCCGTGGAGTTCGCCGTCTCCGGCACCGCGACCGAGCTGCTGCGCACCGCGCTGGCCACCGCCGCCGCGCAGATCGGCGTCGACGTGGCCGTGGTCTCGGCCGGGCTGCACCGCCGGGCCCAGCGCCTCGTCGTCATGGACGTGGACTCGACCCTGATCCAGGACGAGGTCATCGAGCTCTTCGCCGCGCACGCCGGCTGTGAGGCCGAGGTCGCCGAGGTGACCGAGCGGGCCATGCGCGGGGAGCTGGACTTCGAGCAGTCGCTGCACGCCCGGGTCGCCCTGCTGGCCGGACTGGACGAGTCCGTGGTGGACAAGGTCCGGGCCGAGGTGCGCCTGACCCCGGGCGCCCGGACGCTGATCCGCACCCTCAAGCGCCTCGGGTACCAGGTGGGCGTGGTCTCCGGCGGGTTCACGCAGGTGACGGACGATCTGCGGGAGCGGCTCGGGCTGGACTTCGCCTCCGCCAACACCCTGGAGATCGTCGACGGGAAGCTGACGGGCAAGGTCACGGGCGAGATCGTGGACCGGGCCGGGAAGGCCCGGCTGCTGCGCCGCTTCGCCGCGGAGGCCGGCGTACCGCTGGCCCAGACGGTGGCCATCGGTGACGGTGCCAACGACCTCGACATGCTGAACGCGGCCGGGCTGGGCGTGGCCTTCTGCGCCAAGCCGGTGGTCCGCCAGGCCGCGCACACCGCGGTGAACGTGCCCTTCCTGGACGCCGTGCTCTACCTGCTCGGGATCACCCGCGAAGAGGTCGAGGCCGCCGACCTGGCCTGACCTCGGATCCCTCTCCCCCTACGACGCAGCGGGCCCCGGCACTGTCGACGTGCCGGGGCCCGCTGCGTCGGCGGAGTCGTCGGGGCGCGTGCGCGTCAGCTGTGCGGGGTCCAGAAGTCCAGCAGGGTGCCCACGCCGTGTTCCACGGACTTCCAGGAGCCGGCGAAGGAGACGACGGCGATCCCCGAGGTCGGGAACCCGCTGCGGTTCATCCGGGCCAGTACGTCGCCCTGCGCGCTCCCCGCGAGGGCGTCGGCGAGCGCGTGCATGCCGGGGTTGTGGCCGATGACGAGGAGGTTCTTCACCTCGTCGGAGGTCTCGTTGACCAGGGCGATGAGCTCGCCCAGCGAGGCCTCGTAGAGCCGTTCCTCGTACGTGGTCTTCGGCCTGTGCGGCAGCTCCTGGACGGCCAGCTTCCAGGTCTCCCTGGTGCGGGCCGCGCTGGAGCAGAGGGCCAGGTCGAAGGTGATGCCGGTCTGGGCCAGTTTCTGGCCGGCGGCCGGGGCGTCGTGACGGCCGCGCTCCGCGAGGGGGCGGTCGTGGTCCGTGCCGTCCGACCATTCGGCCTTGGCGTGCCGGAGGAGGACGATCCTGCGGGGTGTGTCGGCGCTCATGACTCCCAGCTTCGCATGAATCGAGCCACGGGGCGCAGGGTGTTGGGGCGCTCACCCGCAGGTGTGGGGCGTGTCCGGGCGCACGGGGGCGCGGGCGGGCTTCCGGTGGCTGGCGGCCCGTCAGCCGACGGCGCTCAGCAGCCGTTCGGTGACGTGGACGAGCGTGGAGCCCTCGTCGGAGGCGGCGTGGGCCTGGCCGGATCCCGCGAGGAGTATGAGCAGGAGGCCGAAGGCGAGGGCGGGCAGGGCGAGTGCCCACCAGGGCAGCCGGGCGTCGGCCCCGGCGGCGCGGGGGGCGGACGGGTGGCGGGGGGCCAGGTGCGTGGGGGCCGACATGGCCGCCTCCGTGGGTGCGTCGGACGGGCTCGCTCTTGCTCTTCGAATCTAAGGATTCGAGCAGGCGGTTCCCATCGGGGACGCACCCCAGATGACCCTGAGCCTGACCCCCTAGGGGTTGGGGGGTTAACCCCACCCCTTACGGGGAGGCGAGGGTGGCGATGACGGCGATGATCACGGTCACCAGCAGCATCGCACCCAGCACGAGGCCGAGCTTCCGGTGGCCGTTCTGGGGGTTCGGTTCAAGTACGGGCGACATGCCGATCAGTCTCGCATGCCGCATTCGTCCTCGATCGTGCGGTCCCGGCCGGCCAGCACGCCGAGCGCGATCTGCGGGACGAGCAGACCGGCCATCAGGGCGAGGGGCAGGTCCCAGCCGCCGGTGTGCTGGTAGAGGGTGCCGATGAGGAGCGGTCCGGGGATGGAGATGAGGTAGCCGGTGCTCTGGGCGAAGGCGGACAGCTTGACGACGCCGGCCGGGGACTTGGCCCGCAGTCCGATCATGGTGATGACGAGCGGGAAGGCGCAGTTGGAGACGCCGAGCAGGAGGGCCCAGGCCCACGCTCCGGCCGCGGGGGCGAAGTAGAGCCCGAGGTAGCCGAAGAGGCCGAAGAGGCCGAGCGCGACGGCGATGGGCCCCTGGTGCCGCATCCGGCCGGCGAGGCCCGGGATGACGAAGGCGAGCGGGACGCCCATGACCATGGTGACGGCGAGCAGGATGCCCGCCGTGGAGGCGGAGACGCCGGCGTCGCGGAAGATCTGCGGGAGCCAGCCCATGGTGATGTACGCGCCCGTGGCCTGGAGTCCGAAGTAGCAGGCGAGGGCCCACGCGGTGCGGCTGCGCACCACGCTCGGCCCGGCGTCGGGGCGGACGGCCGGTGCGCCCGCGGCCGCGGCCTTCTCCTTGCGGGCCGCCGCGGCGATGGCCAGCCAGGGCAGGACGGCGGCCACGGCGAGGAAGGCCCAGATGAGCAGGCCGCTGCGCCAGCTGCCGCCGAGGGCCTCGGTCATCGGGACGGTCGCGGCCGCGGCGAGCGAGGTGCCGGCGGCCAGGGCCATGGAGTAGAGCCCCGTCATGGTGCCGACCCGGTCGGGGAACCAGCGCTTGACGATCACCGGCAGGAGCACGTTGGTCAGGGCTATGCCCGCCAGGGTCAGGGCGCTGGCCGCGAGGAATCCGGCGGCGTTGCTCGCGAAGGGCCGGATCAGCAGGCCGGCGGCGACGGCGGCCATGCCCGCGCAGACGACGGCGGCCGGGCCGAAGCGGCGGGAGAGCCGGGGTGCGGTGACGCCGAAGACTGCGAAGCAGAGGGCGGGCACGGAGGTGATGAGTCCGGCGACGGTGCCGCTCATGCCGAGGCCCTCGCGGGTCTCCTCGAAGAGGGCGCCGAGGCTGGTGATGGCGGGCCGCAGGTTGAGGGCGGCCAGCACGATGCCGACGAGGAGCACGGGTCCGAGCCACGCCGGCTGCGGGGCGGCGGGGGCGGAAGGGGGCTGGTGGGATGCCGTGCGCGCGGCCGGGGGCCGGTTCAGGGTCTGGATTTCTTCGTCGGACATTCCGACATCATAGAATCATGGGATGATTGGTTGTCCACCCCGCAGCCGTATCGTGCCCGTCACGCGCACCGCTCCCACGGCTCTTACGGCGCCCGACACGCCCGCCGCGCCCGCCCCGAGAGGAACCCCGACCGCATGCCGCTGACCTCGCCCCGGCGATCCGCGCTCGTCGACCAGGTGATCGCCCAGCTCAGGAACCAGATCACCACCGGCGAATGGCCCGTGGGCTCCCGCATCCCCACCGAGCCGGAGCTCGTGGAGCTGATGGGCGTCGCCCGCAACACCGTGCGGGAGGCCGTCCGGGCCCTCGCGCACAACGGCCTCCTGGACATCCGCCAGGGCTCGGGGACGTACGTCATCGCCACCAGCGAGCTGGCCGGGGTCATGCACCGCCGCTTCGCCGGGGCGGACCCGCGGCACATCGCGGAGCTGCGCTCGACGCTGGAGTCCTCGGCGGCCCGTCTCGCGGCGGAGCGGCGGACGCCGCGGGACCTCGTACAGCTGGACGCGCTGCTGGCGAGGCGCGAGGAGGCCTGGTCGGGCGGGGAGGCGGAGACGTTCATCGCGGCGGACGTGGCCCTGCACATGGCGGTGGTGGCGGCCTCACACAACGAGGTGCTGATCGAGCTGTACGCGGACCTCGGCGATCTGGTGGCCGACTGGCTGCGCACCGACGTGGGTACCGAGCTCGACGCCGCCTCGCACCTGGACCACGCCCGGCTGATCGAGGCGATCCGGCGCGGGGACGGGGACACGGCGGCCTCGGAGGCGGCCGGCTATCCGTTCGTCTGCCTGGCCAAGGAGGGGCGGCCCGCGGGGGTCACTGCCGCTGGTGGCTGACCCAGGCGGAGCGGACTTCCTTCCAGCAGCGGCCGGAGAGCTCCACCCGGCCCGCCGGGCCGACGGCCACGGCGGCGCCGTCCCCGTCCACGTCCCACCAGCGGTCGCACTCCACGTGCAGGCGGACCAGGTCGGTCTGGGGATAGCCGTTGTGGCAGAACGCGACCACCTGCGAGCCGTTGATCTCGGTGTCGCAGTCGGCCCCGAAGAGCTCCCGGGCGGCGGGCTTCGCGGGCTGTACGGGCGGTTCGGCGGGGATCTGGGCCAGGTCGACCACGGCCGGGGCATGGACGTCCGTGCCCGGCGCCGGGGCGGCGGGCCCCTCGTCCTGCGCGAGGGCTCCCGGGAGCAGGAATCCGGTCAGGACCACCGAGGTGACCAGCAGGGATACCGCTCGGCTACGCCTCGCGCGCACTCCCGTACCTCCTCCCCGCAGGAGCCGGGAAGATCCCGACGGGCCCAGTTTGCAGGGAAATGTCCGGATTCTCGACTCGGGAAGATCCGGCCCGGGGGCGGACATCTGATCGAGCAACCCCGTACGGTCCCCTCCCCGCGCGCCGAAACGGCGGCGGCCGCGCCTCCCGGAAGGGAAGGCGCGGCCGCCGCCGTACGGATGGAACGGGCCGCCCTCGGGCAGCGGCCCGGCCGCCCCCGATCAGGGGCGGCCGGGCCGGCCGGGAAGGTCAGGCACCCACCGCGTGCAGGCCGCCGTCGACGTGGATGATCTCGCCGGTGGTGCTGGGGAACCAGTCCGACAGCAGGGCGACGACGCCCTTGGCGGCCGGCTCCGGGTCCGACATGTCCCAGGCCATCGGGGAGCGCTGGTCCCAGATGTCCGCCAGGCCGGAGAAGCCCGGGATGGACTTCGCGGCCATGGAGCCGATCGGACCCGCGGAGATCAGGTTGCAGCGGATCTTGTCCTTGCCCAGGTCACGGGCGAGGTAGCGGCTGGTGGCCTCCAGGGCGGCCTTGGCCGGGCCCATCCAGTCGTACTGCGGCCACGCGTACTGCGCGTCGAAGGTGAGGCCGACGACCGCGGCGCCCTCGTTCTCCGGGAAGAGCGGCTTGCAGGCCATGGTCAGCGACTTCAGCGAGAACGCCGAGACGTGCATGGCGGTGGCGACCGACTCGAACGGGGTGTTCAGGAAGTTGCCGCCGAGCGCGTCCTGCGGCGCGAAGCCGATGGAGTGGACGACGCCGTCGAGGCCGCCGAGCTCCGCCCGGACGAGCTCCTCCACGCGGGCCAGGTGCTCGTCGTTGGTGACGTCGAGCTCGATCACCTTGGCGGGCTTGGGCAGCTTCTTGGCGATGCGCTCGGTCAGGGTCGGGCGCGGGAACGCGGTGAGGATGACCTCGGCGCCCTGCTCCTGAGCCAGCTTGGCGACGTGGAAGGCGATGGAGGACTCCATCAGCACCCCGGAGACGAGGATGCGCTTGCCGTCGAGAATTCCGCTCATGGTGATCAGTGACCCATGCCCAATCCGCCGTCAACGGGAATGACGGCACCAGTGATGTACGCGGCGTTGTCGGACGCCAGGAAGCTGACCGCGGCCGCGATCTCCTCGGGCTGCGCGTAGCGGCCCAGGGGCACCTGGCCGACGATGCCGGCCCGCTGCTCGTCCGTGAGCACCTTCGTCATGTCGGTGTCGACGAAGCCGGGAGCGACGACGTTGAAGGTGATGTTGCGGGAGCCCAGCTCACGGGCGAGGGAGCGGGCGAAGCCGACCAGCGCCGCCTTGGAGGCGGCGTAGTTGGCCTGGCCGGCCGAGCCGAGGAGGCCGACGACCGAGGAGATCAGGACGACACGGCCCTTCTTCGCGCGGAGCATGCCGCGGTTCGCGCGCTTGACCACGCGGAAGGTGCCGGTGAGGTTGGTGTCGACGACCGAGGCGAAATCGTCCTCGGACATGCGCATCAGCAGCGTGTCCTTGGTGATGCCGGCATTGGCCACCAGGACCTCGACCGCGCCGTGCGCGTCCTCGACCTGCTTGTACGCCTGGTCGACCTGTTCCGAGTCGGTGATGTCGCAGCGGACCGCCAGCACGCCCAGAGCCGTGAGCTCCGCCGGCGGTTCGCCCGACCGGTACGTGATCGCGACCTTGTCCCCCGCTTCCGCGAAGGCTCGGGCGATGGCGAGGCCGATGCCCCGGTTACCTCCGGTGACGAGAACCGAGCGGCTCAACGGATCACCCTTTCGACTAGCGGTCTGAATACCAAAAACCTATAGGTCAAGTACCCCTTACGGAGAATCCGGCTCCGACAGGGCCGCGGTACCCGCTCTGTCGAGTCCCTACAGAAAGATGTAGGCACCGCGAGCCCCGGCGCGACATGATCGTGCCTGCTGCCCCAACCCCCGGGAGGACCTCCGTGCCCCATTCCATCGACGCGGCCTTCACCGCGCTGCCCTTGCGGGCGCTCGCCGACGCGGCGCTCGCGCGGGCCCGCGCACTGGGCGCCGACCATGCCGATTTCCGTCTGGAGCGCATCCGCAGCGCCTCCTGGCGCTTGCGCGACGCCAAGCCCTCCGGCGGGTCCGACACCACGGACCTCGGCTTCGCGGTCCGTGTCGTGCACGGGGGCAGCTGGGGGTTCGCCTCCGGTGTGGACCTGACCATGGACGCCGCCGCCAAGGTGGCCTCGCAGGCCGTGGCCATGGCGAAGCTCTCCGCCCAGGTGATCAAGGCGGCCGGATCGGACGAGCGGGTCGAGCTCGCCGACGAGCCGGTGCACGCCGACAAGACCTGGATCTCCGCCTACGACGTGAACCCCTTCGAGGTGCCGGACACCGAGAAGGCCGCGCTGCTCGCCGACTTCAGCGCGCGTCTGCTGGCGGCCGACGGCGTGGCCCACGTGGACGCCTCGCTGCTCGCGGTCCACGAGAACAAGTTCTACGCCGACACCGCGGGCACCTCCACCACCCAGCAGCGGGTGCGCATTCACCCGCAGCTCACCGCCGTCGCCGTGAACGCCGCCACCGGCGAGTTCGACTCGATGCGCACCATCGCCCCGCCGGCCGGGCGCGGCTGGGAGTACCTGACCGGCACCGGCTGGGACTGGAACGCCGAACTGGAGCAGATCCCCGGGCTGCTCGCCGAGAAGATGCGGGCCCCGAGCGTCGAGGCCGGGCGCTACGACCTGGTCGTGGACCCCTCGAACCTGTGGCTCACCATCCACGAGTCCATCGGCCACGCCACCGAGCTGGACCGGGCGCTGGGCTACGAGGCGGCGTACGCCGGCACCTCCTTCGCCACCTTCGACCAGCTCGGCAAGCTGGCCTACGGCTCCCCCGTCATGAACGTCACGGGCGACCGGACGGCCGAGCACGGGCTGGCCACCATCGGGTACGACGACGAGGGCGTCGAGGCGCAGAGCTGGGACCTGGTCAAGGACGGCACCCTGGCCGGCTACCAGACGGACCGGCGGATCGCGAAGCTGACCGGCCTCGGCCGCTCCAACGGCTGCGCCTACGCCGACTCCCCCGGGCACGTGCCCGTCCAGCGCATGGCGAACGTCTCGCTCCAGCCGGATCCGGGCGGCCTCTCGACCGAGGACCTGATCGGCGGGGTGGAACGCGGGATCTACGTGGTCGGCGACCGTTCCTGGTCCATCGACATGCAGCGCTACAACTTCCAGTTCACCGGGCAGCGCTTCTTCCGCATCGAGAACGGCGAGCTCGCCGGACAGCTGCGCGACGTCGCCTACCAGGCCACGACCACGGAGTTCTGGGGCTCGATGGAGAAGGTAGGCGGTCCGCAGACCTACGTCCTGGGCGGCGCCTTCAACTGCGGCAAGGCCCAGCCGGGCCAGGTCGCGGCGGTCTCGCACGGCTGCCCGTCCGCGCTGTTCCGCGACGTGAACATCTTGAACACCACGCAGGAGGCCGGACGATGACCTCGTCGAGTCGCACCACCAAGCCCCACGAGATCGTCGAGCGGGCGCTGGAGCTGTCCACCGCGGACGGCTGCGTCGTCATCGCCGACGAGCAGTCGAGCGCCAACCTGCGCTGGGCGGGCAACGCCCTGACCACCAACGGGGTCACCCGCGGCCGGACCCTCACGGTCATCGCCACCGTCGACGGCAAGGAGGGCACGGCCTCGGGGGTCGTCTCGCGCTCCGCCGTCACGGCCGCCGAGCTGGAGCCGCTGGTCCGGGCCGCCGAGGCGGCCGCCCGCGGCGCCGGACCGGCGGAGGACGCCCGCCCGCTGGTCACCGGTACCCCGTCCGCGCCCGACTTCGCCGACGCCCCGGCCGAGACCTCCTCGGCGGTGTTCGCGGACTTCGCCCCGGCCCTCGGCGAGGCCTTCGCCCGGGCCCGCGCGGGCGGCCGCGAACTGTACGGGTTCGCCAACCACGAGCTGGTCTCCACGTACGTCGGGACCTCTACGGGGCTGCGCCTGCGCCACGACCAGCCCAACGGCACCCTGGAGCTGAACGCGAAGTCCCCGGACCGCCAGCGCTCGGCCTGGGCCGGCCGCGCGACGCGGGACTTCAAGGACGTGGACCCGACCGTGCTCGACGCGGAGCTGGCCGTACGGCTCGGCTGGGCGGAGCGGAAGATCGACCTGCCGGCCGGGCGGTACGAGACGCTGCTGCCGCCCACGGCGGTGGCCGACCTGCTGATCTACCAGATGTGGTCGGCTTCGGCGCGGGACGCGGTGGAGGGCCGGACCGTCTTCTCCAAGCCCGGCGGCGGCACCCGGCTCGGCGAGCGGCTCTCCCCGCTGCCGCTGAACCTGCGCAGCGATCCGAACGCGCCGGGCCTGGAGTCCGCGCCGTTCGTGATCGCGCACAGCTCCGGCGACGACGCCTCCGTCTTCGACAACGGCCTGCCGGTCCCGGCGACCGAGTGGATCAAGGACGGGGAGCTGGCCCGGCTGACCACGACCCGGCACACGGCGGAACTGACCGGGCTGCCGGTCACCCCGTCGTTCGGGAACCTGATCCTGGAGGCCGGCGGGGAGAAGTCGCTGGAGGAGATGGTGGCCTCGACGCAGCGCGGGCTGCTGCTGACCTGCCTCTGGTACATCCGCGAGGTGGACCCGGCGACGCTGCTGCTCACCGGGCTGACCCGGGACGGGGTCTACCTGGTGGAGGACGGCCAGGTCGTCGGCGAGGTCAACAACTTCCGGTTCAACGAGTCCCCCGTGGACCTGCTGTCGCGGGCCTCGGAGGCCGGCCGGACCGAGAAGACCCTGCCGCGCGAATGGAACGACTGGTTCACCAGGACCGCGATGCCGGCGCTGCGCATCCCGGACTTCAACATGAGCTCGGTCAGCAAGGGAGTCTGATCAACAAAGCGTGAGAGCTGTCCGCCTTCCCCGCCTAGACTGGCGGGGAAACCCTCAGCTTTCCGTTTCATCTCGTTCCACCCCGTTTCATCTCGCTCAAGGAGACCCAGAACCGTGACGGACATCGTCGACGAACTGAAGTGGCGCGGGCTCTTCGCCCAGTCCACCGACGAAGAAGCGCTGCGCAAGGCGTTCGCGGACGGTCCCGTCACGTTCTATTGCGGCTTCGACCCGACGGCGGCCTCGCTGCACGTGGGTCACCTGGTGCAGGTCCTCACCGTGCGCCGGCTCCAGCAGGCGGGCCACCGCCCGCTGGCGCTGGTCGGCGGTGCCACGGGTCAGATCGGTGACCCGCGGCCGACCGCCGAGCGCACCCTGAACGACCCGGAGACCGTCGCGAACTGGGTGGCGCGCCTGCGCACCCAGATCGAGCCGTTCCTGTCCTTCGAGGGCGAGAACGCGGCGCTCATGGTGAACAACCTGGACTGGACGGCGGGCCTGTCCGCCATCGAGTTCCTCCGGGACATCGGCAAGCACTTCCGCGTGAACAAGATGCTGACGAAGGACTCGGTCGCCAAGCGGCTGGAGTCCGACCAGGGCATCAGCTACACGGAGTTCAGCTACCAGCTGCTCCAGGGCATGGACTTCCTGGAGCTGTACCGCCGCCACGGCTGCGTGCTCCAGCAGGGCGGCTCGGACCAGTGGGGCAACCTGACGGCCGGTCTCGACCTGATCCACCGCGTGGAGCCCGACGCGCACGTCCACGCCATCGCGACCCCGCTGATGGTCAAGGCGGACGGCACCAAGTTCGGCAAGTCCGAGAGCGGCGCCGTCTGGCTCGACCCGGAGATGACCACCCCGTACGCGTTCTACCAGTTCTGGCTGAACGTGGACGACCGGGACGTCTCCACCTACATGCGCATCCTGTCCTTTCAGACCCCCGCGGAGCTGGAGGCGCTGGAGGCGCAGACCGCCGAGCGGCCGCAGGCGCGTGCCGCCCAGCGGGCGCTGGCGGAGGAGCTGACCACGCTGGTGCACGGCGCGGACCAGTGCGCCGCCGTGATCGCGGCGTCCAAGGCGCTGTTCGGCCAGGGCGAGCTGGCGGAGCTGGACGAGGCCACCCTGGCCGCGGCCCTGTCCGAGCTGCCGCACGCGAAGGTGGCCGAGCCGGGCCTGGTCGTCGACCTGCTGGCGGAGACCGGGCTGGTCGCGAGCAAGTCGGCCGCCCGCCGGACCGTGAAGGAGGGCGGCGCCTACGTCAACAACGTGAAGGTCGCCTCCGAGGACGCGGTCCCCGCGAAGGAGGACCTGCTGCACGGGCGCTGGCTGGTGCTGCGCCGCGGCAAGAAGAACCTGGCGGCGGTCGAGGTCACCGGCTAGACGCCGCCCGCGGTACGACGCAGGGGCCGGCCCGGACGTATCGTCCGGGCCGGCCCCTGCGTCGTGCTCCGTCGCGCTGCGCCGCGCGGCGGGGCCGGAGCCCTCAGGTCATCTGCCTCTTGTTGCCGCGGAGCGAGCTGTAGATCAGGTCACCGAGACCGACGATCACGACGGCTCCGGCGATCTGCAGCAGGTGCCGGATCCAGTCGATGCCGCGCGTTTCGTTGACGCCGATCCAGGTGGCCACGGCGTTGCCGAGGACGGCGCCGATGATGCCGAAGATCGTGGTCAGCCAAAGGGGCTGGTGCTGCTTGCCCGGCAGGATCGCCCGGGCAATCAGTCCCAGTACAAAGCCGACGATGATCGCCCACAACCAACCCATGTCGAGCCTCCTCCTTGCGCGTTGTGCGCATGTGGGCCCAGTCTCGACCCGTCCGGCCTACTGCGCATTTCGGACGGCTCCATTCGGGGGACACCCCCTCTGCCGGGCTGCGGGCGGGCGGCGTACCGTGGAGGCGTCCGGGCCGGGGAGTGCCCGGCGGTCGATCGGGTGGTGGGTTGTGGAGCGGACGAAGCGGAACGGGTCCGAGGTCTTCCGGATCACCGGGGCCAGGATGAGCCTCGCCGAGGACGTACGGGGACGCCAGCGCCGGTACGTGATCTCGATGCTGATCCGGACCCTGTCGGTGATCGCCACGATCGTCCTGTGGAACGTGGAGCGGCCCGTGGCCGTCGTGACGCTCGTCGCGGGGGCGCTGCTGCCGTACATCGCCGTGGTCATCGCCAACGCGGGGCGCGAGTCGACGCCCTCCCTGCCCTCCCACTTCGTCCCGGCGCCCGTGCACCCCGCGCTGGGTGACGGGAACCTCAAGAAAAGCTCAGATCAATCATGAAGTTCCAGTGCACCGCACCGGGTCCTGCGTGACATACTGCCTACGCGCTCCGCATCCCCCGTCGGAGCGACGGACCGACGCCGGGCAGCTCCCCCCGTGGCTGCTCGGCGTCGCCATTCCGTCTTAGGGTTGAGCCGTGACTCCCCTTGATGCGCTTCTGAACGACGCTTCCGCCCCCGACGTACCCACCTGTTCCGCCAAGGCCTGCCGCGCGCCGGCCGTCTGGGTCCTGGCGTGGAACAACCCGAAGCTGCACACCCCAGAGCGCCGCAAGACCTGGCTGGCGTGCGAGGAGCACCGCGAGCACCTCTCCCAGTTCCTGGGGGTCCGCGGCTTCCTCAAGGACGTCGTGCGGCTCGACGCGTGGGAAGCGCCCGAGGGCTCGCAGCGGCCGTAGCCGCTGCGAGCCCTCGGGGTCGCTCGGAGCCGTTGCCGGCGGCGGAGCTCAGCCGCCGATCGCCGACATCGGGCGGTCGGGCTGCAGGAAGGTCGGGTCGTCGAGACCGGATCCGGCCTTCTTGCCCCACATCGCCACCTTCCACAGGCGGGCGATCTCCTCGTCCGGGGCGCCCGAGCGCAGGGCGGCGCGCAGGTCGGACTCCTCGGTGGCGAAGAGGCAGGTGCGGATCTGGCCGTCGGCCGTGAGGCGCGTACGGTCGCAGGCTCCGCAGAAGGGGCGGGTGACCGAGGCGATGACCCCGACGGTGGCGGGGCCGCCGTCGACGACCCAGCGCTCGGCCGGGGCGGAGCCGCGCTCCTCGGACCCCTCTTCGGTGAGGGTGAAGCGGGTGCGCAGGGATTCCAGGATGTCACCGGCGGTGATCATGCCGTCGCGCTTCCAGCCGTGCTGGGCGTCGAGCGGCATCTGCTCGATGAAGCGGAGCTCGTACTCGTTCTCCACGGCCCAGGCCAGCAGGTCGGGGGCCTCGTCGTCGTTGAGTCCGGGCATCAGGACCGCGTTGACCTTGACGGGGGTGAGGCCGGCTTCGCGGGCGGCGGCCATGCCCTCGATGACGTCCTTGTGGCGGTCGCGCCGGGTCAGGGTCTTGAAGACCTCGGGCCGCAGGGTGTCCAGGGAAACGTTCACCCGGTCCAGGCCGGCGGCCTTGAGCGCCTGGGCGGTGCGCTTGAGGCCGATGCCGTTGGTGGTCAGCGACATCTTGGGGCGGGGCTCCAGGGCCGCGCACTGCTCGACGATCCCGACGAGGCCGGGGCGGAGCAGCGGTTCGCCGCCGGTGAAGCGGACTTCCTTGATCCCGAGCTCGGTGACCGCGATGCGGATCAGCCTGACGATCTCCTCGTCACTGAGCAGATCCGACTTGCCGAGCCACTGCAGGCCCTCCTCGGGCATGCAGTACGTACAGCGCAGATTGCACCGGTCGGTGAGTGAGACGCGCAGGTCAGTGGCTACGCGGCCGTAGGTGTCGAGAAGCACTGTAAGCCCCCTCCCCTGTCCGGTTTGTAGAGGTTTGCGTCGCGATGGATGAGAGTACGAGCGCTATCAACGAGCCTACGCGACACCTGTGACGTATAGGGGTGCCCGAATGAACGAGACGAGGCGTGGCCGTGTCGTAGGGAAATACGACACGGCCACGCTCGGTGTTCGGAGCATCCGTTTAGGTGCCGGCGCCGAGGCGCAGGGGGTCAGTGCGCGCCGGTTCCGGTGAGCGAGCGGACCTCGAGCTCGGCGAACTTCTGCGGGTCCGCCTTCTCCTTGGACAGGACGGTTCCCAGCCACCCGAGCAGGAAGCCCAGCGGGATGGAGATGATGCCGGGGTTCTCCAGGGGGAACCAGTAGAAGTCGGCGCCCTTGAACATCGAGGTGGGCTTGCCGGAGACGACCGGCGAGAACAGCACCAGGACGACCGAGGAGACCAGGCCGCCGTAGATGGACCACAGGGCGCCCTGGGTGGTGAAGCGCTTCCAGAAGAGGCTGTAGAGGATGGTCGGCAGGTTCGCCGAGGCGGCGACCGCGAAGGCCAGGGCGACGAGGCCGGCCACGTTCAGGTCGCGGGCCAGGGCGCCGAGGCCGATGGCCACGGCTCCGATGACCACGGTCGACCAGCGGGCCGCCCGTACCTCCTCCTTCTCGCTCGCCTTGCCCTTGCGGATCACGTTCACGTAGATGTCGTGGGCGAAGGACGAGGAGGAGGCCAGCGTCAGGCCCGCGACGACCGCCAGGATCGTGGCGAAGGCCACCGCGGAGATCACGGCGAGCAGCACCGCGCCGCCGGTGGAGCCGGCGCCGCCGCCGATCTCCTGGGCGAGCAGCGGGGCCGCGGTGGTGCCGGCCTTGTTGGAGGCGATGATGTCGGCCCGCTTGAGCAGGGCCGCGGCGCCGAAGCCGAGGACGATCGTCATCAGGTAGAAGGCGCCGATGATGCCGATGGCCCAGTTCACGGACTTCCGGGCGGCCTTGGCCGTGGGGACCGTGTAGAAGCGGATCAGGATGTGCGGCAGGCCGGCGGTGCCCAGGACCAGGGCGAGGCCGAGGGAGATGAAGTCCAGCTTCGTGGTCGAGTCCTTGCCGTACTTCAGGCCCGGCTCCAGGAACTTCACCCCCTGACCGCTGTTGTCGGCGGCCTTGCCCAGCAGGTCCGAGATGTTGAAGCTGAACTTCCACAGCACCAGGAAGGTGATCAGCAGCGTGCCCGCGATCAGCAGGACCGCCTTGATCATCTGCACCCAAGTGGTGCCCTTCATGCCGCCGATGGTGACGTAGAGGATCATCAGGACGCCGACCAGGGAGACGATCACGACCTTGCCGAGGTCGCTGGTGATGCCGAGGAGCAGCGAGACGAGCACGCCGGCGCCGGCCATCTGGGCGAGCAGGTAGAAGATCGAGACCACGATGGTGGAGGTGCCGGCGGCGGTGCGCACGGGGCGCTGGCGCATCCGGTAGGCGAGCACGTCGCCCATCGTGTAGCGGCCGGAGTTGCGCAGCGGTTCGGCGACCAGGAGCAGGGCCACCAGCCAGGCGACGAGGAAGCCGATGGAGTAGAGGAAGCCGTCGTAGCCGAAGAGGGCGATGGCTCCGGCGATGCCGAGGAAGGACGCGGCGGACATGTAGTCGCCGGAGATGGCCAGGCCGTTCTGGAATCCGGTGAACTGGCGGCCGCCCGCGTAGAAGTCGGCGGCGTCCTTGGTCTGGCGTCCGGCCCAGATGGTGATGGCCAGGGTGGCGATGACGAACGCCCCGAACAGGGTGATGATCAGCGGGCGGTGCTCGGAGGCGCCGGCGGCGGTGGTCGTGCCCGCCGTGGCCGCTCCGGCCAGCGCCACGTACAGCGGGGCGCTCATTCGCCGGCCTCCATCCTTGCCTTGATGGCCGAGGCCTTGGGGTCGAGCTGGGTCGCCGCGTGGCGCGAGTACAGCCAGGCGATGAGGAAGGTCGTCGCGAACTGGCCGAGGCCCAGGACGAGCGCGACGTTGATGTTGCCGAAGAGCTTCGTCCCCATGAAGCCGCCCGCGTAGTTGGAGAGCAGGACGTAGAGCAGGTACCAGGCGATGAACGCCACGGTGAGCGGGAAGGCGAAGGAGCGGTGGGCGCGGCGCAGTTCGGCGAACTCCGGGCTCTGCTGGACGCGTACGAACTCTTCGGCCGCCGGGGTCGCCGGCGGCGCTCCCGGACTGCCCGGAGGCGGCGCTGCTTCGGTGGTCACGGGGGACTCTCCTTGTGACGCGGGGGCGGTGGGAACAGCGGGAACGGCAGGGAAGGCGGACAAAACAACCTCCGTGCGGGGGAAGGTGGTACCGGTCCCCCTGTCAACGGCACGTCCGGCGCGTCGGGGCGGTTCAACACCTGTTTGTTTCTTTGGGAACTGATTCCTCGAACTGATTCCTCGAACTGATGGCGCCGAGTCGAACGGCGGCACTAGGTTCACGTGTCATGAACCCGTCGGGTGCGACCGCGCCCGCACGGCTTTTTCACGATGATGTGGAGAACCCATGGCTCATCTGGGAACCGGTAACCGGCGGCGCGCCCTCGCCGTTCCGGTCGGCCTGGCGCTCACCGCCTCGCTCGCCTTCCTGCCCACGGTCGCGGCCTCCGCCGCCCCGGTCGGCGTGACGGCGGACTCGGCGGCCACGGCCAGGCCCGACACCTCCGGCCCCAAGCTTTCCTACGTGGCCAACCTGACCTCGTACGGAAGCGTGAAGCAGGCGAAGAAGGCGATCGAGCGGGCCGGTGGCACCGTGGTGATCGCATATGAGCAGATCGGTGTGGTCGTAGCCCACTCCCAGAACCCGGAGTTCGCCAAGCAGCTCCGCGGGCAGCGCGGCCTGTTCGTCTCGGTGGGCGCCACCCGTACGGCCCCGCTCTCGGTCGTGCAGACCACCGAGGAGGGCACCACGCAGCGGCTGAGCGACTCCGACGCCGCGAAGGCGGCGGCGCAGGCCGAGCCGGGGCAGGAGCCCCTGGAAGCGAACCAGTGGGATCTGCGGGCGATCAAGGCCGATCAGGCTCACAAGATCAACGATGGCAGCCGCAACGTCACGGTGGGCGTCATCGACACGGGCGTGGACGACACCCACCCCGATCTGGCCCCGAACTTCTCCAAGGGCCAGTCCGCCAACTGCGTGGGCGGCGTCGCCGACACCACCGAGGGCGCGTGGCGTCCGTACGCGGACGGCAGCGACCACGGCACCCACGTGGCGGGCACCATCGCGGCCGCGCGCAACGGCATAGGCATCAGCGGTGTGGCGCCCGGCGTCCAGGTCGCCGCGATCAAGGTGAGCGAGCCCGCGACCAGCCTCTTCTTCACCGAGGCGGTCGTCTGCGCGTTCATGTTCGCCGCCGAGAAGGGGATCGAGGTGACCAACAACAGCTACTACGTCGACCCCTGGCTCTACAACTGCAAGTCGGACGACGACCAGAAGGCGCTGGTGGAGGCCCTCGGCCGGGCGACGAAGTACTCCGAGCGCAAGGGCGTGCTCAGCGTGGCCTCGGCCGGCAACTCCAACCACGACCTGGCGTCCGACGCCATCGTGGACGACACCAGCCCGGACGACGTGGAGACCCCGGTCACCCGCACCATCGACCCGCACGTCTGCCTGGACCTGCCCACGCAGCTCCCGGGCGTGGTGACGGTGAGCGCGACCGGCGTCCAGGGCTTCAAGTCCTACTACTCCAGCTACGGCCTGGGCGTCGTGGACGTCGCGGCCCCCGGCGGCGACAAGTGGCAGATCCCCGCCACCCCGGACGCCAACGGCCGCGTACTGTCCACCCTCCCCGGCGGCGGCTACGGCTACAAGCAGGGCACCTCGATGGCCGGCCCGCACGTCGCCGGTGTCGCGGCGCTGCTCAAGAGCGCGCACCCGTGGGCGAACCCGGCGCAGCTCCAGCTGCTCCTCAAGGCGCAGGCCACGAAGACGGCCTGCCCCGAGAAGGTCTACGACGCGGCCGGCGTGCTGGTCGACGCCACCACCTGCAACAGCAAGTGGGGCCAGAACAGCTACGACGGCTTCGGCGTGGTCGACGCGCTGAAGGCCGTGAAGTAGCGGCTCGGACCTGAAGGAGGGGCCGGCCCGGGGGTGATCCCCCGGCCGGCCCCTCCGTCGTCTTCCCGGCACGCCCTACGGCTTGATCATGACCTTGAGCGCGCTGCGGTCGTCCATCGCCCGGTAGCCGTCCGGGACCTCGGCCAGGCTGACGGCCCGGTCGAAGACCGGCGACGGGTCGATCGCACCGCTGAGCACGTCCGCGAGCAGCTCGGGGATGTACGCGCGGACCGGCGCGACGCCGCCGCGCAGGGTGAGGTTGCGGTCGAACATGACGCCGAGGTCCAGGCCGGTGCCGCTGCCGTGCGGGACGCCGACGTAGCCGATGGCCCCGCCGTCGCGGGCGATGTTCACGGCCGTGCGCATGGACTGCTCGGTGCCGACCGCCTCGATGACCGAGTGGGCGCCCTGGCCCCCGGTGAGCTCGCGCACGGCCGCCTCGGCGGCCTCGCCGCGCTCGGCGACCACGTCGGTGGCCCCGAAGAGCTTCGCGATGTCCGTACGGACGGTGTGGCGGCCCATCGCGATGATCCGGTCGGCGCCCAGGCGCTTGGCCGCGAGGACCCCGCACAGGCCGACCGCTCCGTCGCCGACGACGGCGACCGTGGAGCCCCTGCGGACCCCCGCGCCGAGCGCCGCGTGGTGGCCGGTGCCCATGACGTCGGACAGCGCGAGCAGCGCGGTCAGCAGGTGGTCGTCGGAGGCGGCGTCGGCGGGCAGCTTCACCAGCGTGCCGTCGGCGTGCGGGACCCGGACGGCCTCGCCCTGGCCGCCGTCGTGGCCGACCGAGCCCCAGAAGCCGCCGTGCTCGCAGGAGGTGTAGAGGCCCTCGGTGCAGTAGGCGCAGGTGCCGTCGGACCACATGAAGGGGGCGACGACGAGGTCTCCGGCGCGCAGGTCCGAGACGGCGGAGCCGGTCTCCTCGACGACGCCGAGGAACTCGTGCCCGATCCGCTGGCCGGGCTGGCGCTTGGCCACGCCCTGGTAGGCCCAGAGGTCGCTGCCGCAGATGCAGGCGCGCAGGACGCGGACGACGGCGTCCTCGGGGCGCTGGATCGCGGCGTCGGGCACCTCCTCCACGCGGATGTCGTGCGGGGCGTGGATGACGGTGGCGCGCATGGTGGTGCAGTCCTCCGGTTAGGAAATGGTGGGGCCCTGTAGGGCTTCCCTACCGTACGCCCGCTGCGGCGCGAGCGCTCCGGTGGCCAGCAGGTACTGGGCCGCCGCGTACGTGGCCATGACCCAGAAGTCGGGGCGGGGCAGCTGGGGCCACTCGGCGACCCCGGTGGCGATGAGCGTGTCGGAGAGCAGGAACAGCGCCCCGCCGATGGCGGCCCGCCGCCCCAGGGCGCTGGAGCGGTAGGCCATCGCGGTGAGCAGCAGGCTGTACCCGGCGACCGGGATCCGCAGCTCCGCGGGCAGGTCGCCCCAGAGCAGCGTGACGGTGGACAGCAGCGCGGCGGCGTACGCGGCCCCGAGCAGGGGTCCCGTACGGCGGCGGCCGAACAGCACCAGGTAGCAGACGTGCCCGGCGGCGAAGGAGCCCATGCCGATCAGGAAGGCGGGATCGGCGTCGAAGAGCAGGGCCAGGTCCCCGCCCCAGCCGAACAGCAGGGCCGCGATCAGCAGGCGGGGGGCGCGGCGGGTGGCGGCGTAGGCGACGAGCAGCGGCATCAGCAGCGGCTTGGCGATGAGGTGCCCGGTGTGCCAGCCCGCGAGCAGGGATCCGAGGTCCACGGCGGTGGCGGCCGCGAAGGCGACGAGCAGCACCCTGGTGGCGGGGCCGGAGCCGGGGGGAAGGGCGGGGCGCGCCCAGGAGGGCGTACGGGCCTGCGTGCGATCGGGGGCGGACCCGGTGGCGCTCACGCGGCGTGCTCCGGGGCGGGGGCGGAAGCGGGGGCAGGGGCGGGGGCAGGGGCAGGGGCGGAAGCGGGGGCGGGGGCGGGGGCGGGCGCCTCGGCCTGCGCCGGCTGCGCGGGCTGCCAGCCGGGGCCGCGGAACACGCGTCCCGCGCGCTCGCGCCAGGTGGCGGCCCCGCGGACGTCGCGGGCGATGGAGGCGTACTCGTGGGTGGCGACGCGCAGCGGGTTGTAGGTGCCGATGTTCTTGGTGAGGCCGAAGACGGGCTTGTCGGTCTCCCCCACCCAGGAGCCGAACATCCGGTCCCAGACGATCAGGATGCCGCCGAAGTTCCGGTCCAGGTAGCCGCCCTGGGAGGCGTGGTGGACGCGGTGGTGGGAGGGCGAGTTGAAGACGAACTCGATCGGCCGGGGCAGTTTGCCGATGCGCTCGGTGTGGATCCAGAACTGGTAGACGAGGTTGACCGAGTAGCAGAACGCGATGGCGGCCGGGTGCACGCCCAGCGCGATCATCGGGAGGTAGAACGGCCAGGAGGTGGCGCTGGTCCAGGGCTGGCGCAGGGCGGTGGTGAGGTTGAACTTGCGGCTGCTGTGGTGGACGACGTGGCAGGCCCACAGGATCCGGATGACGTGGTGGCCGCGGTGCTGCCAGTAGTAGAGGAAGTCCTGGGCGAGCAGCATCAGCGGAACGGTCCACCACAGGACGGGGACGCGCAGCGGGGTGAGCTCGTAGACGGCGGTGTAGATCGCGACGATCGGGATCTTCCAGAGGAAGTCGAAGCCGAGGCTGCCGATCCCCATGCCGAGGCTGGTGACGGCGTCCTTGGTCTCGTACCCGGCGGAGTCCTCGTCGGGATGGATGCGGTAGCTCACGAGCTCTACGACGGTGAGCAGGACGAAGGCGGGTATGGACCACAGCACGACATCGGGCAGGTTCGGCATGTCCGCACCATAGAGGCGGGTTCGGGGGCTCGGCTAGAGGTTGTTACCGATCGGTATCCATCGGTGTTACCGACGGTTCACGAGATGCTTCCGGGTGACGGCGTCCGGGACCGGGGGAAGGCGTGGGCATGGGGCACGAAGCGGGATTCGGGGAGATCGCCTCGGCGGCGGCGGACGCGGTGGCACGGGCCCTGGTCAGGGCGCGGCCGCCGGGGGGACCCAGGCTCAGCCGTCCGCGGGAGGACGCCCCCGGACGGCTGCGCCGCGCCCAGCGGCTGGCCGCCCTGCTGACGGAGGGGAGCGCGGGGCTGGACGAACCCGCCCGCCGCGCGGCGGTGGGCGCCGTCGGCCGGGCGTTCGCGGCGCTCGGTGCGCGGCAGGCCGGGGCCCTGCTCGTGGCCGCCTCCGGACCCGCGCCCGTCCCGGTGCCCCCGGCGCCCGCGGAGCTGTCCCCCGCCGCGGAGGCCGCCTACCGGAAGCTGTTCGTGCTGTGCCTCGGCGGCCGGCCGCAGGAGCAGGAGGAGGACCCCGCCGCGGTCTTCGAGGAGCGGTACGCCCGGTACGTGGCCGGGGCCCAGGGGCGGGTCCAGCTGTACGGGCTGACGCTCAGCCAGGCCCGCCAGGACTGGTCGCTGGACCTGGCCTACATCAGCCTCGCGGTCAGCGGCGGGGAGTTCCTCGAGGAACCCGGCCTGCAGAGCTCGGTGAAGGCCGAGGTGGCGCTGAACGCGACGGAGCGGGTCCTGCTGCGGGGCCCGGCCGGCTCGGGCAAGAGCACCCTCGTGAAATGGCTGGCCCTCAATGCCTCCCGGAGCAGCTTCGGGCCCCAGCTGCGGGACTGGAACGGCCTGGTGCCCTTCGTCCTGCCGCTGCGCTCGTTCAACTCCCCCGCCGGACTGCCCCGGCCGCAGGACTGGCTCGGCGCCACCGGTGTCCCGCTGCCGCCGCCGGAGGGCTGGATCGCCGGACTCCTCGCCTCCGGCCGGGCGCTGGTGCTGATCGACGGAGTGGACGAGGTGCCCCCGCGGCTGCGCGACCGGACCGAGTCCTGGCTGCGGGACCTGCTCACCGCGTACCCGGCGGCCCGCTTCGTGGTCACCACCCGTCACTCGGCGGTTCCCGAGGACTGGCTCACCGCCCACGGTTTCACCTCCCTCGCCCTGCTGCCGATGGACCGGGACGACGTCGGCGCCTTCATCACCCACTGGCACGCCTCCGCCCGGGCGGAGGCGGACGGCGAGGGAGCGGGGCCCGAGCGCGACCTCCTCGACCGGTACGAGAAGGCGCTCCTGGAGGCCGTGGGAACGCGCCGGGACCTGGGCAGGCTGGCGACGAACCCGCTCATGTGCGCCCTGCTGTGCGCGCTGAACCGGGACCGCCGGATGCATCTGCCCCGGGCCCGCAAGGAGCTGTACGACACCGCGCTGGACATGCTGCTGATCCGCCGCGACAGCGAGCGGGACATCTCCGGGGTCGAGGGCGTCTACCTCAGCCGGGACGAGCAGACCCTGCTGCTCCAGCGGCTGGCCTACTGGCTGATCCGCAACGGGCAGGTGGAGGCCTCCGCCGAGGAGGCGGTCCGGATGATCGACTCCTCGCTCGACTCCATGCCCCAGGTCAAGGCCCAGGGTGACGCGCGGACGGTCTTCCGCCATCTGCTGATCCGCAGCGGGCTGCTCCGCGAGCCGGTACCGGGCTCGGTCCTGTTCGTCCACCAGACCTTCCAGGACTACCTCGGCGCCAAGGCGGCCGTGGAGGCGCGGGACTTCGGGGTCCTGGTGCGCAATGCGCACGAGTACACCTGGGACAACGTGGTCCGGATGGCCGTGGGGCACGCCCGCCCCGACGAACGCGCCTACTTGCTGCGGGAGCTGCTGGCACGGGTCGACCGGTCGGAGCCCGAGCGCAGCCGGCTCGTGCTGCTCGCGGCGGCTTGTCTGGAACACGCGCCGGAGCTGGATCCGGAGGTCCGGGGCGAGGTGACGGCCCGGACGGCGCTCCTGCTGCCCCCGCGCTCCCCGGGCCAGGCCGAGGAACTGGCCAAGGCCGGGGAACTGGTGCTGGAGCTGCTGCCGGAGCCGGGCGGGCTCGTGGAAGCCGAGGCGGCCGCGACGATCCGTACGGCGGCGCTCGTCGGCGGCGACCGGGCGCTCCAGGTGATCGCGGGCTTCCGCGGGGACGACCGCTACGAGCCCGCCCGCGAACTCTCCGACGCCTGGGGGCGGTTCCCCGTGGACGTGTACGCGGACACGGTGCTCGCGGACGCCCCCATGACCACGGCCCACCTGCACGTGCGCACGCCCGGACAGTTACGGGCCCTGGACCGGCTCCGGCACGTACGCCGGCTGCACGTCACCTGGGACGGCCCGGTCCCGCCGGAGATCGCGGGGCGGCCGGACCTGGAGTCGCTGACCCTGCACCGCAACCCGCGGCTGGCCGACCTGTCCCCGCTGGCCGGCCGGTCCTCGCTGCGGCACCTGGGCGTCCTGGACTGCCCGCAGGTCACCGGGATCGAGGTGGTGGGCGAACTCCGGGCGGACAGCCTCGCCTTCGGCTACCTCCGCGACGACCTCTCGCTCGCCCCGCTCGCGGGGGCGGCCGGGCTGCGCTCCCTGATCATCGGTTTCGAACCGGAGGAGCGGCGGATCGGGGACGTTCCCGCCGCGGACTCGCTGACCGCGCTGCACCTGTGGCAGGGCGCCCGGCGGATGACGCTCGACGGGATCGAGCGCTGGCCGCGGGTGGAGAAGCTGACGGTCGCCGGGAGCACCCAGTACCGGCAGCTGGTGCGCTCGCTGCCGCTCAGGGGGCTGACCGCGCTGCAGATCCGGCACGCCGCGCCCGTATCGGCCGGCGCGCTGCTGCCGTACGAGCGCCTGGGCCGGCTCACGCTGATCCGGTGCGCCCTGGAAGGGTCGCTGGAGGCGCTGCGCGAGGTCCCGGCACTGCGCCGGCTGGTGCTGAGCGAATGCCTGGGGACCGTGGACCTGGCCCCGCTCGCCCCCTTGGCGGACCTGGTGATCGAGCTGCGCCGGGGCACGCACGTCACCGGGGCGGAGCTGATCCCGCCGGAGCGGCTCGTCCGCAGGGACTGAGCCGCCCCGGTGGGGCGCGGGTACCGCGGGGCGGGGCGCCGGTGCTACCAGACCCGGACCGAGCCCCCGCGGGCGAAGGCCGGGCTGGTGGCGGCGGGCGGGACCTCGGTCAGGGGCTGTGCGACCTCCGAGACGAGGGGGCCGTGTTTGGCGGCGACCGCGTCGAGGAGGGCGAGGTCGAAGCCGTAGACCCGGGCGGCGTTGCCGCCGACCATGGCGGCTACCTCCTCGCGGGGCAGGCCCGCGTAGGCGATGCGCAGGCCCTCCCGGGAGTAGGGCGTGGTGCCCTCGTCGTGGGGGTAGTCGCTGCCCCACATGATCTTGTCGAGGCCGATCCGGTCCCGCAGCGGGACCTCGTGGGGGCGCATGAAGCTCGCTCCCACGAAGCAGTTCTCCCGCCAGACCTCGCTCGGCCCCTTGCCCATGGACTCCGCCAGCCCGGCCCCGAACTTGGCCTCGGCGGTGGCCGAGGCCGCGACCAGGCGGCCGTGGTAGTAGTCCAGCATCTCGATCACGCCGGGGATCCAGCCGGAGCCCTGCTCCGTCAGGACCAGTTTCAGCCCGGGGTTGCGGCGGAAGGCACCGCCGAAGATGAGGTGCCACAGGGCCCGGTGGGAGAACCAGGTGGTCTCCACCATGAAGACGGCCCGCGCCGCCGGTTCGTCGCCCAGCGGCGGCGAGGCGGAGCCGCCGTGGTGGTTCACCGGCACGTCCAGCTCGTCGCACACGGCCCAGATCGGGTCGTAGACCTCCGAGTAGAGCTCGGGAACGGTGGAGCCGGGCGGGACGCCGGGCAGCAGGATGCCGCCGGTCAGGCCCGCGTCGCGGGTGCGGCGGATCTCCTTGACCGCCGCGTCCACGTCGTTGAGCAGGATCTGGACCACGCCCGCCCGGCGGCCCGGCGCGTCCGCGCAGAAGTCCGCCAGCCACCGGTTGTGGGCCTGGAGCCCGGCCCAGCGCATCTCGTACTCGGCCGCCGTCGGGGGCTGGGCCATCAGCGAGGCCTTGGGGAAGAACGGCGGGATGGTGTTCGGGAAGAGCACCTCCGCGACGATCCCGTCGGCTTCGAGCTCGGTGAGGCGGCGCTGCGAGTTCCAGTTGCGGTCGGCCGTGTCCGCGAGGAGGTCCTCGTACGGGTTGACGTAGGTCGCGGCCCAGGCGTCGAACTCCTCGTGGTGGCGCTTCTCCAGGTACGGCTTGTAGTCCAGCAGGTCGGCGCCCGCGTGGCAGTCGGCCGAGATGACCGTGTAGCGGTCCTCCCCGGCGGCCGGGTTCTCGGTGCTCACGGGTTCACCCCCAGCACCGGGAAGTCGTTGTCGGTCAGCCAGTGCCGGCCCACGTCGCGCGAGCGCGCCCAGGAGGCCTCCACGGCCGCCTGGTCCTCGCTCTGGCCGAGCTCGGCCGGGGTGGGGCCGATGCGGCGGGCGACCGGCGCCAGCTTCTCGGTGTCGAAGCCGAAGACCTCGGCCGCGGCCAGGCCCAGCATCCGGCGGGTCTCCCCGACCGGGATGTCGTGGAAGGTGTTCTTCAGCCAGCCGCGGGTGTTCGGCCAGGTCCCCTCGGGGTGCGGGAAGTCCGAGCCCCACAGGATGTTGTCCACGCCGATCTCGTAGCGCTGGGCCAGCTCGCGCCGCTTGGTGTTCGTCGCGCAGATGAACACCTGCCGGTCGAGGTACTCGCTCGGCGGCCGCTTCAGCTCCTCGAACGGCGAGAGCTTCTTGCCGCCGTGGGCGCCGAGGTAGAGCCGGTCCATGAACCAGAGCTGGTTCGGCAGCCACCAGCAGCCCGACTCGGCGACGCCGAACTTCAGCCCCGGGTGCCGCTCGAAGACCCCGGACCAGAGCAGGAACCACAGCGGGCGGGCCGGCCACCAGGTGACCTCGGAGACGAAGATGCCCAGGTGGTCCCCGTACTCGTGGCGCGGCGAGGAGCCGGAGTGGGTGACGATCGGCATCTGCGTCTCGGCGGCGGCCGCCCACACCGGGTCGTAACGGCGGTCGTGGTACGGGGCCTTGTCGACCCACATCGCCGGGATCATCAGGGCGCCGAGCCCGGAGGCCTTGGCGCGGTATATCTCGGCGACGACCTTGTCCGGTTCGCCGGTGATGGGCAGCAGGGCCACCCCGCAGTGCCGTTCGGGGTTCTCCGACACGAACTCCGCCAGCCACCGGTTGTGGGCCTGCGCGCCGGCCATGCCGAGCTCGGGGTCCTGGTCGCCGGAGAGTCCGAGGCCCACTCCGAAGGGGGCCGCGGTCTGGCTGTCCACGGCGTCGGCGTCGGGGAAGACGACTTCGGCGGCCACGCCGTCGCCGTCGAGTTCCTTCAGGCGCTGCCCGACGTCCCAGCCGCCCTTGAGGCCCTCCTCGTGGTCGTGGAACCACTTCTCGGCGAAGGCCTCGTTGCGCACGCCCAGCTTGGTGGCCTCGGCGCGGCGGGCGTCGCGCTGGCCGAGGAACTCGTCGAACTGCGGGTGGAAGGCGCTGTCCAGGTAGGGGCGGTACTGCTCGGTGGGCAGTCCCGCGTGGCAGTCGGAGGAGATGATCAGGTACGGGTCTTCGTACGCACTCACGATTGAGGCTCCTCAGTCGAGGATGAAGCTTTCCAGGTAGGCGGGGTTGGCGCGGTCGAGCATCGACTGCGACCGGGCGCGGATCTGCCGGTCGCTGTGCTCGCTGTCGGGCAGCATCCAGAAGCGGTCGGCGCGGATGCCGTCCACGACGTGGTCGGCGACGTCCTCCACCGGGGTGAAGTTCACCTCGTGGCCGGCCTGCTTCATGGCGGCCTCGTACTGGTCGAGGCTGCGGTACGGGGACTTGCGCGGGCGCTCCTTGGCGTACCGGTCGGGCCGGTTGCGGTGCGACTCCCACAGCCCGGTGCGCAGCATGTGCGGCCCGGGGAAGAGCACGGAGGCGCCGATCTGCGCGCCCTCCGCCTTGAGGTGGGCGTAGAGCGACTCGGTCATGGTGACCACGGCCGCCTTGGTGACCGCGTAGACCGAGGCGGTGGGCAGGGGGGCGATGCCGCCGTCGCCGGAGGAGGTGTTGACGATGTGGCCGGGGCCGCCGGCCGCGATCATGCGGGGGACGAAGGCCTGGATGCCGTGGAAGACGCCCCAGACGTTGACGGAGAAGGCCCATTTCCAGTCGTTGGGCTCGTGCTCCCACATGCGGCCCTCGGCGCCGGAGCCGACGCCGGCGTTGTTGCAGAGCACGTGCACGGCGCCGAAGGTCTCATACGCGGCGTCGGCCAGCGAGATCACGGAGTCGCGGTCGCTGACGTCGACGCGTCGGGCGAGCACCTCGGCGCCGTCGGCGGCGAGTTCGTCGGCGGCCTTGCGCAGGGCGCCCTCCTCGACGTCGGCGAGGACCACCTTCAGCCCCTCGGCGGCGAAGCGGCGGGCCATCGCGAGGCCGATGCCGCTGGCGGCTCCGGTGACCACGGCCACCTGCCCGGGTTCGAGCCGCATCAGACGCTCCCCTCGGGCGGTCCGTCGAGGATCTGCATGGGGTCGTCGTAGCGCTGGTGGATGTACGGCAGCAGGGCCTGGGCGCTGACCCGCTCGACGACCCTGCCCCGCTGGTCGGTGGTCTTCTCGCCGATGGTGAGCTCGACGAGGCGGCGTACGGGGAGGTCGGCGATCGGGTCGAACATCGACTCGCGGAGCACCACGTCGCCGGTGATGTGCTCCAGCTTGCGGACCTTCTCGTTGCGGGTGCAGTGCACCAGCACCGGATCGGCGTCGAAGCCCGAACCGTCCACCGCGGGCAGGAACTTGAAGTAGAAGTCGGTCTTCACGGTGGGCTCGGGCAGCGGCAGCTCGCGGTCCACCGCCCCGCGCACCTCCACGAAGGCGATCCCGTGCCGGGCCAGGGAGGCCCGGACGACCAGGCCCTCGCGCTCGACGGTGATCTCGCCGAGCTTCTTCGGCTCGCCGAAGACCTCGCGGCCTCCGATCAGGGCGCGCTCCATGCTCATCGGCATGACCAGCGGGTACCAGCCCTCGACCCCGTCGTGCTGGGCGGCGACCGCCACCGAGCCGGCGCCGAGCGGGTAGCCGGGCAGGTCCACCTTGCTGATGTTGGCCCGCACGAGCGGCCGTTCGGTGGGCTTCAGGGGCGGCGGGAGGACCGCCGCCACCACGTCCGGGTCGGTCTCCCAGACGGCCACCACGCCGGTGGACCAGATGTCGGGGAGCTTGGAACTCTTCTCGCGCGAGGCGGCGATCTCGGCCTCGGTGCGCGCTCCGTACCGTACGCGTGCCATCTATCGCACCATCCTTCGTCCAGGACTCGGTCGGTTCTGACGCAGCTGGTTCTGTAACACAGTTACACCGCTGCCGATGAAGGGTAAAGACCCGTGCACGTAACCGATCTGACGGATCGACAGAAAGTTGGGACGGACACGATGACCAGAACCACGCTGACCCGCGCGGAGGTACTGGACGCCGCCGCGTCCCTGGTCAAGCAGCACGGCCCGGCCGCCCTCACCATGCGCAAGCTCGCCGCCGAGCTGGGCACCGCCGTGACCTCCATCTACTGGCACGTCGGCAACCGCGAATCACTGCTCGACGCCCTCGTGGAGCGGACCGTGGAAGAGGTGGGTGCCATCCGGCCGGCCGGCCGCAACCCGGGCGACCGCATCCTCTCGGTCGCCCGGATCCTGCGCCGCGAGCTGCGCGAGCGCCCGCACCTGATCGCGATGGTCCACGAACGCGGCCTCACCGAAAGGATGTTCCTGCCCGCCCAGCAGGCCCTGGTCCACGAGGTGCACGCGGCGGGTCTGCGCGGGGCCCGGGCCGCGGACGCGGTGCGCGCGATCCAGTTCCAGATCATCGGCTTCGTCCTGGTCGAGCGCAACCGCGAACGCTCCCCCGCCCAGTCCCCCGCCGAGAGCGAGCTCTGGGACCCGGCCGACGCCCCGCACGACCCGGCGCTGGCCCGTGCGCTGGCCCGGCCGGTGGATCCGGAGCGGCTGTTCCAACTGACCCTGAGGGCCCTGGTGCGGGCCCTGCTGACACCGGGCGGGTAATTCCTTTGCGCCCGGCGGCGGCCCCGTGATGGGATCCGTGGACACGGGGGCGGCTCCCCGGCGCGCATCCTTCTCACCCTTCCTCCGACGACCCCGCGCGCCCACTCCCCGCCCCCGTTCTGCACGTTCACGGAGGGGAACACCCATAGCAACCGCAGAATCCGTCCTGCTGCGCCGCCTTCAGACCTGCTACGTCGCCGGTCCGCCCGCCCCGCCCGGCGGCTCCGCCGGGCCCGCCCTGCGCCGCCTCGAAACCGAACTCCTGGGACGCGGCCACACCCTGCACCCGGAGCTCTACGGGGCCCTGGCCGCACTGCCCCCCGAGGAGCTGGCCGCCTCCCACGTCCGCATCCTCGCCCTGGTCGACGACCTGCTCGGCGCCGACCGGACCCACACCCCGCTCTTCCGCCGCTTCCCGGCGACACCGGTGGTCGCCCCGCGCGACACCGAACGGCTCTACGTGGACCGGGTCTTCGCGCACCTCCTCCAGCAGGCCGACCACCCGTGCGTGCTCTGCGGCGAGCAGCGCACCGTCTTCCCCGTGTCCCCCTGCGCCCACCTGGTGTGCCGGCTCTGCTGGGACGGCGCCGACTACGCGGGCTGCCCGCTGTGCCACCGGCGGCTCGATCCCGCCGATCCGTTCCTGCGCCCCGTACGGGCCGTCGGCGCGGCCAAGCCCGCACACCCGGGCCCGCTCCGGCTGCTGCGGCGCGGCACCAGCCCGGCTGCGGACGCCACCCCGGTCGTGGCGGCGCTGCTCGCCCGCGCGACCCCCCTGTCCCCGCAGGACCGCCAGGACCTGGTCACCCTGCTGCCGCTGACCCCGGCGGCGCGCGGGGAACTCCCGGACGAGATCCCCGTACGGGAGACCAAGGCGCTGGTGCTGGCCACCCTGCTCACGTGTCCCGGCGCCCGGGACTTCGTACGGCCGCTGCTCGCCGAGTGGCTGACCACGGCGACGGACGTACTGCGGCTGCTCGCCGTGGCGTCCGGGGGCAATCCCGGGCTGCTGCCCCTGCCCCCGTTCGTCTCCCTCAGCCGGCCGCTGCGCCGCGAACTCCTCTCCCTGCTCGACGCGTTGCCGGTCCCCTTCCTCGTCGAGGACCTGCTGCGCCATCCCACCGCATGGAAGCGGGCCGCCGAGACCCTGCACCCCTTCGAACGGCACGCCCGTCATCCGCGGGCCGCACTGGCCTTCGCCGTCCTGCGCGGGACCCGGCTCGACGGAACCCTGGGCGCGGCCCTGCGGGAGACCGCCGCCGCGCATCCGGACGCCGTGCGCGTGGAAGCGGACCTGATCCGCCCCGCGTCCTGGGGCGGACGCCTGGAACGGGCCCTGGCCGACGGAGCCCCCGGGGCCGCCGCGGCGCTGGCCGGGCAGCGCCCCGGCGAACTCGTCCGGCGCCTGGACCACCTGCTGCGCCTGCACACCGGCGACCGTCCCGTCCCGGAGCTCGTGCGGGCGCTGGAGCGCGGGCTGCCCTCGGTGGGCCCCGGCCCGCTGCTCTCCGCCTTCGGGGCGCTGCGCGTGCGCGCCGAGGAGCGGCGCGGTGCCCGCCGGGTGTTCTTCCCGCGCGGCGAGGTCACCCGAGCCCTGTCGGTGGCGGAGGACCGGCCGCCGCTGCCGGAACCGCTGGTCCGGGAGGTCGCGGGGCTCCTGGAGGCGGAGGTGCTGCGCCGGTTCGCCCGGCCCGGCGAGGAGCCGTACGGGCTCGCGGTGCTCGATTCCGCACTCGCGGACCTGGCCGTCCCCTTCGCGGAACACGATGCGGCCAGGACCCTGGTCGCGGTGCCGCGGGGCAGCACCCAGAGCCTGCCCGCGGGCGAGGTCCTGCGGCTGTTCCTGCACTGGACGGAGCCTGACGGCCGGCGCACCGACCTGGACCTGTCCGTCGCCTTCTTCGACGCCGACTGGCGGTTCACCGGGCAGTGCGACTACACGCGGCTGCGGCACGGGCCGCAGGACGCCGCCGTGCACTCCGGCGACCTGACCTCGGCGCCCGCCCCGGCCGGGGCCACCGAGTACGTGGACCTGGACCTGGCGAAGCTGGCCGCGCACGGGGACGCGTACGCGGTGCCCCTGGTGTTCAGCTTCAACAACGTGCCGTTCGAGGAGCTGCCGGACGCCTTCGCGGGCTTCATGGCCCTGCCGGCGGACGGGCCGCGCGACGCCTCGTACGATCCGAGGTCCGTGCGCCAGCGCTTCGACCTGGCGGGCGAATCCAAGGCCTACCTGCCGATGGTGGTGGACCTGCGCGCCCGGCGGGCCCTGTGGGCGGACGTCCACCTGCCGCCTTCGGGCTCCTTCCAGAGCGTCGGTGCCTCCGGCGGCGAACGGCTCGCCGCCGCCGCGGAGGACGTCTGCGCCCACTTCGGCTCGGGCACCCGCACCACCCTGTGGGACCTCACCGTGTGGCGGGCCGCGGCCCGTACCCGGGAGGTGGCGGTGATCCGGCGGGCCGCTGAGAGTTCGGTCTCCGACGAGGTGTGGCTCTACCGGGCCGCGGACGGCGAGAGCGCGGCCGCCTTCGCCGCCCGGATCGGCGCCCTGGAGCCGCCCGAGGAGCGCCGGGCCCCCGCGGACGCGGACGCGGACGCCGCCGAACTGGCCGCCGGGAAGCGCGCGTTCCTGGCGCTGACCTGCGCGAGCGTGGCCCCCGAAGGGGGTTCGGGGACGGCTTACCGGCTCTTCCCCGGACCTGCCGAAGTACCCGGGTCCTTCGCCCGGGTGACGGCCGGGGACCTCGTGGCCGAGCTGGGCTGAGCCGGGCTGAAAGGCCGTAGGGCTTCGAGTGTCGGCGCGGGCCGATATCCTCTGTGACCATGCTCGCCGACCGTACGACCGCAGAGACGATGTGGCCGACCGCGTACCCACAGGGGTACGCGGTCGTCGACGTGGAGACCACCGGGCTCGCTCGCGACGACCGGATAATCTCCGCCGCCGTCTACCGGCTCGACGCTCAGGGCAACGTCGAGGACCACTGGTACACGCTGGTCAACCCGCTCCGGGACCCCGGTCCCGTGTGGATCCACGGCCTGACCAGCGACATGCTCCAGGACGCGCCGCTCTTCAAGGACATCGCCGAGGAGTTCGCGGGCCGGCTCGCCGACCGGGTGCTGGTCGCGCACAACGCGATCTTCGACTGGCAGATGATCGCCCGCGAGTACGCGCGGGCCGAGACCACCCCGCCGGTGCGTCAGCGGCTGTGCACCATCGCCCTGTCGAAGGAACTGAACCTCCCGCTGCCCAACCACAAGCTGGAGTCGCTCGCCGCGCACTTCGGGGTGGTCCAGCAACGCGCCCACCACGCGCTCGACGACGCCCGCGTCCTCGCGGAGGCGTTCCGCCCGTCCCTGCACGCGGCCGCGCGGGACAACGTACGGCTGCCGCTGCTGGAATGCCGGCCGCTGACGGAGTGGTCGGACACCCCCGCCGCCCCGCGCGTCGGGTACCAGGCCTCGTACGCAGGAGGCGGCGGGAGCGCCGGGTCGAGCTGGCGGCCCTCGCGCAAGCGGCCGCCGTGCCCGTACCCGAACCCGGGGCGGTGGACGGACGGCACCCCGCTCAAGCAGGGCATGCGGATCGCCTTCTCCGGCGACACCTCGGTGGACCGGGAGCTGCTGGAGGACCGCGCCGTGGAGGCCGGCCTGCACGTGGCGACGAGCCTGTCCCGGCTGACGAGCCTGCTCGTGACGAACGACCCGGAATCCTCGACGTCCAAGACGGTGAAGGCGAAGTCCTTCGGGACCCCCGTCGTCGACGAGGCGGCCTTCACCCAGCTGCTGCGGGACGTGGCTCCGGCGCAGGACTGACGCCGACGAGGTCCGGGGCCGCCGCTCGGGCCGCCCCCCGGCCCGGCCGTGGGCAGGTCGTGGGCAGGTCGTGGGCCGGCCGCCGGACCGCGCGTTGGGCCGGCCGGGTGCACGCGCGGCGACTCACCCCGGTGGATCTTGTTCCGGCGGTCCGCCCTGCGCAGCATGCCGCGCATGGCACGTTGCGAAGTCTGCGGGAACGATTACGGCATGTCCTTCGAAGTCCATGCACAGGGTGCTGTGCACGTCTTCGACTGCTTCTCCTGCGCCATTCACCGCATGGCGCCCATCTGCGAGCACTGCCGGGTCCAGATCATCGGGCAGGGCGTCGAGGTCGAGGGACAGTGGTTCTGCGGAGGGCACTGCGCCCGCGCTGAGGGGAAGGTGGGCATCACCGACCGCGTCTGAATCCCGTCCGCTCCCCTCCCCTCCACCTCCGCCACGACCCCGGACGGCCACCCGGCCGCCGGGGTCCTCGGCCCTGGGGGTACCGTCGTGGGCGTGTACCGCTTTGTACTGACCCGGCAGTGGGTGTGCCTCACCCTCATCGGCCTCGCCGTGATCCCCGCGATGATCAAGCTGGGGTTCTGGCAGTTCCACCGCCATGAGCACCGGGTCGCGCAGAACCAGCTGATCGACGCGAACCTGCGGGCGAAGCCGGTCCCCATGACCGAGGTCACCTCCCCCGGCCACGTGGTCCCGCGCTCCGACTACTGGCGGGCCGTGACCGCCACCGGTACGTACGACTCCGCGCACGAGGTCGTGGTGCGCATGCGCACCGACAACGACGACAAGGTCGGCTTCCACGTCCTCACCCCGCTGGTCCTGGCCGACGGCCGGGTCGTGCTCGTCAACCGCGGCTGGGTCGCGGGCGGCGACGACCCGCGCGCCTACCCGCCGGTGCCGGCCCCGCCCACCGGCGAGGTCACGGTCACCGGGCGGCTGAAGGCCGACGAGACCAGCGGCGGCAGCGGCATCAAGGACCGCAAGGGCCTGCCGGACCGCCAGGTGATGCTGATCAACAGCAAGCAGCAGGCCGAGTACCTGGGCAAGCCCGTCCTCGGCGGCTACCTGGAACTCACCGCCCCCGTCCCGGCCGACGGCAGGCCCGAGGCGGTCGCCGAGCCCGACCACGACTCGATCGGGCCGCACATGGCCTACGCCATCCAGTGGTGGCTGTTCACCTTCGCGGTGCCGGTGGGCTGGATCGTGCTCGTACGGCGCGAGAAGCGCGACCGCGAGGCGGCGGCAGCCGCCGGGACCGCCGCTTCCGAGCGGGAGCCGGTGGCGACCGCGTAGCGTGTCGGCATGGATCTTGGACTGAAGGACCGTGTCTACGTAGTCACCGGCGCCACCAGGGGCCTCGGCTACGCATCCGCCCGCGAGCTGACGGCCGACGGCGCGAAGGTGGTGCTGACCGGCCGGGACGCGGCGCGCGCCGAGGCCGCGGCCAAGGCGCTGGGCCCGAACGCGGTCGGCGTGGCCGCCGACAACTCCGACCCCGGCTCCGCCGCCCGGCTCGTCGCCGCGGCCCGGGAACACTTCGGCCGTCTCGACGGCATCCTCATCAGCGTCGGTGGACCGGCGCCCGGTTCGGCGGCCGACAACACCGACGCACAGTGGACGGCCGCCTTCGAGTCGGTCTTCCTCGGCGCGGTCCGCCTCGCCCGGGCGGCCGCCGCCGAGCTCTCCGACGGCGGGGTCATCGGCTTCGTGCTGTCGGGCTCCGTGCACGAACCGATCCCGGGCCTCACCATCTCCAACGGCCTGCGCCCCGGCCTGGCCGGCTTCGCCAAGTCCCTCTCCGTGGAGCTGGGCCCGCGCGGCATCCGGGTGGTCGGCCTGCTGCCCGCCCGCATCGACACCGACCGGGTCCGCGAGCTCGACGCCCTGTCCGGGGACGCGGACCTCGCCCGGACCCGCAACGAGGCCGGGATCCCGCTCCGGCGGTACGGCACCCCGGAGGAGTTCGGCCGCTCGGCGGCGTTCCTGCTGTCCCCGGCGGCTTCCTACCTGACCGGCGTCATGCTCCCGGTGGACGGCGGCTCCCGGCACGGGTTCTGAGCCGCCCGCCCTCGCGGCCCGGCCGCCTGCACGTCACCCGTCGCGCCCGGCGGGGGGTGACGTGCAGGCGGGCCTCGCCTCGCCCGGTTCGCTCCCGATGCCGGTGGGCTCGGAAGTGGGGCGCCGCCCGCCGTCAGTCGGACAGGCCGGCCAGATCGCGGAGGCGGCGGGCCTGGGCTGCGCGCTCGGCGGCGCGCTGGTCCTCGTACGGGCGCGATACCGCACCGCGCAGCAGGGCCTTCGTCTCGGTCACCGCGTCCCGCGGCGGAGCCAGCAGCGCGGTGGTGAGGTCCTGGACGGCCGCGTCGAGCTCGCCCGCGGGGACGACCAGGTTCGCGAGGCCGATCCGCTCGGCCTCCTCGGCATGGACGAAGCGGCCCGTCGCGCAGATCTCGAGCGCGCGGGCGTAGCCGACCGCCGAGGTCAGCGGCTGGGTGCCGCCGAGGTCGGGCACCAGACCCAGTCCGGTCTCGCGCATGGCGAACTGCACGTCGTCCGCGACGACGCGCAGATCGCACGCGAGGGCAAGCTGAAAACCGGCACCGATCGCGTGCCCCTGGACGGCGGCGACGGAGATGATGTCGTTGCGCCGCCACCAGGTGAACGCCTCCTGGTACTCGGCGATAGTGGAGTCGAGCAGTTCCTCCGAACCGCGCGCCAGGTCGAGGAAGGACGGCTCGCCCTCGAAGCCTTCGGGGGTGAAGGCCTGCCGGTCGAGCCCTGCGGAGAAGGACTGCCCTTCGCCGCGCAGCACGACGACCCGGACGGTGCCCGGCAACGACCGTCCAGCCTCCGTCAACGCCCGCCAGAGCGCGGGGGATTGAGCGTTTCGCTTGGCTGGATTGGTCAGTGTCACCGTGGCGACCGTGTCGTCGACGGTGAGCCGTACGCCGTCCTTGTCGAGCAGAGCCATCTGTGTGCCTCCGGTGTCGTGCCGTCGTTCGGCCGTGATCTCGGCCTAAGTGACTGCACAGTAACCACCCAGCCGGCCATGGAGCCGACCGGGGGGTCACCGAAGGACGGTGGAACTGGAACCGTGAAGCTGATTACGGAAAACCGTTGGAACCAAGGGGAACCAAATGGTCAGGCCGTAGCCGCCTTCTTGCCGCGCGTCGCGCCTCCGCGACCACGCAGCGTGACTCCGGACTCACTGAGCATCCGATGGACGAATCCGTAGGACCGGCCGGTCGATTCGGCCAGCGCCCGGATACTCGCACCGGAGTCGTACTGCTTCTTCAGGTCTGCCGCGAGCTTGTCGCGCGCGACGCCGGTTACCCGGCTGCCCTTCTTCAGAGTTTCGGCCACCCGTGCCTCCTCATGGGAAGTGCGCTCTGACTTCTCATGATCACCCCTCCCCGGCTTCCTGGCCACCCATTCGGCAAGGTGGTAGGGCGTCATTTCTTCGGGCGTGGACACACGAGCAGAACGGAATCTTCTCTTCCGCTGCATGACCTCCGTCACATTTCCGCTCGCCCGGTATGAATCACCAGGTCAGGGGCCGGAGCGGATAAGCGGAAGGCCCCGGCCGCATCTCCTGGGAGATGCGGCCGGGGCCTTCGCCGAGCGCGGAACGGTATGAGACCGACTCACTCAGATGATGGATCACGTCTGAGCCGAATGATCCATAAGCAAAGGATCACGGAAGCGGAAGCGCCTCAGGCGAGCGCCACGAGGTCCCGGTAGTCCGGACCCCACAGGTCCTCGACGCCGTCCGGGAGCAGGATGATCCGCTCCGGCTCCAGCGCCTCGACCGCACCCTCGTCGTGGGTGACGAGGATGACGGCGCCCTTGTACGTGCGCAGGGCGCCCAGGATCTCCTCGCGGCTGGCCGGGTCCAGGTTGTTGGTGGGCTCGTCGAGGAGCAGCACGTTGGCCGAGGAGACGACCAGCGTCGCCAGGGCCAGGCGGGTCTTCTCCCCGCCGGACAGGACGCCCGCGGGCTTGTCCACGTCGTCGCCGGAGAAGAGGAAGGAGCCGAGCGTCTTGCGTACGGAGACCAGGTCCAGGTCCGGCGCCGAGGAGCGCATGTTCTCCAGGACCGAGCGCTCCGGGTCCAGGGTCTCGTGCTCCTGGGCGTAGTAGCCGAGCTTGAGGCCGTGGCCGGGGACGACGGTGCCGGTGTCGGGCTTCTCGGTGCCCGAGAGCAGCCGCAGCAGCGTGGTCTTGCCGGCGCCGTTGAGGCCGAGGATGACGACGCGGGAGCCCTTGTCGATGGCCAGGTCGACGTCGGTGAAGATCTCCAGCGAGCCGTAGGACTTCGACAGGCCCTCGGCGGTCAGCGGGGTCTTGCCGCAGGGCGCCGGGTCCGGGAAGCGCAGCTTGGCGACCTTGTCGGAGACGCGGACGGCGTCGAGGCCCGCCAGCAGGCGGTCGGCCCGCTTGGCCATGTTCTGGGCGGCCACGGTCTTGGTGGCCTTGGCACGCATCTTGTCGGCCTGCGAGTTCAGCGCCGCGGCCTTCTTCTCGGCGTTCTGGCGCTCGCGCTTGCGGCGCTTCTCGTCGGCCTCGCGCTGCTGCTGGTAGAGCTTCCAGCCCATGTTGTAGACGTCGATCTGGGCGCGGTTGGCGTCCAGGTAGAACACCTTGTTGACGACCGTCTCGACCAGGTCCACGTCGTGGGAGATGACGATGAAACCGCCGCGGTAGGTCTTCAGGTAGTCGCGCAGCCACACGATCGAGTCGGCGTCGAGGTGGTTGGTCGGCTCGTCGAGGAGGAGGGTGTCGGCGTCCGAGAAGAGGATGCGGGCGAGCTCCACGCGGCGGCGCTGACCACCGGAGAGGGTGTGCAGCGGCTGGCCGAGGACCCGGTCGGGCAGGCCGAGGGCGGCGGAGATGGTCGCGGCCTCGGACTCGGCGGCGTACCCGCCCTTGGTGAGGAACTCGGTCTCCTGGCGCTCGTACTGGCGCATGGCCTTCTCGCGGGTGGCGCCGGAGCCCGAGGAGATGCGCTCCTCGTTCATCCGCATCTTCTTGAGCAGCACGTCCAGGCCGCGCGCGGACAGGATCCGGTCGCTGGCCAGCACGTCGAGGTCGCCGGTGCGCGGGTCCTGCGGGAGGTAGCCGACCTCGCCCGAGCGGGCGATGCTGCCGCCGGCCGGGGTTCCCTCGCCGGCCAGGCACTTGGTGAGGGTGGTCTTGCCGGCTCCGTTGCGGCCCACGAGGCCGATGCGGTCGCCCTTGGCGACGCGGAAGGAGGCGTTCTCGATGAGGATGCGGGCGCCGGCGCGCAGCTCGATGCCGGTGGCGGTGATCACGGAAATACTCCAGGGCGGGTCGGGACGGCGGAAGGGGGGCAGGACGCGATGCTTCGACGCCGCTAATCCGCGAGGAGATTTGCCATGGGAGTCATTCTACCGGGGTGCCGCAACCACTTTCGGGCCCGCCCGCCCCCGCGGGGAGCCGTCGCGCCCCCGCCGCCGCGTCCCCCGTTCGGCCCAGGGAACACGCCTCCCGGCCGCAGGGCGTATGAGGATGAACGGGTTGATACTCGCCGCAGGGGCGTACACGTACCCCCCTTGGTAGGAATGGAGGGCGGTGCGGGATGCAGTTCGACGACAACGCCAATCTGGACACTTCCGAGGTCAAGGACGTACGCGGCAGCCGCATCCCGGGCGGCAGGGCCACGGTCGGCGGCGGCATCATCGGTCTCATCGCGCTGATCATGGGGCTGCTGTTCGGGGTGGGCCCGGAGCAGCTGGGCCTGTCCGACGGAAGTCCGGAACCCGCGGCGACCTCCTCCTCCGCCGCCCAGGTGCAGCAGAGCTGCAAGACCGGCGCGGACGCGAACGCCCGGGAGGACTGCCGGCTGGTGGCGGTGATCAACAGCACCCAGGACTTCTGGAAGCAGGAGTTCGCCCGGCGCGGCGCCCAGTACACCCCGGCGCAGACGGTGTTCTTCACCGGCAAGGTGGGCACCGCCTGCGGGGCGGCCACCTCGGCGGTCGGCCCCTTCTACTGCCCCGGCGACCGGCAGGTCTACCTGGACCTGGGCTTCTTCAACGAGCTCCGCACCAAGTTCGGCGCGAGCGGCGGCCCCTTCGCCCAGGCGTACGTGGTGGCCCACGAGTACGGCCACCACATCCAGAACCTGACCGGCACCCTGCAGAAGGCCCAGGACGGCCGGCAGGGCGCGAACAGCAACGCGGTACGGGTCGAGCTCCAGGCCGACTGCTACGCCGGCGTCTGGGCCCACAACGCGACGAAGACCCCGGACGAGTCCACGGGCAAGCCCCTGATCACGAGCCTCACCGACCAGGACATCAAGGACGGCCTGGACGCGGCGGCCGCGGTCGGCGACGACCGGATCCAGGAGAAGTTCCAGGGCCGGGTGACCCCGGAGTCCTGGACGCACGGCTCGGCCGAGCAGCGCCAGCAGTGGTTCTACCAGGGCTACCGCACGGGCGACATGGCCCAGTGCAACACCTTCCGCTGAGTGTCGGCGGCGCCTGTCATGCTGTGACGCGGCTCACTGTTCACCCGCGGGCCGTCCACCCACGGTACGAGAGGGAGTGATCGTCATGGCAGGCGTTCCGTCCATCTGTCCGACCCTGCTGTACACCGATGCCAAGGCCGCCATCCAACTGCTCACCGAGGCCTTCGGCTTCACCCAGGTCGCCGCGTACGAGGGCGAGGACGGCACGGTGGCGCACGCCGAGCTGTCCTACGGGAACGGCATGGTGATGCTCGGCAGCAAGGGCACCGGCGGCCTCTTCGCCAAGGCGATGGAGAAGGCCGGCCCGGCCGGGGTCTACGTGCTCGTCGACGACGTGGACGCGCACCACCGCAGGGCCGTCGAGCACGGCGTGGAGATCGTGATGGAGCCGACCGACCAGGACTACGGCTCGCGGGACTACATGGCCCGGGACGCCGAGGGCAACGTGTGGAGCTTCGGGACGTACGCGCCGCAGGTCTGAGGGGCCGGCGGCGCGCACGCGATTCCCGTACGGGCGCGCTACGCGCCGCCGGTGTGCACCTGGAAGGCGGCCCGGCGCACCGCCTTGGCCAGGGCGGGATCGGGATGGGCGGCGGCGAGCGCGACCAGCACCTGCACGGTGCGGGGGTGCCCGACCGCGCGGACCTCGTCGAGGAGGCGCGGGACCGTGGTCCGCACCGCCGAGTCCAGGTGGCGGGCGAGCAGCTCGGCCTCGCCGTGGTCGGCGATGGCGGCCGCGGTGTCCACCCAGAGCCAGGTCTGCTCCTCGGCGGTGAGCACGTCCTGCGCCTCGTCGGGGTCGACCCCGTCGTGCTCGGCGAGCCAGAGCAGGGCGTAGGGGCGCAGTGCGGCCTCGCGGGAGGCCCCCCGCACCTCGGGCTCCGCGGGGGCTCCGACCACCCGCAGGGCTTCGAAGGCGAGCCCGCGCAGCAGGGCGTCCTGGCCGCGGGCCGCGTGCAGCAGCTCGGAGACCGCGTGGCCGACGGGCCGGGCGGCCAGCCAGGCCTGGTATTCGGCGCGGGCCGGGCCGGGGGTGAGCCGTGCGCAGCCGTGGAGCATGGCGGCGGCGGACTGCTCGATGTTCCCGGCCGGGCTCTGCGCGGCGACGCAGATCTGCTCCAGCTTGACCCAGACGGCCCAGCTCCCGAGCGGGGTGAGGGCGGCCCGGGCGGGACCGAGGGTGACGGCGTCGACGGCGGCGAGACCGCCGAGCGCCCAGCGCAGCAGCCGGGCGAGCGGGAAGGGCGGTGCGGCGGCACCGGCCGTCGCGGGGGCGGCCGGACCGGTACCCGTCGGCACGGAGGCCGTCGGCACCGAGCCCGTCGGGCCCGCGGCGGTGGCGTCCGCCTGCGCGGTGGACTCGTAGGGGACCTCGCACCGCTCGTCGCGCAGTTCGTCGACGCGCTGCCGGAGCAGGTCCAGCAGATCGGGGACGGTCACGGGGCCGGCGGAGAGCTGGAGCAGGGAGAGCAGCTGGGGCATGGCCTCGACCACCTCGGCGACGGCCGCGGGGGCGATGTCGGCGGGGGCCGGGTGCACGAGCGACCAGGCGTCGAAGAGGGCGACCCAGCCGCGCAGGACGGCCGTGTCGTCCCGGTCCCAGGCGCGCAGGCGCCAGCCCGGGCGGGCGTGTCCGCCGTGCATCTCGATGAGGCCGGCGAGGCGGGCGCGGTCCCAGCCGACCCGGATCTGGCCCGGTGTCAGGCGCAGCCGGTCGGCGGCGCGTTCGGCGTCGGCGGCGGGCAGGGCGCCCGCGAGGGCGGGCCCGGTGCCGTCCGCCGTGCCGAGGTGGAGCTCGGCCCAGCGGGCGAGCCGTACCGCGTCGGAGAGGGAGGCGCGTGCCCTGTTCGCGAGGTCGGCCGTGGCGGGCGTGCCCGCCGGAGGCCGCGGGGCGGTCCGGGTGCGCCGGTCGGTCACCGCCTTGCGGGCCGTGGCCACGGACCGCGGGGCGACGAGTCGGAGTCTGGAGTCGCGAGCCAACTGCTCATCAGGCTTTCGGGACGTCACGTGAGCAGTCTCGCCCGTCACTGGCCGAAAGCCCAAACGGAACCAGCCATTGCCACAAGGCGCCTCGGGGACAGAACGGGACGATCCACCCCTTCGGTCCCGCCAACCCCACACTCTTCGGACAACCCGTCCGACGGTCCGTCACCCGGCGCTTCACATGAAAGGGGTCAGGAACCGGCGCAGCGCCTCCTCGTAGGCGGCCGGGTCGGCGTTCCACATCGCCCCGTGGGAGGCGCCGGAAACGGAGTGCAGGGTGACGAGGTCGGGGCGCGCCGCGGCGAGCCGGCGCGCGGGTTCCCAGGGGGCGAGCGCGTCGTCGGGGCCGTGGAAGACCAGTGCGGGCACCTTCAGCAGCGCCGGATCCGACCCCGGAGCCCGCCGGTCGGCGCGCAGGCCCGCACGGCCTTCGGCCGCCTTGACGGCGAACGGGAGGAGGGCGGCCGGGGTGCGGCGGGCGGCGGCGAGGGCGCGCAGGGTGGCGTGCCAGTCCAGTACGGGCGAGTCGAGGACCAGCCCGCAGATCCGGTCGGCCAGCGCCGAGCGCTCGGCGGCGTGCAGGGCCATGGTGGCGCCGGTCGACCAGCCGTGCAGGACCACGCGGCGGGCTCCGTAGCGCAGGGCGTAGCGGATGGCGGCGTCGAGATCGCGCCATTCGGACTCGCCGAGGTGGCCGAGGCCGTCCGGTGACCCGGGGGCGCCGAGGTCGCCCCGGTAGCCGAGGTCCAGGACGGGCAGCTTGTTGCGGTGGAGGAAGGGCATGACCACCATCGGGTGCTCGCGGGTGGCTCCGAGCCCGTGGACGGTGATCACCCAGGTGTCGCGGGCGCCGGGCACGAACCAGGCGGGCAGCGCCCCGAGCTCTCCGGGGACGTCCACGTCGGCGTGGTCCAGCCCGAGGGCGGTGCCCGGGTTGCCCAGGTGGACCTGGGGGGTGAGGGTGACGCGGGTTCCGGGGTCGAGGCTGCCGTGGGTGACGGCGACGAGCCTGCGCACCACCGTGTCGGGGCCGTGCGGGGCGCCGGGCAGGACGGGCCCGACCACGGCGTGCACGCCCGGGGCGGTCAGCCCGTAGGTGCCGGGGCGCAGCGAGGCGAGCGAGCGGGTCAGCTCGACGCGGCCGGCCGCGGTGGAGTGGACGGTGAGCCGGGGGCTGCCGGGGAGCGGACGGCCGGGCTCGGTCCGCAGTGCCGCGTCGGCGGCGTACCGGCCGGCGAGCGCGGCGGCGGTGACGGCGGCCGCGCCGGCGCCGAGCAGGGTCGTGGTGACGGCGGCTGCCGTCGCGGTAGCGGTACGCACGGCTCCAGTGTCGAGGCGGACCGGGCGGCGGGCCACCGGAGCGGATCGTTCCGGACGGCGGCCCACAGGGGGCGCACGGAGGGTGATCTAGGTCTCTTCGGGGCCCCCGGGCACCCGTGGGCCCCTACCGGAAGTCCCGCCCCGAAACATGTGGACACCCCGCCGTGACATGCATTAATCGACATATCAACCTACCTGCCGGGACGAAGGTCCCGATCAAGTGCCGCACCGGTACACCACTTGATCCCTGTCAGTTCACCTTCCGTTCATCCAGGTTGCCTACGGTCCACGAACCACTGACGTCAAACAGAAGCCTGGGTAAATGGAGCACATAACGCTTCTCCTCGGGATCGTGATCATCACCGCTCTCGTGTTCGATTTCACGAACGGTTTTCACGACACGGCCAACGCGATGGCCACCACCATCTCGACCGGCGCCCTCAAGCCCAAGACCGCGGTGGCCATGTCCGCCGTGCTCAACCTCGTCGGCGCTTTCATGTCCGTGGAGGTCGCCAAGACGATCTCCAAGGGACTGGTCAACGAGGAAGGCATCCAGCCGGAGGTCATCTTCGCCGCCTTGGTCGGCGCGATCCTCTGGAACCTCGTCACCTGGCTGGTCGGCCTGCCCTCCAGTTCCTCGCACGCCCTGATGGGCGGCCTGATCGGTGCGGCCGTGGCCTCCGCCGGCATGGGCGCCGTCAACGGCAGCGTCGTCGTCACCAAGGTGCTGATCCCCGCGATCGCCGCGCCGCTGGTCGCCGGCTTCGCCGCGTACCTGGCCACGAAGGTCACGTACAAGGTCGGCAAGGGCATGGGCGAGAAGACCTCGGCCAAGGGCTACCGCGCCGGCCAGATCGCTTCCGCGGGTCTCGTCTCGCTGGCGCACGGCACCAACGACGCGCAGAAGACGATGGGCATCATCACCCTGGCGCTCGTCGCCGGCGGCGCCCTCGCTCCCGGCTCCAACCCGCCGGTCTGGGTCATCGTCTCCGCCGGCATGGCCATCGCGATGGGCACCTACCTGGGCGGCTGGCGCATCATCCGCACCATGGGCAGCGGCCTGACCGACCTGCAGCCGCAGCAGGGCTTCGCCGCCCAGACCTCGGCCGCCAGCGTCATCCTGGCCTCCTCGCACCTGGGCTTCTCCCTCTCGACCACCCACGCGTGCTCCGGCGCCGTCATGGGCTCGGGTCTGGGACGCAAGGGCGGCGTGGTCCGCTGGTCCACCGCCTCCCGCATGTTCATGGCCTGGGGTCTGACCCTGCCGGCCGCCGCCCTGGTCTCCGCCGGCGCCGAGCTGGTCATGCGCACCGGTGACATCGGCGTCGCCGGCGTCACGGTCTTCCTGATCGGCTCCTGCGTCGCCATCTGGCTGATCTCGCGCCGCCAGGTCGTCGACCACACCAACGTCAACGAGGTCGCCCCGGCCGGCGCCGAGGAGCCGGCCGGCGCCGTCACCACGGCCATGGCCGCCGTCGCCGTTCCGCCGACCGCAGCCGCCGGCAGCACCGCCGCGGTGACGGACGAGGAGCTCAAGGCCACCATCCCGGCCTCCGCGACGGCGACCCCCGCGGCCCCGGCCGCAGCGGTCTGACCCCGAGAACGACAGAGGATTCAGCGGTATGAAGATCGACTGGGAAGCACTCGGCTCCGTCTTCGGGGTCAGCCTCTCCGCCACCGTCGTCCTGGTGACCCTGTTCACCCTGGGCCTGATGGGGCTCTCCAAGCACGAGGCCGCCACCGAGCAGGGCGGCGCCGCCACCCTGGCCCGCAGCGGTGCGTACGCCTGCTTCGCGCTCTGCGCGGCGGCCGTGGCCTACGGGATCTACCTGATCGTCGCCTGAGGCGCCGGACGGCACGTACGAAGGCTCCCTCGGGGTTCGTCCCGGAGGGAGCTTTCGCATGCCCGGAGCGTGCCCGGGGCCTGCCCGGGGCCTGCCCGGAGCCGCAGGCGACGCCACCCCGCCGCAGGTCAACCGCGAGTTGACGGGCCTTAGCGCTGCGTGGTGGACTGCCCGAGCCATTACGGCGGCATGGAGAGGAAGTCCGGTGCGAATCCGGCGCGGTCCCGCCACTGTCACCGGCACGCACGGGCCCCAGGCCGGGTGCGGCCGGGAGCCAGGAACTCTCGCCGCCGGACACGTCGAACCAGGGCGCGGACCCTGAGTGAGGACCTACCTGCCACCATGCGTGCCGATCGCGTCTTCGCGTACGGCGTCACGGCGGGCCTGATCGGCGACCGGATCCTCGGGGATCCGCGCCGAGGGCACCCCGTGGCCGCCTTCGGACGAGCCGCCGCCGCCGTCGAACGCGCCCTGTGGCGCGACGACCGCGCGCGGGGCGTCCTGCACACCGTGCTGTGCGCCGGGGGCGCCGCCGCCGTCGGCGCGCTGGGCGCCCGCGCCGTGCGCTCCCGGCCCGCTGCCGCCCGCATCGCCCTCACCGCCGCCGCCACCTGGGCCGTCGTGGGCGGCACCTCGCTGGGCCGTGAGGCCCGCGCCATCGGCGGCGCGCTCGCCGCCGGGGACGCCGAAGTCGCCCGCGAACGGCTCCCCCACCTGTGCGGCCGCGACCCGCAGGCACTGGACGAGCAGCAGATGGCCCGCGCGGTCGTCGAATCGGTCGCCGAGAACACCTCCGACGCCGTGGTCGGGGCCCTGGTGTGGGGCGCCGTCGCCGGCGTCCCCGGGCTGCTGGCCTTCCGCGCCGTGAACACCCTGGACGCGATGATCGGCCACAAGTCCCCCCGCCACCTGCGCTACGGCTGGGCCTCGGCCCGGCTCGACGACGTGGCCGGCTGGCCGGGCGCCCGGCTGACGGCCCTGGCCGCCGTACTGGCCGGGCCCGACCGGCGGGGAGCCGTACGGGCCTGGCGCGCGGACGCCGCCAAGCACCCGAGCCCCAACGCCGGACCGGTCGAGTCCTCCTTCGCCGGGGCCCTCGGCGTACGGCTGGGCGGGACCCTCGCGTACGCGGGCCGGGTCGAACACCGGGCCGTGCTCAACGGAGCGGCCGGGCGGCCCGTGGAGGTCGCCGACATCGAACGGGCGGTGCGGCTGTCGCGCCGGGTGACGTGGCTGGCGTTCGGGGCCTGCGTGGCCGTCCGGACGCTGGCCGCCCGGCTCGCCTCTCGTACGGCGAAGACGAAGGGACGGCGCGCATGAGCGGCGCGAAGCGCGGCGGGGGCCTCCTCGTCGCCGGTACGACCTCGGACGCGGGCAAGAGCGTGGTCACGGCGGGCATCTGCCGGTGGCTGGCCCGGCAGGGCGTGAAGGTGGCCCCGTTCAAGGCGCAGAACATGTCGCTGAACTCCTTCGTGACCCGGGAGGGCGCCGAGATCGGCCGCGCGCAGGCCATGCAGGCCCAGGCGGCCCGGGTCGAGCCGACCGCGCTGATGAACCCGGTGCTGCTCAAGCCCGGCAGCGACCGCAGCAGCCAGGTGGTGCTGCTGGGAAAGCCGGTGGGCGAGATGAGCGCGCGCGGCTACCACGGAGGGCGTCAGGAGCAGTTGCTCGGCATCGTCACGGACTGCCTGGAGCAGTTGCGGGGCACGTATGACGCCGTGATCTGCGAGGGGGCGGGCAGCCCGGCCGAGATCAACCTGCGCCGGACCGACATCGTGAACATGGGCATCGCGCGGGCCGCGCGGTTCCCGGTGGTCGTCGTCGGCGACATCGACCGGGGCGGGGTCTTCGCCTCCTTCTTCGGCACGACCGCGCTGCTCTCGCCCGAGGACCAGTCGCTGATCGCGGGCTACCTCGTCAACAAGTTCCGCGGCGACGTCACCCTGCTGGAACCGGGCATGGAGATGCTGCGCGGCCTGACCGGCCGGGCCACGTACGGGGTGCTCCCCTTCCAGCACGGGCTGGGCATCGACGAGGAGGACGGCCTGCGGGTCTCCCTGCGGGGCGCGGTACGGGAATCCGTGGTCGCCCCGCCCGTGGGCGAGGACGTGCTGCGGGTCGCGGTCTGCGCGGTGCCGCTGATGTCCAACTTCACGGACGTCGACGCGCTCGCGGCGGAGCCGGGCGTGGTCGTGCGGTTCGTGGACCGCGCCGAGGAACTGGCCGACGCGGACCTGGTCGTCGTCCCCGGCACCCGCGGCACGGTCAAGGCCCTGGCCTGGCTGCGCGAGCGCGGACTCGCGGACGCGCTGGCCCGGCGGGCCGCGGAGGGCCGGCCGGTGCTGGGCATCTGCGGCGGGTTCCAGGTCCTGGGCGAACACATCGAGGACGAGGTCGAGTCCAAGGCCGGCTCCGTGCCGGGGCTCGGGCTGCTTCCCGTCCGGGTGCGCTTCGAGCGGGAGAAGACCCTGGCCCGGCCGGTGGGTTCGGCGCTGGGCGAGGAGGTCTCCGGCTACGAGATCCACCACGGGGTGGCCGAAGTCCTCGGCGGGACCCCCTTCCTGGACGGCTGCCGGGTCGGAGCGGTGTGGGGCACCCACTGGCACGGCTCGCTGGAGTCGGACGGCTTCCGCCGGGCCTTCCTCCGCGAGGTCGCCTCGGCGGCGGGCCGCCGCTTCGTCCCTTCCCCGGACACCTCCTTCGCCTCCCTGCGGGAGGAGCAGCTCGACCTGCTCGGCGACCTGATCGAGGAACACGCGGACACCGCTGCGCTGCTGAGCCTGATCGAGACCGGCGCCCCGGCGGGCCTCCCCTTCCTCCCCCCGGGCGCACCATGACGTCCCCGTCCCTGCGGGGGCCGTCCCCTACCCGCCCTTCCACCGTTCCCCGGGCTACGCCCGGACCCCTCGAACGTGCGACGCCGTTCCCGGGGGCCCGCCCCCGGACCCCCGCTCCTCAAATGCCGGAGGGGCTGGATCGTGGCTGGAGCCCGGCCGGCTCTGGTCCAGCCTCACATGCGGGCCGTGCCCGGCCACATCCAGCCGTCCGGCGTTTGAGGACCAGGGTCTGGGGTGGAGCCCCAGGGGGGTCCGGGCGAAGCCCGGGGAACGGGCGAAGGGAGGGTAGGGGATCTGCCCCGCGCAGCGGCAACCCGCAGCCCGGCACCACATTCCGCAGCCGCCGCGCAGACACCGGCACCACCGCCACCCGCACGCCAATCCGTACCCGCATACAAGAAGGGGCCACCGCATGAGCACGCCCTACCCGTTCACCGCCCTGGTCGGCCAGACCGACCTGCGCCTCGCGCTGCTGCTCAACGCGGTGAGCCCCGCGGTCGGCGGTGTTCTCGTGCGCGGTGAGAAGGGGACCGCCAAGTCCACCGCCGTCCGGGCCCTGTCCACCCTGCTGCCCCAGGTGGAGGTGGTCCCGGGCTGCCGGTTCAGCTGCGCGCCCACCGCCCCGGACCCCGCCTGCCCCGACGGCCCCCACGAGCCGGGACCGGCCGCCGCGCGGCCCGCCCGGATGGTGGAGCTGCCCGTCGGCGCCTCCGAGGACCGGCTCGTCGGCGCCCTGGACATCGAACGCGCCCTCTCCGAAGGCGTGAAGGCCTTCGAGCCCGGCCTGCTGGCCGACGCGCACCGCGGGATCCTGTACGTCGACGAGGTCAACCTGCTCCACGACCACCTCATCGACCTGCTCCTCGACGCCGCCGCGATGGGCGCCTCCTACGTCGAGCGCGAGGGCGTCTCCGTACGGCACGCCGCCCGCTTCCTCCTCGTCGGCACGATGAACCCCGAGGAGGGCGAGCTCCGCCCACAGCTGCTCGACCGGTTCGGGCTGACCGTCGAGGTCGCCGCCTCCCGCGAGCCCCTCCAGCGGGTGGAGGTGGTGCGTCGCCGCCTCGCCTACGAGGACGACCCCGCGGGGTTCGCGGGCCGCTGGTCCGGGGACGAGGAGGAGGTGCGCGCCCGGGTGGTGGCCGCGCGGGCCCTGCTCCCGCAGGTGCACCTAGGCGACACCTCGCTGCTGCAGATCGCCGCGACCTGCGCCGGTTTCGAGGTCGACGGGATGCGCGCCGACATCGTGATGGCCCGTACCGCGACCGCGCTCGCTGCCTGGGCCGGGCGGACCGAGGTGCGCAAGGAGGACGTGCGGCAGGCCGCCCTGCTGGCCCTCCCCCACCGGCGCCGCCGCAACCCCTTCGACGCCCCCGGGCTCGACGAGGAGAAGCTGGACCGGATCCTGGACGGGTTCCCGGACGACGAGCCGGAGCCCGAGCCGGAGCCGGAGCCGGAGGGTCCCGGCGAGGGCCCGGAGGACGGCGGCCCGGACGACGGGGGCTCCGACGGCCCCGACGGCGGGGGCGGCGTACCCCCGCAGGGCTCGGGGCCGGAGGCACCCGAGGCGGAGCCGCAGGCTCCGGAGGCTCCCGAGACGCAGCCGTCCGCCCAGGAGAACGCTCGGGAGGACTCACGGGAGGACGAGGCGGCGGCCGGCCCGGCCGAGCAGGCGGCCGTACGGGCCGCCGAGCCGTTCCGCACCAAGATGCTCAGCGTCCCGGGCCTCGGCGAGGGCGCGTCCGGGCGGCGTTCGCGCGCCCGTACCGCCCACGGCCGCACCACGGGCGCCCAGCGCCCCCGGGGCCAGCTGACCAAGCTGCACCTGGCGGCGACCGTCCACGCCGCCGCCCCGCACCAGAAGGCGCGCGGGCGCACCGGGCGCGGGCTGGTCGTCCGCAAGGACGACCTGCGCCAGGCGACCCGCGAGGGACGCGAGGGCAACCTCGTCCTGTTCCTGGTCGACGCCTCCGGTTCCATGGCGGCCCGGCAGCGCATGAGCGCCGTCAAGGGTGCGGTGCTGTCCCTGCTGCTCGACGCCTACCAGCGCCGGGACAAGGTCGGCCTGATCACCTTCCGGGGTTCCTCGGCCGAGCTCGCCCTGCCGCCCACCTCCTCCGTCGACGCCGCCGCGACCCGGCTGGAGAACCTGCCGACCGGCGGCCGCACCCCGCTCGCCGCCGGACTGCTGAAGGCCCACGAGGTGCTGCGGATCGAGCGGCTGCGGGATCCGAGCCGGCGCCCGCTGCTCGTGGTCGTCACCGACGGGCGGGCCACCTCGGCCGGCGCCGTGGGCGGCGACCCGCGCGAGCTTTCGGCGCGCAGCGCCCGGCTGCTGGCGGCCGGCGGGGTCGCCTCCGTGGTCGTGGACTGCGAATCGGGTCCGGTCCGGCTCGGGCTGGCCGGAGCACTGGCCGCCGATCTGGGCGGCCCGGCCGTCACCCTCGACGGGCTGCGGGCCGATTCGCTGGCCGGGCTCGTGAAGAACGTCCGTACCCCATCCCCGACCCTCAGGAGGGCCGCGTAATGCCGCAGGGACAGCCGTCCGTCGTTCCGGACGACGGACTCACGACGCGTCAGCGCCGCAACCGCCCGCTCGTCTTCGTCCACACGGGGCCGGGCAAGGGCAAGTCGACGGCCGCCTTCGGTCTGGCGCTGCGCGCCTGGAACCAGGGCTGGCCGATCGGGGTGTTCCAGTTCGTCAAGTCGGCGAAGTGGAAGGTCGGCGAGGAGAACGCGCTGAAGGTGCTCGGCGCCTCCGGCGAGGGCGGCTCCGTCGTCTGGCACAAGATGGGCGAGGGCTGGTCCTGGGTCCAGCGCGACGCGCAGCTCGACAACGAGCAGGCGGCCAAGGAGGGCTGGGAGCAGGTCAAGCGCGATCTGGCCGCCGAGACGCACAAGCTGTACGTGCTGGACGAGTTCGCGTACCCGATGCACTGGGGCTGGATCGACGTCGACGAGGTCGTCGAGGTGCTGCGGAACCGTCCCGGAACCCAGCACGTGGTGATCACCGGGCGCAACGCACCGGAGAAGCTGGTGGAGTTCGCGGACCTCGTCACCGAGATGACCAAGGTCAAGCACCCGATGGACGCCGGCCAGAAGGGCCAGAAGGGCATCGAGTGGTGACCTCGTTCAACGTACCGAGACTGGTCATCGCCGCGCCCTCCTCCGGCAGCGGCAAGACCACCGTGGCGACGGGCCTGATGGCGGCCTTCTCGGAGCGCGGCCTGGCCGTGTCCCCGCACAAGGCCGGGCCCGACTACATAGACCCGGGCTACCACGCGCTGGCCACGGGCCGGCCCGGGCGCAACCTGGACGCCTTCATGTGCGGACCGGAGCTGGTCGCTCCGCTCTTCGCGCACGGGGCCGCCGGATGCGATCTGGCCGTCGTCGAAGGCGTGATGGGGCTCTACGACGGGGCCGCGGGGCGGGGTGAACTGGCGTCGACGGCACAGGTCGCGAAGCTGCTCCGGGCGCCGGTGGTGCTGGTCGTCGACGCGTCCTCGCAGTCGCGGTCGGTGGCGGCACTGGTGCACGGCTTCGCCTCCTTCGACCCGCAGGTGCGGCTCGGCGGGGTGATCCTGAACAAGGTCGGCTCCGACCGGCACGAGGTGATGCTGCGGGAGGCCCTGGAGGAGGCGGGCATGCCGGTGCTCGGCGTCCTGCGGCGGGCTCCGCAGGTGGCCGCGCCCTCCCGGCACCTCGGGCTGGTGCCGGTCGCCGAGCGGCGGCGCGATGCCCTCGACTCCGTGACGGCCCTGGCCGAACAGGTCCGCCAGGGCTGCGACCTGGACGCGCTGATGGCCCTGGCCCGGACGGCCCCGCCGCTGCTCTGCGAAGCCTGGACTCCGGTGAATCCAGCCTCGCCGGCGTTTGAGGCGCGGGGTCCGGGGCGGAGCCCCGGCGGTGGCGCCGCACCCGTCATCGCCGTCGCCGGAGGCGCAGCCTTCACGTTCTCCTACGCCGAGCACTCGGAGCTGCTGCGCGCGGCGGGCGCGGAGGTCGTCACCTTCGATCCGCTGCGGGACGAAGCGCTCCCGCCCGGCACCACCGGCCTGGTGATCGGCGGCGGGTTCCCCGAGGTGTACGCCCCGGAGCTGTCCGCCAACGAGCCGCTCCGCAAGGCCGTCGCCGCGTTCGCCGCGGCCGGCGGTCCGCTGGCCGCGGAGTGCGCGGGGCTGCTGTACCTGGCCCGCTCCCTGGACGGGAAGCCGATGTGCGGGGTGCTCGACGCCGACGCCCGGATGTCGGAGCGGCTCACGCTCGGCTACCGCGAGGCGGTGGCCGTCTCCGACAGCGTCCTGGCTCCGGCCGGGACCCGGCTGCGCGGGCACGAGTTCCACCGGACGGTGATCGAGCCGGGCGCGGGCGGCGCACCGGCGTGGGGCTTCACGCATCCGGAACGCCGGGTCGAGGGCTTCGTGAGCGGCGGTGTGCACGCCAGCTACCTGCACACGCACTGGGCGGCGGAGCCTTCCGTGGCCCTGCGGTTCGCCGAGGCCGCGGCAGCCCGTCGGTGAACGGCAGACCCCCGGCGTCGGCCGCCCGCTCACTCCGCCAGGCCCACGACCAGCCAGATCCCGGCCACTCCGCCGACGGTGCACATCAGGGTGGACAGCGCGGGGTGCTTGTGATGGGCCTCGGGCAGGATCTCGGCGGCGGCCAGGTACAGCAGGACGCCTCCGAAGAAGCCGAGGTAGGCCCCGAGCGGTTCCTCCGGAAGGGTGAACAGCAGAGTGGACGCGGCGCCCACGACGGGGGCGGCCGCATCCGCGAAGAGCATGAGCAGGGCCTTGCGGCGGGCGTTCCCGTACAGCCGGGTGAGGGTGTACGTGTTGAACCCGTCGGCGAAGTCGTGGGTGATGACGGCCAGTGCCACGGCCACGCCCATCCCCCCGCCGACCTGGAACGCGGCGCCGAGGGCCACCCCGTCGGCGAGGCTGTGGCCGACCATGGCGGCGGCCGCCGTCAGGCCGACCTCGGGGACCCGCTGCACGTGGTCGGGGTGCCCGTCGCCGTTCGTGCCCCCGTGGGAGGCCTGGCGGACGGCCAGGAGCCGTTCCACGCAGTGCGCGGCGAGGAATCCGCCGACGAAGAGCAGCAGGGCCAGCGGGACGCCGAAGACCTCGTCGCCCGCGGCGTGCATGGCCTCCGGGAGCAGGTCGAGGCCCACGACGCCGAGCATCAGCCCGCTGGCCAGGCCCAGCACGAGGTGGCGGCGGTCGGTGACGCGCTGCGCCGTCCATCCGCCTGCCAGGGTCATCAGGAACGCACCCAACGCCACGATCACGGCCATGTGCCCCTGCATACCGACTCCGCGCCGCCCGCGCACTTCCGCGCCCGGGTGGCGGGCCACGGCGGGTTGACGCTCCGGCGGTGCCCGCGGTCCGCGCGGCCCCCGCGCACGAGGCCGGGGACCCTGACCGCGGCCGGGACCCTGACCGGGACCCTGACCGCGGCCGGAACCCTGACCGGGACCCTGGCCGCAGCCGGAACCCCGGCCGCCACCACGAGCCGCACCACGAACACGACGACGGAGAACGGGTGAACCTGTTGGGCGAGTACGCGACGCAACTGGTCGTCGGGGTCGGTGGCCGCGCCGGCGTGTCCGTGGCGGAGGTCTGCGCGCTGGTGGAGGAGACCCTGCGCGGCGCCGGACTGGAGTCGGGGTCGGTGACGGCCCTGGCCACGGTGGAGGGGAAGGTCCTGGAAGCGGGCATCGCAGGTGCGGCGGAACGTTTCGGCGTGCCGCTGCTCAGCTACCCCGCCGAGCGCCTGGCCGCGATCCCGGTCCCGCACCCCTCGGACGCCGCCCGCGAGGCCGCCGGCACCGCGTCGGTGGCGGAGGCCGCCGCGCTCGCCGGGGGCGGGGAACTCCTCGTACCCAAGCGGCGGTCGGTCGCGGCGACCTGCGCCGTGGCCACGGCCCACACGCACGATCTGCGCCACCACGGGGACGCGGAGGTCGCCGACGGGGGCGCCAAGCTGGTCGACCTCGCGGTGAACGTGCGGTCCCACACGCCGCCGCAGTGGCTGAAGGACCGGATCGCGGCTTCGCTCGACCTCCTGTCCGCGTACCCCGACGGCCGCGCCGCCCGCGCGGCCGTGGCCCTGCGGCACGGGCTGCCGGTCGAGCGGGTGCTGCTGACCGCCGGGGCCGCGGAGGCGTTCGTCCTGATCGCGCGGGCGCTGGGCGCCGTACGGCCCGTGGTGGTGCATCCGCAGTTCACCGAGCCGGAGGCGGCCCTGCGCGATGCGGGCCACCGGGTGGAACGGGTGGTGCTGCGGGCCGCGGACGGCTTCCGGCTGGACCCGGCGGCGGTGCCCGAGGAGGCCGACCTCGTGGTGGTCGGGAACCCGACCAACCCGACCTCGGTGCTGCACCCGGCGGCGACCCTGGCCGCGCTGGCCCGGCCCGGGCGCATCCTGGTGGTCGACGAGGCCTTCATGGACGCGGTCCCCGGCGAACGCGAGGCGCTGGCCGGGCGCACGGACGTACCGGGCCTGGTGGTGCTGCGCAGCCTGACCAAGACCTGGGGCCTGGCAGGGCTGCGCATCGGCTACGTGCTGGCCGAGCCCGGGGTGATCGCGAAGCTGGCGGCGGCGCAGCCGCTGTGGCCGGTGTCCACGCCCGCCCTGGTGGCGGCGGAGGCGTGCGTGGCCCCCGCGGCGCTGGCCGAGGCGGAGGCCGCGGCCCGGCAGATCGAGGTGGACCGGGAGCACCTCCTCGCGGGGCTCGCGGAGTTCGAGGAGATCTCGGTGGCGGGTACGGCGGCGGGGCCGTTCGTGCTGATCCGGGTCGAGGGCGCGGCCGAGATCCGCACCCGGCTGCGCGCGCTCGGCTTCGCCGTGCGCCGCGGGGACACCTTCCCGGGGCTGGACCGCTCATGGCTCCGGCTGGCGGTCCGCGACCGCGCGACGACGGGCCGCCTCCTCCAGGCGCTCGACCTGGCCCTCGCGGCGCGCTGACCGCGGCTGGGTGCGCTGACCACGGCTGGGGTGCACTGACCGAGGCCCGGGCCCGGCCACGGCCCGGGTACGCCGGCCACGGCCCGGGCGGGCCGACCACCGCCCGGGTACACCGGCCACGCGCCAGGGGTGCTTCGCCGGCCGCGGCCGCCCTGTGCGAGCCTCACTCCATTGGCGCGTTTGCGCGGGTCGCGCATGGCGGCGTCCGTACGGGTGCGCGACTATTTCCGCAGGTAGTGACCATGCGACACCGGGGGTACGGGGATGAAGACAGTCGGCAGGATAGGTGCGGCCGTGGCCGGACTGGCCGTGGTGGGAGGCGCCGTCTACGGCGTGACGCAGCTGGCGGGCGAGGACGGCGGGGCGGCGGCGAAGCAGCGGCTGGGGGCGAAGCCGGGGGCGGCGGCGAGTCCGGGCCGCGAATCCGCGGCCGGAGCCACGGCCTCCGCCCCGCCCGGCGCGAAGCCGTTCACCCTCGTCGGCACCGGCGACATCATCCCGTACCCGTCGATCATCCAGCGGGCCGCCGACGACTCCGCCGAGAAGGGCGGTCACGACTTCCGGAAGATACTCGCCGGGGTCAAGCCCCTCGTCTCCGCCGCCGACCTGGCCATATGCCACCACGAGATACCGTACGGCCGGCCCGGCGGCCCCTACACCGGATACCCCCTCTTCAGGGCACCGCACCAACTGGCCGACGCCCTCAAGGACACCGGCTACGACAGCTGCTCGACCGCCTCGAACCACACCCTGGACGACGGGTACGACGGCCTCGTCCGCGTCCTCGACAACCTCGACCGCGTCGGCATCCGCCACGTCGGATCGGCCCGCGGCGCCGAGGAGGCCAAGGCCCCGGCCGTGCTGGAGGCCGGCGGGGCCAAGGTCGCGCAACTGGACTACACGTACGGGACGAACGGCGTCCCGCTCCCCGAGGGCAAGCCCTGGGCCGTGAACCTGATCGACCCGGCGCGGATCATCGCCGACGCCCGCGCCGCGCGCGCGGCCGGCGCGCACGTGGTCGTCCTCAGCGTCCACTGGGGCACCGAGTGGCAGACGGCCCCGGACAAGCAGCAGCTGGAGCTGGCCCAGACGCTGACCGCCTCGCGCGGGGCCGACGGCCTCCCCGACATCGACCTGATCCTCGGTACCCACAACCACGTGCCGCAGCCGTACGAGAAGGTCAACGGCACCTGGGTGGTCTACGGCATGGGCGACCAGGTGGCCAGCTTCTACGAGGCCGAGAAGGCCCGCGGCAACATGTCCTCGGTCCCCCGCTTCACCTTCGCCCCGGCGGCCGCCCACCCGGGCCGCTGGGAGGTGGTGAAGGCCGAGTACCTCACCCAGTTCTCCGACATGCGGCCGCCGTTCCGCGTCGTCTGCACCTCCTGCGAGGCCGCCGCCTCCTCCGGCGACGGCACCTACGCCGCCGCCGACCGCGAGGTGACGAAGGCCGTCATGTCACGCGGCGCCGGGGAGCAGGGACTGACCCGCGCGACGAAGTAGGGCGGAGCGGTCCCCCGGCACCACGAGGCCCTTACGAGGCCTTGCCGCGCCGGGTCACGACCAGCGCGGCGGCGCCGAAGCCGAGCAGGATCAGGGCGCCGCCCGTCACGTACGGGGTGAGCGAGCCGCCTCCGGTCTCGGCGAGCCCGGCCTGGGATCCGGAGCCGCCCGCGGTGGCCGTCTGGGGCTTGATGCCGGGCAGCGTGGAAGCCTCGGCGGTGGGGGCGGCCGGGGACTCGCAGCGGGCCTCGGCGAGCACGATCTCCCCCTCGACCTCGGCCACGTTCAGGTCGAGGGGGTCCACCGACACCTTGAGCCGCAGCGCGCTCGCGGCGGCCGTCGTGGAGGTGGTCTGCGTGCCGGAGAGCTCCAGGCTCACCAGGCCGACCTTGGGGACCTCCACCTTGGTGGGGCCGCCCGCCGAGAGGGTGACCTTCTTGCCCAGGACGGTCACGGTGCCCAGGACGTTGGCGCTGGCGACCGGCTTCTCTCCCGCCTCGCAGACGGCCTTGGAGCTGACCTTCTCCACCTCGATCAGGGACAGCAGCGGCAGGCCGGGTACGTGGATCCGGGCCTTGGCCAGGTTCGCCTCGGCCTCAGCGCGGCCGGAGTCGACGGTGGCCTTGGACGTGGCGACGTCGGCGCGCAGGACGCTCACCGGCGCTCCGCCCTCGACCCCGTCGAGGGTGACGGTCAGGGCCGTCTTCGCCGCGTCGGCCGGGGCGGTGACCTCGTTGAGGGTCGCGTTCAGCGGGATGTGCACGGTCTTGTTGAGCAGGCCCACGTCCAGGGTGGTGCGCAGGACGACGGCACTGGCCTTGCCCGTGCCCGGGTGGGATCCGGTGGCGAAGGCGGGCGGTGCGGCGAGCAGGGCAACCGCTCCCGTGGCGACGAGCGCGGCCGCGGGCATGCGGAAGGTGTTGCTGTTCAAGGTGGTGGAACCCCCAGGGAGATGGGAGCCGTCGCGCCGCCAATGGGGGACATTGCGCGCGCCGACGGCCTCGACCCGGGAATCTTTACGCACTGAGAGTGAACGGGGGTGAACCCGACGTGAGTTCACCCCAATGGGTGGTTTCCAGGCATAGGTTCGAATACATACGCCTCACCCGGAACGGGAGTTCCCTCCCATCCCGGGAATCTCGGCCGTCCGAGCCCGCAGCGGGCGTACACAACGACGGTGCGGGCGCCGACGTCACGCCCCGTCAACTCCCGTACGCCTGCGGCCCTCAGGCCACCACCCTCCCGTTCACCACCACCCGCTGCGGCGCCGCCAGTGCCCGTACGTCGGCCCGCGGGTCGGTCGCGTAGACCACGAGGTCGGCCGGTGCGCCCTCGGTCAGGCCGGGCCTGCCGAGCCACTCGCGCGCACCCCAGGTCGTCGCCGCGAGGGCTCGCAGCGGCGGGATCCCGGCCTTGACGAGCTCGCCGACCTCCGCCGCGACCAGGCCGTGCGGGAGGGAACCCCCCGCATCCGTGCCGACGTAGACCCCGATGCCCGCGTCGTAGGCGGCGCGGACGGTGTCGTAGCGCCGCTCGTGGAGCCGGCGCATGTGCGCCGACCAGTGCGGGAACTTGGCCTCGCCGCCCGCGGCCATCTTCGGGAAGGTCGCGATGTTCACGAGGGTCGGGACGATGGCCACCCCGCGCTCCGCGAACAGCGGGATGGTGTCCTCGGTGAGCCCCGTGGCGTGCTCGATGCAGTCGATGCCCGCTTCGACCAGGTCCCGCAGGGAGTCCTCGGCGAAGCAGTGCGCGGTGACCCGCGCGCCGAGGCGGTGGGCTTCGGCGATGGCCGCCTCGACCTCGGCGCGCGGCCAGCAGGCCGTCAGGTCCCCGACCTCGCGGTCGATCCAGTCGCCGACCAGCTTGACCCAGCCGTCGCCGCGCCGCGCCTCGCGGCCCACGTACGCGACGAGGTCGTCGGGCTCGATCTCGTGGGCGAAGTTGCGGATGTAGCGGCGGGTCCGGGCGATGTGCCGGCCCGCCCGGATGATCTTCGGCAGGTCCTCGCGGGCGTCGGCCCAGCGGGTGTCGGACGGGGACCCGGCATCGCGGATGAGGAGGGTGCCGGCGTCCCTGTCGGTCAGGGCCTGCCGTTCCGCGGTGTCGGCGTCCACCGGCCCGTGGGCGTCGAGCCCCACGTGGCAGTGCGCGTCGACCAGCCCGGGCAGGACCCACCCGGCGACCTCGGTGAACTCCCCCGCGCCGCGCGGGCGCTCGTAGGAGATCCGGCCGCCGATCACCCAGAGTTCGTCGCGCACCTCGTCGGGCCCGACCAGCACCCGCCCCTTCACGTGCAGCAGACCCGGCTGTGCGCTGTCTCCGTTGACCTCGTCGCTCATGGCGGCACTCTATGTGCGGGCTCGGTAGGCTCTCCAGGTCGGTCCGGACGTATCCGGACGAACGACCCCGACCCGAGCGAACGAAGAGAGCGGCGCCGTGAACCACCCCCTCCTGGACCTTCCGCCCCTGACCGCCGCGCGGTTCGCGTCGATCGAGCGGGGGGTCGCGGAGCTGCTCGGGACCCGGGCCGACGTGGTGATCACCCAGGGCGAGGCACTGCTGCCGCTGGAGGGATGCATCCGGTCGGGCGCACGACCCGGTTCGACCGCGCTGAACGTGGTGACCGGCCCCTACGGCACCACCTTCGGCAACTGGCTGCGCGACTGCGGGGCGCACGTCGTGGACCTGGAGGTCCCCTTCGACACCGCCGTGTCCGCCGCCCAGGTGGACCGGGCCCTGTCCGAGCACCCGGAGATCGACTTCGTCTCCCTGGTCCACGCGGAGGCGGCCACCGGGAACACCAACCCGGTGGCGGAGATCGGCGAGGCCGTACGGGCCCACGGGGCGCTGTTCATGCTGGACGCGGTGGCCTCGGTGGGCGCGGAGCCGCTGCTCCCGGACGCCTGGGGCGTGGACCTGTGCGTGATCGGCGCGCAGAAGGCGATGGGCGGCCCGGCGGGGGTCTCGGCGGTGTCGGTCTCGGACCGCGCGTGGGCCCGCTTCGCGGAGAACCCCGCGGCGCCGCGCCGCTCGTACCTCTCCCTGCTGGACTGGAAGGAGCGCTGGATCGACGCCGGGCGCACCGCGCTGCCGCACGCACCGGCGCAGCTGGAGATGCTGGCGCTGGAGGCCTGCCTGGACCGCATCGCGGCCAAGGGCCTGCCGGCGGTGACGGCCCGCCACGCGGCCGCCGCGGCGGCGACCCGCGCGGGCGCGGCGGCGCTGGGCATCGACCCGTTCGTCGGCCCGGCCGCGGCGGCGGCCCCGGTGGCCACCACCCTGCGGGTCCCGGACGCCTCCGCGGTGGTGGCGAAGGCCCTCGCGGCGGATCCGGCGGCCCCCCTCGCGGCGGGCGGCGGCGCGCTGGCGCGGGAGATGGTCCGGGTCAACCACTACGGCACGGCGGCCTCCCCGGACACCGTGGCCTCCTGCCTGACGGCCCTGGCCGGGGCCCTGTCGGCGGACCCGGCCGGGGCCCTCGCGGCGGCGGCCTCGGCCTGGCAGACGGCCCTGCCCTCCGCCTGAACCGGCAGGCCGGGCGGCCGGGCGGGCGGAGTCGATCCGGCCGCCCGGGGCCGGCCGCCCGGGTCAGCCCGCGCCGGCCCGGCCGGGTCAGCCCTCCAGGAAGTTCAGCAGCCGGTCCACGTCCGCCTCGGTGGTGTAGAGGTGGAAGGAGGCCCGCAGGCTTCCCGCGCGGGCGGCCGTGGGGATGCCCGCGGCGAGCAGGGCGCCCTGGTGGTGGGCCAGACCCGGCACGGAGACGATCGGGGATGCGCCCGGGACGGGCTCGTGGCCCAGGCGGGCGAGGCCGGCGCGGTAGCGGGCGGCCAGGGCGGTGTCGTGGGCGTGGACGGCGTCGATGCCGATCCGCTCCAGCAGGGCCAGCGAGGGCTCGGCCGCGTGGTAGGCCAGGAAGGCCGGGGACTCGTCGAAGCGCCGGGCCCCGTGGGCCAGTTCCCGCAGCGGGCCGTAGATGGCGTCCCACATGGAGGCGAGGGCCACCCAGCCGGCGTGCAGCGGGGTCACGGTGTCCTGGGCCTCCTCCGAGACCGTGAGGTAGGAGACCCCGCGTGAGGCGAGCAGCCACTTGTACCCGGCGGTGACCGTGTAGTCGTAGGGGCTCGCGTCGAAGGGCAGCCAGCCCGCCGCCTGGGAGGCGTCGACCAGCATCCGCGCCCCGTGCGCGGTGGTGGCGGCGCGCACGGCCGCCAGGTCCGCCGCACGGCCGTCGGCGGACTGTACGGCGCTCAGCGCGACCAGGGCGGTGTCCGGGCCGACGGCTTCGGCGAGGGACTCCAGCGGGGCGAAGCGGACCTTGAGGTCGCCGCGCACCACGAAGGGGTTGATGTCCGAGGCGAACTCGCCCTCCGGGCAGAGGACTTCGGAGCCGCCGGGGAGGGAGGCGGAGATCAGGCCGACATGAGTGGAGACGGCCGAACCGACCGCCACGCGGTCCGCGGGAACCCCGACCAGGCGGGCGAAGGACTCCCGCACCCGCTCGACGCGGCCGAAGTCGCCGAAGCCTTCCGGGAGTCCGGCTCCGGCGGCCTCCGCGAGCCGCCGCACCTCGGCGACGGCGGCTCGCGGGAGGATCCCGCAGGTGGCGGTGTTGAGATAGGTGGTGGAGTGGGCGAACTCGTCGCGGACGGCCTCGGGCACGGATGGGTCCATGCCGTTCACTCTGGGCCAGAACCACCCCAAAGTCCATTGCCTGGTTTCATGCACCACACCAAAGGACTACTTATGAGAGCGCCTTAGGGGTGCGGCACCGCGCACGCTCCGTCGGGCTCGCACGCCTCGCCCTCGGGGGCGGTGGGCGCGAGGACCTCGCGGCCGGCCCAGGCCTGCTCCAGCGCCTGCGTGAAGACCTCGGCAGGCTGCCCGCCGGAGATCCCGAAGCGGCGGTCCAGCACGAAGAACGGTACGGCGTTCGCACCCAGTTCGGACGCTTCGCGCTCGTCGGCGCGCACCGCGGAGGCGTACGCGCTCTCGTCGCGCAGCACCGACCGGGCCTCCCACTCGTCCAGTCCGGCCTCGACCGCGAGCGCGACCAGCACCTCGGGGTCGAAGACGGAGCGCTCCTCGCCGAAGTTGGCGCGGTAGACGAGGTCGAGCAGCTCCTCCTGGCGGCCGCGGTCGGCGGCCATGTGCAGCAGGCGGTGGATGTCGAAGGTGTTGCCGTGGTCCCGGCCCTCGGTGCGGTACGTCAGCCCCTCGGCGCGGGCGCTCGCGGCGACGTACTCCTCCATGCCGCGGGCCTCTTCGAGGGTGCGGCCGTACTTCTTGGCCAGCATGTCCAGGACGGGCGCCACCTGGCCCTTGGGGCCGTTCGGGTCGAGCTCGAAGGAGCGGTAGACCACCTCGACCTCCTCGCGGTGTGCGAAGCCGGCCAGCCCCTTGGCGAACCGGGCCTTGCCGATGTAGCACCACGGGCAGGCGATGTCGCTCCAGATCTCGACGCGCATGTTCCTTCTTCCCTCCACGGAATCAACTGTTCCGTGTTCAACCATCCGGCCCGGCATCTCATTCCCCGGACGGGCCGCTCCCGGACGGGCCGCTCCCGGACGGGTCCCCCACCGTGAGCCACAGGATGCGGTGGGAACCCGCGACCCGGGCTCCGGCCGGGTCCGGGAGCCAGCCGTGGGTGGCGTAGAAGGCCTGGGCGCGGAGGTTGTGCTCGTAGACCTCCAGGCGGACCCTGCGGACGCCCGCGCGGCGCCAGGCGTCGAGGCAGGCGGCGTGCAGGGCCGCCCCGGTGCCGCGGCGCCAGTGGACGGGGTCCACGTGCAGCTGGGTGAGGGTGGTCTCCCCGTCGGCGGTGCGGAAGGCCGCCACCCCGGTGACCTCCCCGTCCCGCTCGGCGCAGAGCACCCCGCCCGCGTCGCCGGGCCGCGCGACCGCCCGGGACCAGCCCTCCCGGGTCCGCGCGAGCTCCGCCTCGCCGCCGTAGGCCTCCGCGGGGATTCGGCCCTGGTAGTAGGTGGCGCGGGCCCGGGTGTGCAGGGCTGCGATGGCGTCGAGGTCGGCGGGGAGCGCGGCTCTGATCATGGACATGGGAACGCGCCGGGAACCCCGGCGGTTCCCGGCGCGCTTCCCGCGCGTCCGGCACGGACGTGAATCGGCCATGCGTACGAGACAAGGCGGCGGGGCGGCGGCGCCGCCCGGCGCGGCTACTTCTTCAGCCACGCCTCCATCATCTTCTGCGCCACGGGGGCGGCGAGCTTGCCGCCCGCGATCTCGGAGCGGTCGGTGTCCGACCCGACGATCACCACGGCGACGGCGATCTGCTTGCCACCGGCCTTGCCGTACGTGGTGTACCAGGCGAGCGGCGGGAGGCTGTTGCCCACGCCGCGCTGGGCGGTACCGGTCTTGGCACCCGACTCCACGCCCGGGATCTGGACGTTCTTGCCGCCGCCCTCGGTGGCGACCGTCTTCATGGCCTCCCGGAGCATCGAGGCGGTCTTCCCGCTCATCACCTGCGTGGACTTCGGGTCCTTGAAGCTCTGCAGCACGTTGCCGTTGGAGTCGGTGACCTCGGAGACCTCGTGCGGGGCGACGAGCTTGCCGCCGTTCTCGATCGCGGCACTCACCATCGCCATCTGGAGCGGCGTGGCCTGGACGTCGAACTGGCCGATACCGGTCTGCGCGACCTGGTCGACCGACATCTTCTTCTTCGGGTACTTGCTCGCGGGGTCGGTGTAGACGGGGAGCTCGTGGATCACGTTGAAGCCGAGCTTCTCGGCCATCGCCCGCATCTTGTCCTGGCCCAGCTTGTGCGCGAAGTCGGCGAAGACGTTGTTGCAGGACAGCTTGAGCGCGGTGCGGGGGCTGACGTTGTTGCACTGGTCGTCGCTGACCTCGCTCTTGAGCTTGCGCACCGTGCCGGGGATCGCGTAGTCCCCGGGAACCGAGGTCGGCGTGTCGATGTTCGTGACCAGGCCGTTCTCGATGGCTGCCGCCAGGGTGACCAGCTTGAAGGTGGAGCCGGGTGCCTGCGGGTTGCGCAGCGCGGTGTTCACCATGGCCTTGCCGTTGTCGGCGTTGAGCTCGTTCCACGCCTTCTGGTCCGCTTCGCCCGCGCCGGAGATGGTGCCCGGGTCGTAGGACGGGTTGTTCACGACGGCCAGGATCTCGCCCGTCGCCGGGTCGATCGCCACGGCCGAACCCTGCTTGCCCTGGAGCGCGTCCCAGCCCGCCTTCTGGACGTTCTTGTCGATCGTGGTGAGGACGTTGCCGGGGGTGGCCCGCTTGTTGGTGAGCGTGTCCATGACGCTCTTGAGCCGGTTGTCGGTGCCGTTGAGCACGTCCCTGTAGACGCCCTCCAGCATGCTCCAACCGAAGGCCTGGGAGCTGTAACCGGTGACCGGCGCGTACAGCGGTCCGTCGACGTACGTCCGCTTGTACCGGAAGTCCTTGCCGCCCGTGTCCGTGGAACCGGTGATCGCCTCCCCGCCCACGATGATGTTCCCCAGCGGGTTCTCGTACTTCCCGATGAGGTTGCGCCGGTTGTTCTTGTCGTCTGCGAGGGCCTGGCCTTGGTATGCCTGCACCCAGGTGACCCGCACCAAAAGGGCCAGCACCAGAAGCAGACAGAAGACCGACGCACGCCTGATCGTCTTGTTCATCCCCCAGAAGGACGCCCCAGCCGCCCCGGGCGTTCCGCTCTGCCCCGATTGTGGCGGAGTTCTCAGCCTTTCTTCATGAGGAAGCCTCCCTCGTACGCCGCGATGACCGCCTGGGTCCGGTCCCGGGAGCCGGTCTTCGCCAGCACCGCGGCCACGTGCGTCTTGACCGTCTGCGGGCCGACTCCGAGCCGCTCGCTCACCTCGTGGTTGGAGAGCCCGGCGGCCATCAGCCGCAGCACGCCGGCCTCCCGGTCCGTGAGCCGGGCGACCCAGGGGGCGGCGGCCGGGCCGGCCCCGGGCGGGGTGTGGGCCGCGGCCAGGGCACGGACGGCCGCCGGGAAGAGCAGCGAGTCCCCGCGGGCCACGAGCCGGACCGCGGCGGTCAGCTCGTCGGGATCGGCCCGCTTGAGGAGGAACCCGGCGGCTCCCGCGCGCAGCGCGTCGTAGACGTAGGCGTCGTTCTCGAAGGTGGTGACCACCACGATCCGGGGCGGCTCGGCCATGGTGGCGAGGATCCGCTCGGTGGCCCGGATGCCGTCGATCTCCGGCATCCGCACGTCCATGAGCACCACGTCCGGTGCGAGCGCCCGCACCACGGCCACGGCCTCGGCGCCGGTGGCCGCCTCCCCCACGACCTCCAGATCGGGCTCGGCGTCGAGGATGACCCGCAGGGCGGTACGGACCATCCGCTCGTCGTCGGCCACGACCAGCCGCAGCGGCCGACGGCCCGGCCCGGCCGTCGCCGAGGGCGCGGCCGCGGGCGCGGGGGGAGACGCATCCGGGTTCGCCGGCCCGGCCGGTTCCGTCGCCGGGCTCATCGGGCCCCCTCGCCGGATCCGGCGTGCCCGCCGAGCGGCAGGACGGCCCGCAGCCGCCACCGGCCCTCGTGCGGCCCGGCTTCGACCTGCCCGCCGAGCAGTGCGGCCCGCTCGGCGGCGCCCCGCAGCCCCCGGCCCCCGGTGGTGCGGGCCCCCACAGCGGCCGGAGCCGGGGCCGGGGCCGCCGGATCGTTGGTCATGATGATCTCCAGTTCTCCGTGTCCCCGGGGCTCCTCGTGTCCACCGGGCTCCCCCGTCCCACCGGGTTCCCCCTGCCCACCGGGCTCCCCGGACCCACCGGCGTCCCCCCGCCCTCCCCCGCGCACCCGTACGGAGATCTCCAGCTCGACCGGCCCCCTCCCGTGCCGCAGTGCGTTGCTCAGTCCCTCCTGCACGATCCGGTACGCCTCGCGGGAGGCGATCTCCGGGAGCCGTCCCCAGTCGCCGGCCGGTCCCGGGTCCTGGCGGGCGGTGATGGGCGTCCCGGAGGCCCGGCTGCGGGCCAGCAGCCCGTCGAGGTCGGCGGCAAGGGTCGGAGCCGCGGGCAGTCCGCCGCCCCCGGCGCCCGCTCCGTCGCCCTCGCGCAGCAGCCCCAGGACGGCGTCCAGCTCCCCCACCGTGCGCCGGGTGGTGTCCTCGATCGCGGCGAGCGCCTCCCGGACGAAGCCGGGGTCGGTCTCGAGCACCCGCCGGGCGGCGCTCGCCTGGAGGGTGACCGCGCTCAGGGCGTGCCCGACGGCGTCGTGCAGCTCCCGCGCCAGCCGGTTGCGGACCGCCAGGTCGGCGGCGCGCTCCTCGGCGGCCGCCAGCCGGTCCGCCGCCGTCGGCCCGAGCAGCACGGGCGCCAGCCGGGCCAGCAGGGCTCCCGCCCCGGCGGCGGCCAGGACGACCCCGGCCAGCAGCGCGATCCCGGCCAGGGCGGCAACGTAGGGGTGGGCCCGGGCGTCGAACCAGCCGAGCATGGCTGGCATGTCCCGCAGCGGGCTCACGAACGGCAGGGCGATCAGCACCACCGCCAGGGGCGGCACGGCCAGGCTCATCCCGCTGACCAGGGCTCCGATCCCCAGGTGCAGGGTCCACCAGGCCGAGGCCCGTCCCCGGGCCGCCCAGCTCCGGGCCGGCCCCTCGGCGAACCGCTCCCCCGGCACCCCGCACAGGGCCCGCGCGGCGGCCACGGACATCGGCCGGACCAGTCCGGACAGCCCGGTCACGGCGATGAGCGGCAGGGCGACGGCGTAGGCCAGCAGGCTGAGGGGCAGGGAGGTGAGTGCGTTGACCCCGCCCGCGCCGCCACCGACCGCCACCTGCGTGAGCAGGAAGTACGGCATCAGCAGGGCTCCGCCGAGTATCTGGTGCACCCAGCGCAGCCGGGCCCCTGCCCCCAACAGCCTCTCCACGCCGTCTCCTTCAGCCGGTTCGGCGCTCGGCCAGGAACCGTGCCATGACACTGACCGCAAGGAGCCCGACGATCATCTGGCCAGCGTAGATCAGATACGTCGCGGTGGTCGTCGGTTCACCCTGGCCCGAGTCCCCGCCCAGCACGGCGGTCATCATCCACAGGCCCCAGCACAGGGTCGCCGCCGCCCCGGTCCACGCCATGACCAGCGGCCACCACGCCCGCCGGTCCCCGCCCCCGGCGAGCAGCACGGCCCCCACCCCGGCGGTCAGCGCACACAGCGCGTGGACGAAGGACACCGCTCCCGCATCGGAGGAGTACTGCGCGATCTGGTCCGCATCGTGTCCGGCCGTACCGCCGAAGGCCCAGTACAGGTGCGTCGCCGCCACCACCGCCGCCATCGCCGCCGCGGCTCCCGCCACCACCCCCGTGGGTGACGGGAGCCGCTCCTCGAGGACGCCCTGCCAGGACCGGCCCCAGCGCTCTCGCGCATAGGGCACGAACAGTCCGGTCAGGGCTATGGCTTGGATGATGAAGCCCGGATAGACCACATGGAAGACCCACGGATCGAGGAACGGCGGCTGAGCCGCCCGCGCGGCCTCGTCCGGCCCCAGTCCCGCGCCGCGCAGGAGGAGTTGACCGGGGAAGCCGAGGACGATCGGTGTCAGCAGTCCGGTGGCGATGAAGACGGGGAGGAGCAGCAGCCAGGACGGCACGCGCTGTCCCCAGGGCCTGGTGAGCACCAGGACCAGCAGGACCACGCTGGAGTCCATGACCAGCGACAGGCCGTTGAGCACGGTGAAGAACGGCCTGCCCGGCTCCAGGAGCACGCTGCCGTCCGGTATCCCGAGATGGCTCCCGGCCAGCCAGGCGGTCTTCAGCGTCAGATAGGGGACGGTGGCGGCGATGGCCGCCGCCCGGAGGAACCTGCGCCCAGCCCCCGGCCGGGAGGCCGGCGGCTGCGCTGCCCCTCCCGGTCGCGGCGTGTGAACGGCTCGTGTGGTCATGGCTCAACGGTCCCGCGTCCGCGCCCCCGCCACCTCCCCCTTGAAGGGGAACCGTCTCCCCCGGGTGGGGGAGGAATCAGGCCCTCCGCCGCCCGGCCCGTGCCCGGGGCCCCGCCTCACATCCGCCGCGTCACCACCGACAGCCGGTCGCGCGCCGCGAACAGCGCCGCCTTGATGCCCCGTTCGTGCCCCGGCGTCAGCCGCGCCACCGGCACCGAACAGCTCACCGCGTCCCGCGCCGGCGTCCGGTACGGCACCGCCACGCCGAAGCAGCGCAGTCCGAGGGTGTTCTCCTCCCGGTCCACCGCGTACCCCTGCTCCCGCACCAGTGCCAGGTCCTCGATGAGCCGGTCCCGGTCGGTGATGGTGTGCTCGGTGACGGCTTCGAGCCGCCGCGGCAGCAGTGCCCGTACCTCGTCGTCCGTGTGCGTGGCGAGCAGCGCCTTGCCGAGCGCCGTCGAGTGCACCGGCAGCCGCCGCCCGACGCGGGTGAAGGGCCGCAGGTAGTGCTGGGACTGCCGGGTCGCCAGGTAGACCACGCTCGTCCCGTCCAGGCGGGCCAGGTGGATCGTCTCCGTCGTGTCGTCGGAGAGCCGGTCCAGGGTGGGCCGCGCGGCCGCCACCACCTCGTCCCCGTCGATGTACGAGCTGCCGACGAGCAGCGCCCGTACGCCGATTCCGTAGCGGGTGCCCGTCGCGTCCGTCTCCACCCAGCCCAGGTTCACCAGGGTGCGCAGCAGCATGTAGAGGCTGGATTTGGGCAGGGAGAGGGCGCCCTGGATGTCGGCCAGGCTGTGCAGCCCCGGCCGGGAGGCGAAGTGTTCCAGCAACTGGACCGTTCGTACCGCCGACTTGACGGCCGCCGGTGCTCCCGAGCCCCCCGGCTCGGCTGTGGTGGTCATCCGCCTTCGTGCCCCTCTGTCTCTTGCTGTCTCTTGTCAACCCGGAAGACACGGAAATAGAGTCCACGGTGGATGTGATCATTCATCCAACGGAACAGCGTTCACAATACTGAACGCATCCGCGCGGGTCAGCGTAGATCCAGGAGGCAGTTCGCCATGGCAGCAACACCAGTCTGGAGTGTGGACCCCCGCACCGGGAAGCACCGCGAGCAGGTTGCGGTGGAGGCCACATCCCGGGAGGTGGACGAAGCCGTGCGCGCGGCCCACGCCGCCCGCGGCGCGCTGGCCGACGCCGGCAGGCGCGCCGCCTTCCTGCGCGCCGCCGCCGATCTGCTCGACGAGTCCGCCGCCCACGTCATCGAGGCGGCCGACGCCGAGACCGCGCTCGGGCCCGGCCGGCTCACCGGGGAACTCGCCCGCACCACGGGCCAGTTCCGCGCCTTCGCCGATGCCGTGGACGAGGGCTCGTACCTCGACATCCGCATCGACCGCGCCGACCCCACCACCGCCCCGCCCCGCCCCGAGCTGCGCCGCTACAAGGTGCCGCTGGGCGTGGTCGCGGTCTACGCCGCCTCCAACTTCCCCCTCGCCTTCTCCGTGCCCGGCGGCGACACCGCCAGCGCGCTGGCCGCGGGCTGCCCGGTCGTGGTCAAGGCACACCCCGACCACCCGGCCACCTCCGAGCTGTGCGCCTCGCTGCTGCGCCGGGCCGCCGTGGCGGCCGGACTGCCGGCCGGGGTCGTCGCCGTGGTCCACGGGTTCGACGCGGGACTGGAGCTGATCCGGCACCCGCTGGTCGGCGCCGCCGGGTTCACCGGTTCCATCCGGGGCGGGCGGGCCCTGTTCGACGCCGCCGCCGCGCGGCCCGTACCGATCCCCTTCCACGGTGAACTGGGCTCCCTCAACCCGGTCGTGGTCACCCCGGCGGCCGCCGCGGAGCGCGCCGAGGAGATCGGCGGCGGGCTGGCCGGCTCGGTCACGCTCGGCGTCGGCCAGTTCTGCGTCAAGCCGGGCCTGGTCCTCGTACCCGAGGGTGCGGACGGGGACCGGCTCGCCGGTGCGCTGACCAAGGCGCTCGGAGAGACCGAGCCCGGGGTGCTCCTCGACCACCGGATGCGGGACAACTTCGTCGCCGGGGTCCGCGAACGCGCCGCGCTGCCCGGGGTCGACGCACCCGTCACCCCCGGATCCGGCGGCGAGCACACCGTCGGCGCGGGCTACCTGAGCGTGCCGGTGCGGACCCTGCTGGAGGGCGGGCCCTACGAGGTGCTCCTGGAGGAGTGCTTCGGCCCGGTCACGGTGCTGGCCCGGTACGCCGGCCAGGACGAGGCCGCCGCCCTGCTCGGGCGGCTCCCCGGCAACCTCACCGCGACCCTCCAGCTGTCGGCCGCCGAGGCGGACGGCGGCCCGGGTCCGGCGGCGGAGCTGATCGCCCAGGTCACGACGCTGGCGGGCCGGGTCGTGGTGAACGGCTGGCCGACCGGTGTGGCGGTGGCCCCGGCCCAGCACCACGGGGGCCCCTACCCGGCGGCGACCTCCCACTCCACCTCGGTCGGCGGCACGGCCGTCGAACGCTGGCTGCGCCCGGTGGTCTACCAGTCGGTGCCGGACGCCCTGCTCCCGGCGGAGCTCCGCGAGGCCAACCCGCTGGGTCTCCCGCGACGGGTCACGGGAGACGCCCGATAGCCATATTGCGTTGCGGGGCACCGCCCTCGGGCGGCACCCTCGGCGCATGCCGAAACCCCACGGATTCTCGTACGAACAGCGGGGCGACCAGAGCGTCGTCATCACCCACCAGGGCCGGGCGGCGGCCACCCTCCGGGGCGGGCGGGCCGCGGCCTTCCTCGCCGAGGTCGAAGCCGGCGACGCCCAGCTCGTGATGGCGCGCTGGACCGGCTCCTACAAGTTCGGCAACGAGCGGACGGCCAGGAACCACCCCCGCAACCGGGGTCGGGTCTGAGGCGCGGGTGAAGAACCGGGAAACCGGGTGAAAGTAAGGGAACGGCAAAGCCACCTCGGTCGTTCTCCCGGCATGACCGCTATGACCCCTGGTTCCAACCTGCCGCTCAATGCCGTCCGCGTGACGGTGGACGTGGCTGCCCCGGTGCGGCTCGACGTGTCCGCGCTGCTCCTCGCCGCCGACGGCAAGGTGCGTTCCGACGCCGATTTCATCTTCTTCAACCAGCCGTCCGGCCCCGGCGTCACCTACCGCTCGGGCGGCGGCACGGCACCGGACTCGATCACCGTGGACACCGGATCGGTCCCGCCCGGCATCGAGCGGATCGTCATCACGGCCAGCCCGGACGCCGCCGGCCAGTCCTTCCAGGGCATCGAGCCCACCGCCACCGTGCGGGACGCGGGCGGCGGAGCGGTGATCTCCACCTTCACCCCGCCGCGGCTCGGCACCGAGACCGCCCTGGTGGTCGTCGAGGTCTACCAGCGCGGCGGCATCTGGAAGGTGCGAGCCGTCGGCCAGGGGTACGCGAACGGCCTCGCCGGCATCGCGACCGACTTCGGGGTCTCGGTGGACGACGAGCCGGCTCCGGCGGCCGCCGCCCCGGCCCCGGTCGCCCCGCCCGCCCCGCCCGCGCCCCCGGCTCCCCCGGCGGCGCCGCCCACGTACGCGGCCTCCCCCTGGCTCACCAGCGGCGCACCCGGGACGGCCCCGGCGCCCCAGCCGGTCGCCCCCGCGCCCGTGGCGGCACCCGCCGCCGCTGCCGCCCCCGGTGCCGGGAAGATCAACCTCGACAAGGGCCGGGTCAGCCTCCAGAAGAACCAGACCGTCTCCCTGGTCAAGGGCGGCCGCCCGCTGCTCTCCCAGGTCAAGATGGGCCTCGGCTGGGAGCCCGCGTTCCGCGGCCGCGACATCGACCTGGACGCCTCGGTCATCGCGTACGGCCCGCAGCGCAACCACATCGACAGCTGCTACTTCGGCAAGCTGTCCATCCTCGGCGGCTCCGTCAAGCACTCGGGCGACAACCTCACCGGCGAGGGCGCGGGCGACGACGAGGTGATCGTCGTGGACCTCGGCCGGCTGCCCGCGGACGCGACGGGCCTCGTCTTCACGGTCAACTCCTTCTCCGGCCAGAAGTTCACCGAGGTGGCCAAGGCCTACTGCCGCCTCATCGACGCCGCGACCGACGAGGAGCTGGTCCGCTTCGACCTCACCAGCGCCGAGCCGCAGACCGGCGTGATGATGGCGAAGCTCATCAAGCAGTTCTCGGGCGAATGGGAGATGACGGCCATGGGCGAGTTTGTGAAGTCGCGCACAGTGCGGGGCATGGTGAAGCCGGCCGCACAGGCACTCTGAGCAGGTGGGCGGGCACATGGAGCGACAAGCGCCCTCTGCGGGTGACCTGTTCCACCCTTAATACGGGGGTGGCTGTCAGTGCTCGCCCGTAGCCTTGGAACCATGCACCAGACACTCCAGCCCGCGGGCCCCGCCCGCCCGTCCGCCGCCGAGGCGAACGAGGCGATCCGGCAGCTCGTCGAGAGCCGGGTGGACGGCGAGTGGCCCTCCGAGGCGTACGAGTTCCTCCTCGAAGAGTGGGCCGCGGCCAGCCGCGCCGAATCTCAGTAACGAACGAACAGAGCGAGACGAAGCGAAGAGCCGCCGGGCCCGAAGGCCCGGCGGCTCTTCTCATGTCCGCCGCTCCCGGATCAGCGGCGGCGGCGCCACGGTCCCGTGACGGCCAGCATGATGCCCGGGTCCTGGATGTTGGCGAAGAGCGTCCGCCCGTCCGGGGAGAAGCAGACCCCCGTGAACTCCGAGTACTCCGGCTCCTCGGCCGTCCCCATGTTCATCTCGTTGCGGGCCAGCGGGTACGTGCGCCCCGACTCGGTCGCACCGAAGAGGTGCTGCAGCCCCGAGCCGTCCTCGGCGATGATCAGACCGCCGTACGGGGAGACCGTGATGTTGTCCGGCCCGTCGTAACCGCCGTCCACGGACGGGTCGGCGTTCACCCCGAGCAGGACCTGGAGCCGCACCGTGCGCCGCTTGGGGTCGTAGAACCACACCTGGCCGTCGTGGGCCGCGCCCGGGCTCTCCTCGCGGGCGTAGGAGGAGACGAAGTACGCCCCGCCGTCGGCCCACCACATGCCCTCCAGCTTGCGCGCGCGGGTCACGGCCGACTCCCCGAACTGCTTGCGCACCGCCACGGTCCGCGCGTCGCGGTCCGGGACCGGCACCCAGTCCACCCCGTAGGTGGTGCCGATCTTCGTGGCGCGCGAGAGGTCGTCGACGAACCGCCCCGCGCTGTCGAAGCACTTGGCGGCCGCCAGCACACCGGCGTCGGCGGCGAGCGTACGGAGCTTGCCGCGCCCGTGGCGGAAGCCGCTCGGCGGGGTCCAGCGGTAGAGCAGCCCGTTGGGGCCGGAGGCGTCCTCGGTGAGGTAGGCGTGGCCCTGGCGCGGGTCGATGACGACGGCCTCGTGGGCGTACCGGCCGAAGGCCTTGACCGGCTTGGGGTCGCGGTTGGCCCGGCGGTCGTGCGGGTCCACCTCGAAGACGTAGCCGTGGTCCTTGGTCATCCCGTTCTTGCCGGCGAGGTCCTCGTTCTCCTCGCAGGTCAGCCAGGTGTCCCAGGGAGTGGAGCCGCCCGCGCAGTTGGTCGACGTACCGGCGATGCCCACCCATTCGGCGACCTCGCCGCCGCGCCGGACCTCCACGACCGTGCAGCCGCCGGCCGCGCCCGGGTCGTAGACGAGGCCCTCGGTGAGCGGGACGGGGTGCGTCCAGTTCGCGCGGGGGCCCTTCAGCTCGTGGTTGTTGACGAGGAGGGTGACGCCGCGGTGGCCCTCGAAGGCGGCGGTGCCGTCGTGGTTGGACGGGGTGCTCTCGCCCGAGTCGAGCGTGGTGACACCGCTGTGGGTGATCACGCGGTACGTGAATCCGGCGGGGAGGGCCAGGATGCCGGCCGGGTCGGGGACGAGGGGACCGTAGCCCGGTCCGTGGCCGTGGCCGTGGCCCCGGTCCTGGCCCTGGTCGGCGCCGGCGTCCTGCAGTGCGCCGTCGTCCGCGGCGAGTGCGCCGGGAGCGGTGGCGAGTGCGCCGACCGTTCCGGTGAGCGCGACTCCCGCACCCGCGAGTGCGGTGCGGGTGGTGAAATCTCTACGGCTGAGCGGCATCGGGTCTCCAGGGGTGGGGAGGTGCTGCGCCTGTCGTGCGGTCGTCGGCGCACACGCTCCCGCCCGCACGTGAACGCCGACTGAACTACCCGGGAAAACGAATCGACCCCTTGACCGGTGTCCCCCTTGGCCGACTCCCATTCGGGAACGGCCGGTTACCGGCGCCTCACACGCCCCGGGAACGCGCCTTGAACGCGGCCTTCCGGGCCTCCTTGGCCGCCTTCCTGTCGGGGTGCAGCCGCCCCATCGCCTCCAGGACCTGAGCCGTCGCCGGGTGCTCCACCCGCCAGGCCTGTTCGAAGAACCCGGCGTGATGGGCGGTCAGCGATTCGATCAGGAGCGGCAGCTCCGCCTCGGCGCCCTCCCCGCCGTCGGCTCCCCCGCCGCCCGCTCCGCCCGTCGCGAGCTGCGCCGCGATCGTGTCGACCGTCAGCCAGAACACCATGTCCTGGTCCGGCGCCGGTACGTCGGCCGCCCCGCGCTCGGCCAGCCAGACCCGGGCGAGCCCGCCGAGCTCGTGGTCGTCCAGGACCGCGCGCACGGCCTGCTCGGCCTCCGCTCCGGCCGGAGCGAGGGCCTGCTGGCAGCGCAGCCGGCGCAGCGGGCCGCCGGCGTCGGCTCCGCGCGCGGCGGCGAGCAGCTCCGTGGCGGCTTCGGGTACGGGGCGGCCGGCCAGCCACTGGTCGATCTCGGCCTGGGCGGCGGCCTCGGAGTAGTGGGAGACCACGTCGAGCAGGACGTCGGCGCCCTTGCCGGCCAGCTCTCCGACGGCCGGGGCCTCGACGCCCGCCTCCAGCATGCGCGCCCGGATCCCGTACAGGCCGAGCGGGGTCAGGCGCACCAGCCCGTACCGGGAGACGTCCTCCTCGTCGGGGGCGGCGGCGCCGGCGGCGAGGAACTCCTCGTCCTCGGCCTCCGCCATCAGCTCCTCGTCGACGGGGCGGAACTCGACCAGCCCGATCGGCTCCAGCTGCCGGAACTGGTCGTCGAGGCGCATCATCGCGTCCGAGACCTGTTCCAGTACGGCGTCGGTGGGGTCGCCCATGTCGTCCGGCACCACCATCGAGGCGGCGAGCACCGGGAGGGGTACCGGGCCGTCGGCCGTGCCGCCTTCGGCGACGGCGAGCAGGTAGAGGTTGGCGAGGACCCCGTCGAGGAAGTCGGCCTCGCGGCGCGGGTTCCAGTCGAGCTGGTCGAAGTCGATCTCGCCGCCCGCGTCGAGGGCGTCGACGAGGTCGTCCAGGGCCGGTACCGCCGCGTCCGCGAGGACGGTGTCCAGGGCCGCCAGCCACAGGTCGAGCACGTCGCCGGGGGTTCCGCCGGTCACCAGGGCCAGGTCCTCGCCGGGCTCGGCGGTGCCGAACTCCCGCTCGTCCCCGTCCGCTTCCCCGGCGGCGGAGCCGTCCTCCTCCGGTTCGGTGACGTCGACGAGGCCGGTGTCGACGGCCACCCGCCAGGCCTGGCTCGCGTGGGCGGCGGAGTCCTCGTCGGCCGGGTCGAGGCCCAGGTGGGCCACCGCCTGCGGCAGTTGCGCGGCGACGAGCTCGCCACCGGTGTCCACGCGGGTGTCCGGTCCGGCCCAGCGGGCCAGGCGCACGGCGCGGGCGAACAGCGGGGCGGCCAGGGCTTCGCGGGCGAGTTCCGCGTCGGGGAGCAGCCGTACCGGCGGCAGCGTGGGGTGCGAGTCTGCGGACATGGGGCGGTTCTCCTCGCGGGCACGGGTGGTTCGGGTACGGGTGGTTCGGGCGGTTCGTCTACAGGTCGTACGGCGCCCCAGAGTAGACGCATTTCGGGCGCTCCCGGCGGCCCCTCCCCTTTGGTTCATCCCACAGTCAACCGCCGTATTCCCTGGAGGGCTTGACAACTTTGCCGGCCACGAAGGAAATTGACGCGCGTAGATGTCCGCCTCCCCCTCCACACACCGGAGTTCCCGCCCATGCGCTCCTCGCATCCCCGTTCCGCCGCCGTCGCGGCCCTCGTCGCCACCGCGCTGGCCACCGGCCTGCTCGCGGGCACCGCCGACGCGGCCGAAGGCGCCGTGTCCGCCGATCCGATACGCATCCACGACATCCAGGGCGCCACCCGCACCTCCCCGCTGGTCGGCAAGCAGGTCACCGATGTGGCGGGCATCGTCACGGGCGTGCGTACGTACGGCTCGCGCGGCTTCTGGATCCAGGATCCCGACGCGGACGACGACGACGCCACCAGCGAGGGCGTGTTCGTCTTCACCAATGCGGTCCCGACCGTCGCCGTCGGCGACGCCGTCACGGTCTCCGGCCTGGTCGGCGAGTACATCCCCGGCGGCGCGGCCTCGGGCAACCAGTCGGTCACCCAGATCTCCAAGCCCGTCGTGACCGTGGTCTCCTCCGGCAACGCCGTTCCCGCGGCCACCGCCGTCAACGAGTACTCCGTCCCCTGCGCGTACGCCCCGGAGGGCGACCCGGCCGCCGCCGGCAGCATCAACGGCCTGACCCTGGAGCCCTCGCGCTACGCCCTGGACTACTACGAGTCCCTTGAAGGCATGAACGTCGCGATCGGCAACTCGCGCGTGGTCGGCGCCACCGACCCGTACGCCGAGCTGTGGGTGACGGTCAAGGGCTGGGAGAACAACACCAAGCGCGGCGGCACGCTCTACGGTTCGTACGACTCCCAGAACACCGGGCGCCTCCAGATCCAGCAGCTCGCACCCCTCGCGCAGCAGCCGTTCCCGGTGGCCAACGTCGGCGACAAGCTGACCGGCCGCACCGAAGGCCCCCTGGACTTCAACCAGTTCGGCGGCTACACGCTGGTGGCCCGCACCCTCGGCACGGTCAAGCCGGGCACCCTGGCGCCGGAGAAGACCAAGCCGCAGGCCGAGAAGGAACTCGCGGTGGCCACGTACAACGTGGAGAACCTCGACCCGACCGACCCGCAGGAGAAGTTCGACAACCTGGCGAAGGCCGTCGTCGAGAACCTCGCCTCCCCCGACATCCTCGCCCTGGAGGAGATCCAGGACGACAACGGCGCCAAGAACGACGGCACCGTCTCGGCCGGGGCCACCGTGGCCAAGTTCACCGCGGCCATCGTGGCCGCGGGCGGCCCGGCGTACCAGTGGCGCTCGGTGGACCCGGAGGACAAGAAGGACGGCGGCGAGCCCGGCGGCAACATCCGCCAGGTGTTCCTCTTCAACCCGGAGCGGGTCTCCTTCACCGACCGGGCCCCGGGCGACGCGGTGACGGCGACCGGTGTGGTGAAGGAGAAGGGCAAGGCCGCCCTGACGCACTCCCCGGGCCGGATCGACCCGGCGAACCCGGCGTGGGCGGACAGCCGCAAGCCGCTGGCCGGCGAGTTCGTCTTCCACGGCAAGACGGTCTTCGTGATCGCCAACCACTTCGGTTCGAAGGGCGGCGACGAGGGCCTGACCTCCTCGCACCAGCCCCCGGTGCGCTCCTCCGAGGCCAAGCGGCTGCTGCAGGCGCAGGCCGTGAACGGCTTCGTGAAGGACGTCCTGGCCGTGGAGAAGAAGGCCGCGGTCCTCGTGGTCGGCGACATCAACGACTTCGAGTTCTCGGACACGGCGAAGGCGCTGGAGGACGGCGGGGCGCTGTACTCGGCGATCAAGTCGCTGCCGAAGCCCGAGCGCTACTCGTACGTCTACCAGGGCAACGCGCAGGTCCTGGACCAGATCCTGACGAGCCCGGGCATCAAGCAGTTCAGCTACGACAGCGTGCACATCAACGCGGAGTTCGCGAACCAGAACAGCGACCACGACCCGCAGGTCGTGCGCTTCCGCCCGTAGCGGCGACACCGAAGGGGCCGGGCCGCACCGCCGCCCGGCCCCTTTGGCATGATCCCGGCATGATCTTCCGCACCGCGAAACGCCAGGACCTGCCCGCCGTACTCGCCCTGCTCACCCAGGACGAGAACCCGGCCGCGGCCGGCACCGGGGCTCCCGCGCCGGATCCGGAGCCGGTCTCCGAGGCCCACGAGCGGGCCTTCGCCGCGATCGAGGCGGACCCGCGCAACGAGATGCTGGTCCTGGAGCAGGACGGGGAGCTCGTCGGCTGCCTGCAGCTGACCTACGTGCCGGGCCTGGGCCAGGGCGGCCGGGAGCGTGCCCTCGTGGAGGCGGTACGGATCCGCGCCGACCGGCGGGGCGGCGGGCTCGGAGCCCGCCTGATGGAGCTGGCGGCGGACCGGGCCCGAGAGCGCGGCTGCGGCCTGATGCAGCTCACCAGCAACAAGCGGCGCACGGCCGCGCACCGGTTCTACGAGCGGCTGGGCTACGCACGGAGCCACGAGGGCTTCAAGCTGCCGCTGACGTGACCGGGAACCGGGTCCGGGACCCGATCCGGGCTCCGATCCGGGGCGCGGTGTCCGGGGTGCGGAGTCCGGAGTCCGGTCGGTCGGGAGCCGAGGAGGGGACCTTTGGCCCTGGCGTGACGCTCGGCACATCCCTACCCATTCGGGCGGTTCTGGTGTTGAGTGTCCCCACGCCCGATCTTGTACCGCACTCCAGCACTCCTTTGGAGGACCGCGTGTTCCCCTCCATTTCCCTCGCTCAGGAAATCGGCATCGCCGTCCTGCTCGTGGCCGCCGCCGTCTGGCTGATCGGCCTCGGCCACATGCTGTGGGACAGCCGTTTCCACCACCCGGAGCCAGGCGCCTTCGATGGCCTCTCGGTCATCCCGGCCCAGCGCGGCATCTCCGTCCACCCGATGGAGTCGGTGGAACTGACCGAGGCGGAGCAGCAGGCCTTCGCCGGCCTGGTCCGCACGATCCCCCTGCACTGACCGCCGCCGGCCGGACCCCGGCCGCCCGCGGCCCCCGCGTGCGCGATGCCCCTCCCCCGCTCGGGGCGGGAGGGCGCCCAGCACGCACGACGCCCTCCCACCCCGTCGGGGTGGGAGGGCGTCTGCAGGACCGGACCGGGGGCGCTCCCCTTGCGGCCGTAGGTCAGTTGTGGCTGTGCAGGACCTCGTTCAGGCCGCCCCAGGCCGCCTTGTACGGGCGGGCCTCGACGGCGCCGGTGACCGAGTTGCGGCGGAAGAGGATGTTGTCGGCGCCGGAGAGCTCCAGGGCCTTGACGATCTGGCCGTCCGGCAGGGTCACCCGGGTGCCGGCGGTGACGTAGAGACCCGCCTCCACGACACACTCGTTGCCCAGGGCGATGCCGATGCCCGCCTCGGCGCCGATCAGGGTGCGCTCGCCGATCGAGATGATCTGCTTGCCGCCGCCCGACAGGGTGCCCATGGTGGACGCGCCGCCGCCGATGTCGGAGCCGTCGCCGACGACGACGCCCGCGGAGATCCGGCCCTCGACCATGGAGGTGCCCAGGGTGCCGGCGTTGAAGTTGACGAAGCCCTCGTGCATGACGGTGGTGCCTTCGGCGAGGTGCGCGCCCAGGCGGACCCGGTCTGCGTCGGCGATGCGCACGCCCTTGGGGGCGACGTAGTCCGTCATCCGCGGGAACTTGTCGATCGAGGTCACCTGGAGGTGCAGGCCCTCGGCGCGGGCGTTCAGGCGGACCGTCTCGACCTGGTCGATCGCGACCGGGCCCAGCGAGGTCCAGGCGACGTTGGCCAGCAGGCCGAAGACGCCGTCCAGGTTCTGGCCGTGCGGCTTGACCAGGCGGTGGCTGAGCAGGTGCAGGCGCAGGTACGCGTCGTGCGCGTCCAGCGGCTTGTCCTCCAGGGAGGCGATCACGGTGCGGACGGCTACGACCTCGACGCCGCGGACCGCGTCCCGGCGGATCGCCTTGGGCGCGGTGGCCCCCAGCAGCTCCACGGCCTGCTCGGCGGTGAGGCGCTCGGTGCCGGCCGGGCCGGGCTCGGCGACGAGCTGGGGGGCGGGGAACCAGGTGTCGAGGACGGTGCCGTCGGCGGTGATGGTGGCAAGTCCGGCGGCGACGGCGCCGGTGGTACGCGTAGCAGTCATGCCCGAAACCTAACCGGCGACGGCCCGCGGTCGCGAACCGGTCTCATGTGCCGGGCGCGGGTCGTGTCGTCCCGGGTCCTCCGCGGCCCCGGGCAGGGGCTCCCGTATCGCCATCCACAGCACCGCACCGCCCGCCCCCGCCGCCAGCGCCGCGCACAGCGGCCACAGCAGGCCGGGTGCCGCGGAGTACAGGGCGCCGCCGAGCGGGCCGCCGAGTACGACGCCGCTGACCGAGACTCCGGCGTACAGGCTCTGGAACAGCCCGATGGCGTGCGCGGGCGCCCGGTCGGCGACGTAGGCGGTGGCCGTGGTCTTGTAGAGGATCTCCCCGAGGCTCAGCAGCAGCATCATCGTCACGGCGGGCCCGATCCCGGTCCCGAGCAGCAGCGCCCCGTACCCGGCGCCGACGAGCAGCAGTCCGGCGCCGATGACGCGCAGCGGCGGGCGGGCGCGCAGGGCGACGGCGGCCGGGAGTTCCAGGAGGAGGATCACGGCGCCGTTGAGGGCGATGATCAGCCCGTAGGCGCCGGTGTCCAGGCCGTGGTCGGCCAGGTAGACCGGGAAGGTCGAGTACTGCTGGCGGTAGATCACGTCGACGACGAGGACCGCGGCCAGCAGGACGAGCACGGCGGGCCTGGCCCGCAGTTCCCCCCACACGCCGCGGCCCAGACCCCCGTCCGGGGCCGCGGCGGGGGTGTTCGCGGCGCCCTTCGCCGGGACGACCCGGGCGGTCCACAGGGCGAAGACGAGCGTGCCGATGCCGTCGGCGACGAAGAGCCAGTCGTAGGAGAGGCCCGTCGCGATCAGGGCGCCGAGCGGTGCGCCGAGGGTGAAGCCGCCGTTGGAGACGCAGCGGACGACGGCGAAGGACGGCCGTCGCGCCCCTTCGGGGACGATCACCGCGACGAGCGCGGCGTTGGCGGAGCGGATCGCCCCGATGGCGTACTGGGCCGGCGGGAGGGCGACGTAGAGCGCGGCGGTGGGCAGCGTCGGCAGGAGGATCAGGGCGGCGCCGGCGAGGGCGGAGGCGATGAGCAGGACGCGGCGGTGGCCGTGGCGGTCGCCGAATCCGCCGCCGGTGAAATTGCCGGCGATCAGGCCGATGCCGCCGATCCCGGTGATGAGGCCGGCCTCGGTGACGGAGAGTCCGCGCTCGCCGGTCAGGTACACGAAGACGAAGACGAAGGTGAAGCTGGACACGGCGTTGACGAAGACGCCCGGCGAGAGCAGCCACACCGCCCTGGGTACGTCCTTGAATCCTTGCAGCACCAGTCGACCCCCGAGTCAGTTCCGTTTGGGAACGGACTATGTCAGCATGACAACCTCGGGTCAACGGACAAAGGAGTGCCCATGGCCCAGCGCACGCACCTCGACGACGCGGACTGCTCCATCGCCCAGGCCCTCGACGTCGTGGGCGACTGGTGGACGCTGCTGATCGTGCGCGACGCGGCACGCGGCGTGCACCGCTTCGAGGAGTTCCAGCGCGAACTGGGCATGTCCCGAAAGGTCCTGACGGAGCGGCTGAAGCTGCTCGTCGAGGCCGGCGTGCTGGCCCGCGAGCCGTACCAGGACCGCCCGGTGCGGCACGCGTACCGGCTGACCCCGCGCGGGCGGGGGCTGCTGCCGGTGCTGGTCGCCCTCCAGGACTGGGGGGACACCTGGATCCTGGGAGAGGGAGAGATGACGGCGACGGCGGACGAGGCATCGCGCGAGGCGGTACGGGTCCACGCGCTGCGCGGCACCCGGCTGCCCGAGCTGCTGCTCCCGGACCGCTTCGGCGAGCTCCGCGACCCGGTGGCGGACACGCCGTTCACCGTCCTGTACTGCTTTCCGGGTGCCTTCGCCCGGTCCGAGTCCTACCCGCCGGGGTGGGCCGGGATCCCCGGGGCGCGGGGGTGCACCCTCGAATCGTGCACCTACCGGGACCAGCTCGGGGAGTTCGCGGCGGCGGGTGCGACGGTGCACGGGGTGTCGACCCAGCGGCCGGACGAGCAGCGGGAGTTCGCCGAGGCCGAGGGACTCCGCTTCCCCCTGCTCTCCGACGCGGAGCTCGCGCTGGTGACGGCCCTGCGGCTGCCGACCTTCCGGGCGGGGGGCATCAGCCGGCTGAAGCGCCTGACGCTGGTGCTCGACCGCGACCGGACCGTCCGCGAGGTCTTCTACCCGATCCGGGACATCGGGGCGAGCGTGGCCGCCGCCCTCGCGGCGGTCCGCGGCGCATGACCCCGGGGGGCGCGGCGCACGCACCGCGTCCGCCCGCCCCCATCCGGCCTCCGGTACGGCCGCCGCATCGGGCCGCCGTCAGGCCCGCAGCACCCGCCGCAGGATCCCGCAGGCGTAGGCCTCGTCGTACTCCGCCCCGGTCAGCAGGACCTGCAGGCTGATCCCGTCCATCACCGCGACCAGCGCCCGGGCCGTCCCCGGATCCACCCGGTCCGTCAGGGCCGCGGCGACGGCCTCGCACCACTCGGCCGCCACGGGACGCAGCGCGGGGCGGCGCAGGGCGGCGAGGTAGAGCTCGTACTCCAGCTCCGCCCGCGCCCGGTCCGCCCCGAGGAACTCGCCCAGCAGGACGGCCAGGGCCCCCGCCAGGTCCGCGCGCGGATCGGCCAGCGCCGCGCAGTCCGCGACGGCCCGGGCGAAGCCCTCGTTGGCCTGGCGCAGCGCCGCGACCAGCAGGTCGTCCAGGGTCTTGAAGTGGTACGTCGTCGAGCCGAGCGGTACGTCGGCCTCAGCCGCCACGCTGCGGTGGCTGAGCCCGGCGATGCCGCGGGCACCCACCACCCGGACCGCCGCGGCGATGATCCGCTCCCGCCGGCCGGGGTCGTAGCGGCGCACCGGGCCGGCCATCAGCGGCCGGCTCCCGGCACGGCGGCGGCGGGTGACTGACGAGGCATGCGTACGACGGTAGACACGGCCGCACACCTCGACGCACGGCCGGTGCGCAGTGCGGTCCCCGGCCCCGTACGGCCCTTCGCCCGCCGCATCAGTGCGTGGTCCCCCCGAGGTTCAGCAGCACGACCCCGGCGATCACGAGCACGATGCCGCCGATCTTCGCGGCCGTGGCGGCCTCGCCCATGAAGACCATGCCGATCGCGGCGATCGCGGCGGTGCCGACGCCGGCCCAGATCGCGTACGCGGTCCCGACCGACATCGACTTCAGCGTCTGCGCGAGCAGGGTGAAGGCGATGACGTACCCCACCAGCGTGATCAGCGAGGGCCACAGCTTGGTGAAACCGTCGCTGAACTTCATGGCGGTGGTACCGGCGACCTCGGCGGCTATGGCCGCGGCCAGGAGGAGATAGGGCATGCGTACGACCGTACACACCGATGCGTACACCCGTACATACGCGGACCGCGGACGGGGCGGGGTCAATTCGGTGCGTCTGCGGGACTTCCCGGGCGCCCCCGGCTACGGTGTGCGCCCGCGACCGGGGCCGGGAGGAGATCCGCATGGACGGGCAGTGGACCCACTGGGGCGGCGGCCGGCCGGCGCCGCGGCCGCCCCGGCCCGGGGTGATATCCCTGCGGCCGCTCACCTCCGGCGAGATACTCGGCGGCACCTGCGCCGCCCTCGCCCGGTACTGGGTCCCGTTGACCGGTGCCATGCTCTTCGGCCAGCTCGCCGCCCTGCTGCTGCTCGCCACGACGGCCCTGGCAGCCCTCGCGCTGCACGTGCGGCCCGTCGCCGTCCTGGTTCCCGCGGCGGCCCTGGCGACCCTGCTGACCTGCGCCCTGGCCTCCGCCCTGACGGGCGCCGTGCTCCGCCCGGCGGTACTCGGCCGCCGCGCCACCGCCCGTACGCTGCTGCGCGCCGCCCGCCCCCGCTTCGGAGCCGTCCTCGGCACCCAGCTGCTGGTCCTCGGCGCCGTGGCCGGACCGGGCTCCGCCGTCCTGGCCGCCGGGCTGCCCCCGCTGCTCGCGGCGGCCACCCTGCCGGCCGGACTCTGGCTCGGGGTGCTGTGCGCGCTCGCGCCCACGGTCGCCGCCTGCGAGGACCCGGGGCCGGTCGGCGCCCTGCGCCGGTCGGCCCGGCTGGTGCGCGGGGCCTGGTGGCGCACGCTCGGGCTCACCGCCCTCACCGCCGCGCTCGCGCTCGCGGCGGCGTACGCCGTCCAGCTGCCCTTCGCCTTCGCCGGGGCGCTCAGCCTGATCCCGGCGGTGGACGGCGGCTTCGTGCACGCGGTCCTCACCGCGCTCGGCGCGATGGTCGCCCAGACGCTGCTGCTCTGCTTCCCGCAGCTCACCGCCGGCCTGCTCTACACGGACCGGCGGCTCCGCCGCGAGGATCTGGCGGCGGAGCTCACCGGGCGGTCCGCGCGGTCCGGGGGGTTCAGTTCAGCGTGAACCAGGCAGCGCGGGACTTCTTCCACTCGGGGTGGGTGAGGTCCTTGGCCTCGGTGCCGTCGCCGTACAGGTCGGCGGAGCCGCTGTCGGTGATCAGCTGCACCCGTGCGCCCGCGACCGACAGGTCGGGGACCGCCACGATGGCCTCCCAGCCGCCCGGGTCGGTGGTCGGCAGGTCGGCCCGCTTGACCGGGGCGTGGCCCGCGATCCCGTCCCACTGGTAGAGGGCGTACGGGTCGGAGTTGTCGTCCGCGGCCCAGGAGCCGGCCAGGATCAGGTACTGGTCGGCGGCGTTCTTGCGGATGTCACGGATCGCGAGGCCGCCGAGGTCGAGCTCTATGCCCGCGCCGAAGGCGGCCTTGGTCCCGCTGGAGATCACCTTGTCGAAGTTGGTCACCGGTACGATCAGCGCCTTGCCGCCGGGCACCGCCGGGGCCAGCGGGGCGCGGAAGCCCAGGTAGGCGGTGGTGGTGGAACCGGGGGCGAACTCCAGCCCCTCCACGTTGAACCCGTCGATCTGCTTCGGCGCCTCGCCGTCGGCCGTACCGGCGGCGAAACCGTAGCGGTTCCCGTTCGCCTTGTCCCAGGCCACCAGGTCGTCGCGGAGCTTCTTGTACGAACGCCCGTACGCGAGCTGCGTGGTGGAGCCGGACCCGCTCAGGGTGGTGGTGAAGACGGTGTTGCGGGGGGCCTTGTACTCGCCGTCCTTGTTGTTGCCGAGCGAGCCCGTCCAGTAGATGGTGTTGCCGATCAGGGTCGCGCCCTCGATGTCCACCTCCTTGGTGACGCCGAGCTGCGAGCTGAAGTCCCAGGTCCGGACCGGGGCCGCCGAGTTCGCGCGGTCGTACAGGCGCAGCACGTTGCTCTCGTCGTCGGCCACCACGGTGTAGCCGCCGCCCACGTCCACGGCGGCCGAGGAGTCGGAGGCGCCGGTGAAGTAGCGGGCGTCGGCCGGGTTCTGCACGGCGGCGGAGGCGGCGTAGTACAGCGTCTTGGTGGCGGTCTTGCCGCCCAGCCCGGTCACCTTGACGGTGAGGTTGGTGTAGCCGCGGCCGCGGGCGGCGACCGCCAGCTTGCGGACCGCGCCGGCCCCGGTGACGCTCACGTCGCCGGTTCCGGCGACCGTGGCCTTGCTGGAGGCCGAGGCGCTGACCGTGAGCGCGGAGACGTCCGCGCCGCTCTGCGCCACGGTGACGTCCACCGTCGGGTCACCCGTCGCACCGACGGCCCCGGACAGGTAGGCGGCGGACAGCGCGATGGTGGGCGTGCCGTAGGTCACCGCCTGCGCGGGCATCGCCGTGGCGGCGAGGAGCAGGGCCGCGATGCCCGCGACACCGGCGGTCGCGAGGTGGGCGTGCTTCTGGGTCTTGCGCATCGTCTGCGTCCTCTGCTGCTCGGGGTGCTGCACGTTCTGGTGCTCGTTCTGGTGCTTGCTCTGCTGCGTGCTCTGCCGGCTGTTCTGCTGCGTGCTCTGCCGGCTGTTCCGCTGCGTGCTCTGCCGCTTCATCGGGATCCCCCGCGCAGCGGGGCCAGCGCGAACCAGGCCGCGCGGGACTTCTTCCACTCGGGGTGGGTGAGGTCCTTGGCCTCGGTGCCGTCGCCGTACAGGTCGGCAGAGCCGCTGTCGGTGATCAGCTGGACGCGGGCGCCGGGCACGCGCAGGTCGGGTACGGAGACCACGGCCTCCCAGCCGCCCGGGTCGGTGGTCGGCAGGTCGGCCCGCTTGACCGGGGCGTGGGCCGGGTTGCCGTCCCACTGGTAGAGGGCGTACGGGTCGGAGTTGTCGTCCGCGGCCCAGGAGCCGGCCAGGATCAGGTACTGGTCGGCGGCGTTCTTGCGGATGTCGCGGATCGCGAGCCCGCCGAGGTCCATCTCCACCGGCTCGCCGAAGACCGGCTTGGCCGCGCCGGCCACGACCTGGTCGATGTTGGTGACGGGCACGACCAGCGCCCTGCCGCCGGGCACCGCGGGGGCCAGCGGGGCGCGGAAGCCCAGGTAGGCGGTGGTGGTGGAACCGGGGGCGAACTCCAGCCCCTCCACGTTGAACCCGTCGATGCTCTTCGGGATCTTGCCGGCCGCCGTGCCCGCCGCGAAGCCGAAGCGGTTCCCGTGGGCCGTGTCCCAGGCGATGAGGTCCTCGCGCAGGCCCTTGTAGGCGGAGCCTAGGACGACCTCGGTGCCGGCGCCGGTCCCGGTGAGCCGGGTGGTGAAGACGGTGTTGCGTTCGGCCTTGTACTTGCCGTCCTTGTTGTTGCCGAGCGAGCCCGTCCAGTAGACGGTGTCGCCGACGCGGGCGGCGGCCTCGATGTCGGCTTCCTTCTTGATGCCGAGCGCGGGGCCGAGGTCCCAGGTCTTCACGGGGGCGCCCGAGCGGGAACGGTCGTACAGCCGCAGCACGTTGGTCTCGTCGTCGGCGACCAGCGCGTAGCCGCCGCCGACGTCCACGGCGGCCGAGGAGTCGGCGGAGCCGGTGAGGTAGCGGGTGGAGAAGGCGGCGCCCACCCGGGCCGAAGCGGCGTAGGAGAGGGTGGCCGTGGCCGTCCTGCCGCCGCGGCCGGTCACCCGGAGCGTCAGGTCGGTGTGGCCCTGGGCCCGTGGGCGGACGGTCAGCTCGCGCGCGCCGTGGCCGGTCCGGCCGATGTGCACGTCGCCGGGAGCGGCGACGGCCGGGTTGCTGGAGGAGAGGACCTCGACCTTGAGGAAGGCGGCGGGCATGCCCTCCTGCGCGATGTCCACGGTGACGGCCGGGTCGCCGATCGCACCGACGGCCCCGGACAGGTATCCGGCGGAGAGCGCGATGGTCGGTTCGGCGGCGGCTTCCTGTGCGGCGTGGGCGGGCGCGGCCAGTCCTGCGGTGAGCAGGGCGGCGGCCCCGGCGGCTCCCACGGCACCGAGGCGGCGTGCCGGTGAAGGGCGAACGGTCAACGGAGGTCCTCTCGTCTGCGCCGTCACGTTGTGACGGCCGTCGAGAAGATTCGGCCACCCTGGCCAACTCCCGGTGCACGCGGGCGGTCCGCAGGGAAAACAGAGGACCCCCGGCACACCCGTGCCGGGGGTCCTGTGTTCACTCGGCCGTAGAACGGCCGTCGTGCGGGGGTGAGCGCCGGTCAGACGTTGAACCCGAGCGCGCGCAGCTGCTCGCGGCCGTCGTCCGTGATCTTGTCCGGGCCCCACGGCGGCATCCACACCCAGTTGATGCGCAGTTCGCTGACGATCCCGTCGGTGGCCGACTTCGCCTGGTCCTCGATGACGTCCGTCAGCGGGCAGGCCGCCGAGGTGAGGGTCATGTCGAGGGTGGCGATGTTCGCGTCGTCGACGTGGATGCCGTAGATCAGGCCCAGGTTGACGACGTCGATGCCCAGCTCGGGGTCGACCACGTCGTAGAGGGCCTCGCGGACCTCTTCCTCGGTGGCCGGCTTGATGGACGCCTCGGGCGTCGCGTTCTCGGTCATGCCGTCTTCCTCTCGGCGTCGCCCAGTGCCTGGGCGGTCGCGTCCTTCCACGCCATCCAGCTCAGCAGGGCGCACTTCACCCGGGCCGGGTACTTGGAGACGCCGGCGAACGCGACCGCGTCCTCCAGCACCTCCTCCATGGCCTCGTCGGGCTCCATCTTGCCCTTGGACTGCATCAGCTCCAGGAAGACTTCCTGGATCTTCCGCGCCTCGCCCAGCTCCTTGCCGACGAGCAGCTCGTTCAGTATCGACGCGCCGGCCTGGCTGATGGAGCAGCCCTGGCCCTCGTACGAGATGTCGGTGAGCGTCTCGCCGTCGTACTTCACGCGCAGGGTGATCTCGTCACCGCACGTCGGGTTGACGTGGTGCACCTCGGCGTCGCCGTCGCGCAGGCCTCGCCCGCGCGGGTGCTTGTAGTGGTCCAGGATCAGTTCCTGGTACATCGATTCCAGCTTCACTGCGCCCTCGTCGCCTTCGTCGCTTCGTCTTATCCGAAGAAGTTCCGTACGTGCTCCAGCCCGGCGACCAGCGCGTCGACCTCGGCGGGAGAGGAGTACAGGTAGAAAGACGCTCGCGTGGTCGCCGGAATTCCGTACCGGAGGCAGACCGGGCGGGCGCAGTGGTGACCCACGCGGACCGCGATGCCCTGCTCGTCCAGTACCTGGCCCACGTCGTGCGGGTGGATGTCGCCCAGGACGAAGGAGATCGCGGCGCCGCGGTCCTCGGCCGTGGTGGGGCCGATGATGCGCAGGTCGGGGACCTCCGCGAGCCGCTTGATCGCGTATTCGGTGATCGCGTGCTCGTGCGCGGCGATCTTGTCCATGCCGATCGCGGTCAGGTAGTCCACGGCCGCGCCGAGGCCGACGGCCTGGGCGATCGGGGGCGTACCGGCCTCGAACTTGTGGGGCGCCGGGGCGTAGGTCGAGGAATGCATCGAGACGGTTTCGATCATCTCGCCGCCGCCCAGGAAGGGCGGCAGGTCCTCGAGCAGCTCCTGGCGGCCCCAGAGGACGCCGATGCCGGTCGGGCCGCACATCTTGTGGCCGGTGAAGGCCACGAAGTCGGCGCCGAGCGCCTGCACGTCGAGCGGCATGTGCGGAGCGGCCTGCGAGGCGTCGATCAGCACCAGCGCGCCGACCTCCTGCGCGCGCCGGACGATCGCCTCGGTCGGGTTGACCGTGCCCATGATGTTGGAGACCAGCGTGAAGGAGACGATCTTCGTCTTCTCCGTGATGACCTCTTCGATGTTGGACAGGTCGAGCCGGCCGTCGTCGGTCAGGCCGAACCACTTCAGCTTCGCGCCGGTGCGCTGCGAGAGCAGCTGCCACGGGACGATGTTGGAGTGGTGCTCCATCTCCGTGATGGCGATCTCGGTCTCGCGGTCGACCCGGTAGGGCTCGTCCGCCCAGCCGAGCATGTTCGCGACCAGGTTGAGCGACTCCGAGGCGTTCTTGGTGAAGATCACCTCGTTGCGGCTCGGAGCGTTGATGAAGGCGGCGACCTTGTCGCGGGCGCCCTCGTACAGCGCCGTGGCCTCCTCGGCGAGCACGTGCACGCCACGGTGGACGTTGGCGTTGTGCTGCTCGTAGTACTCGTTCAGCGCGTCGAGCACCTGGCGCGGCTTCTGCGAAGTCGCCGCGTTGTCCAGGTAAACGATCTTCTTCCCGTCGTGGACCACACGATCCAGAAGGGGGAAGTCCTTGCGGATCGCCTCGATGTCGAGGAGGCCAGGCAGCTGTGTCACGCGGTCGCGCCACCCTTCGTGCTGTAGGACTCGTAGCCTTCGGCCTCCAGCTTGTCGGCGAGCTCGGCGCCGCCGGACTCGACGATGCGGCCCTCGGAGAAGACGTGGACGAAGTCGGGCTTGATGTAGCGGAGGATCCGCGTGTAGTGCGTGATCAGCAGGGTGCCGACCTCGCCCGTGTCGCGGACGCGGTTGACGCCCTCGGACACCTGGCGCAGGGCGTCGACGTCGAGGCCGGAGTCGGTCTCGTCGAGGATCGCGATCTTCGGCTTCAGGAGCTCCAGCTGCAGGATCTCGTGGCGCTTCTTCTCACCGCCGGAGAAGCCCTCGTTGACGTTGCGCTCGGCGAAGGCCGGGTCCATCTGGAGCTGCTCCATCGCGGACTTGACCTCCTTCACCCAGGTGCGCAGCTTCGGGGCCTCGCCGCGGATGGCGGTGGCCGAGGTGCGCAGGAAGTTGGAGACCGAGACGCCGGGGATCTCGACCGGGTACTGCATGGCGAGGAAGACGCCGGCGCGGGCGCGCTCGTCGACGGACATCTCCAGGACGTCTTCGCCGTCGAGGGTCACGGTGCCGCTGGTGATCGTGTACTTCGGGTGGCCCGCCAGCGCGTACGCGAGGGTGGACTTGCCGGAGCCGTTCGGACCCATGATGGCGTGCGTCTCACCCTGCTTGATGGTGAGGTTGACGCCCTTGAGGATCTCGCGGGTGCCACTCGCCGAGTCGCCCGTCTCGACGGAGACGTGCAGGTCGTGGATTTCAAGCGTTGCCATGGATACCTCAGGACTCCTGGGTGAGGGAAACGAGCACGTCGTCCCCTTCGATCTTTACGGGGTATACGGGTACGGGGCGCGTCGCGGGCAGTCCGGACGGCTTGCCGGTGCGCAGGTCGAAGGACGAGCCGTGCAGCCAGCACTCGATCATGCAGTCTTCGACCTCGCCCTCCGAGAGGGACACGTTCGCGTGCGAGCAGATGTCGTTGATCGCGAACACCTCTCCCTCGGCGCGGACGATGGACATCGGCGTGCCGTCGAGTTCGACCCGCTTGGGGGCGTTCTCCTCGAGCTCGCTCAGCGCACAGACCTTGACGTAGGTCATCAGACGGACGCCTGCAGCTCGGTTTCGATCTTCGCGAGCAGTCGCTCCTCGATGTCCGGGACACCGATCTGCTGGACCAGTTCGCCGAAGAAGCCGCGCACGACCAGGCGGCGGGCCGTGTCGGCCGGGATGCCGCGGGACTGCAGGTAGAAGAGCTGCTCGTCGTCGAAGCGGCCGGTCGCGGAGGCGTGGCCGGCGCCGACGATCTCGCCGGTCTCGATCTCCAGGTTCGGCACCGAGTCGACCCGCGCGCCGTCCGTGAGGACGAGGTTGCGGTTCATCTCGTAGGTATCGGTGCCCTCGGCGGTCTTCTCGATGAGCACGTCACCGATCCAGACCGCGTGGGCGTCCTGGCCCTGGAGCGCGCCCTTGTAGACCACGTTCGACTTGCAGTGCGGGGCCTTGTGGTCGACCAGGAGGCGGTGCTCCTGGTGCTGGCCGGCGTCCGTGAAGTACAGGCCGAAGAGCTCGGCCTCGCCGCCGGGGCCCGCGTAGTTCACGCGCGGGTGGAGGCGTACGAGGTCGCCGCCGAAGGTGACCACGATCGACTTGAAGGTCGCGTCGCGGCCGATCAGCGCGTTGTGCTGGGAGACGTGGACGGCGGTGTCGTCCCAGTCCTGCACGGAGACCACGGTGAGCTTGGCGCCGTCGCCGACGAGGAAGTCCACGTTGGCGGCGCGCACGCCGTCACCGGTGTGGTCGATGACGATGACGGCCTCGGCGAAGGCCTGCACGTCGAAGACGGTGTGCCCGAAGGTCGTGCCGCCCTCGCCGTGCAGCGAGACGCGCACGGGCTCGGTGAGCACCGCTTCCTTGGGCACGGTCACGACCGTGGCCTTGGCGAAGGACGTGAACGCCTGGGCGGCGATCCGGTCCACCGGGGTGCCGGCCTTGCCGATGCGCGCGTCGCCGCGCTCCACGGACTCGATCGTGACCACGTCGGGCGCGTCGATCTGGGCCTTCATGGTGCCGTTGGCGACCGCGGTGCCGTCGTGCAGGCCCTTGAGGCGGGCGAGCGGCGTGAAGCGCCACTCCTCCTCGCGGCCGGTGGGCACGGGGAAGTCCGCCACGTCGAAGGACGGGGGGGCACTCATCCGGGTGGCGACGGTGGACTCGGCGGCCACCGCGATCGCGCCGGCGGTGGTGGAACCCGCCGCGGGGGTACCGCCCTGGACCGTCAGGTCCTTGGGGGCGTTCTGAACCTCAGCCATGGCTGTCGTGTTGCTCTCTTCCTTAAATAATCTGCTGCGGGACGTCGGGCGGGCCGGGACTAACCGACCGAGCCTTCCATCTGCAGCTCGATCAGCCGGTTCAGCTCCAGCGCGTACTCCATCGGCAGCTCACGGGCGATCGGCTCGACGAAGCCGCGCACGATCATCGCCATGGCCTCGAACTCCGTCAGACCGCGGCTCATCAGGTAGAAGAGCTGGTCGTCGGAGACCTTGGAGACGGTCGCCTCGTGGCCCATGGACACGTCGTCCTCGCGGACGTCCACGTAGGGGTACGTGTCCGAGCGGGAGATGGTGTCGACCAGGAGCGCGTCGCACAGCACGTTGGACTTGGAGCCGTGGGCGCCTTCGCCGATCTCGACCAGACCGCGGTACGAGGTGCGGCCGCCGCCACGGGCCACCGACTTCGAGACGATGTTGGAGGAGGTGTTCGGCGCCATGTGGACCATCTTGGAGCCGGCGTCCTGGTGCTGGCCCTCGCCCGCGAAGGCGATGGAGAGGGTCTCGCCCTTGGCGTGCTCGCCCATCAGGTAGACGGCCGGGTACTTCATGGTGACCTTGGAACCGATGTTGCCGTCGATCCACTCCATGGTCGCGCCCTCGTACGCCACGGCGCGCTTGGTGACCAGGTTGTAGACGTTGTTCGACCAGTTCTGGATCGTCGTGTAGCGGCAGCGGCCGCCCTTCTTCACGATGATCTCGACCACGGCGCTGTGCAGCGAGTCCGAGGAGTAGATCGGGGCGGTGCAGCCCTCGACGTAGTGGACGTAGGCGTCCTCGTCGACGATGATCAGCGTCCGCTCGAACTGGCCCATGTTCTCCGTGTTGATGCGGAAGTAGGCCTGGAGCGGGATGTCGACCTTGACGCCCTTGGGGACGTAGATGAACGAGCCGCCCGACCACACGGCGGTGTTCAGCGAGGCGAACTTGTTGTCGCCGACCGGGATGACCGTGCCGAAGTACTCCTGGAAGAGCTCCGGGTGCTCCTTGAGCGCGGTGTCCGTGTCGAGGAAGATGACGCCCTGCTCCTCCAGGTCCTCACGGATCTGGTGGTAGACGACCTCGGACTCGTACTGGGCGGCGACACCGGCGACGAGGCGCTGCTTCTCCGCCTCCGGGATGCCGAGCTTGTCGTACGTGTTCTTGATGTCCTCCGGCAGGTCCTCCCACGAAGCGGCCTGCTTCTCGGTGGAACGCACGAAGTACTTGATGTTGTCGAAGTCGATGCCCGAGAGGTCGGAACCCCAGTTGGGCATGGGCTTCTTGCCGAACAGCTTGAGGCCCTTGAGGCGGAGGTTCAACATCCACTCCGGCTCGGACTTCTTCGCCGAGATGTCGCGGACGACCTCTTCGGACAGGCCCCGCTTGGCGACCGCACCGGCCGCGTCGGAGTCGGCCCATCCGTATTCGTAGGTGCCCAGGCCATCGAGCTCAGGGTGAGCAGTCTCCGTGGTCATGCGGGGTTCCTCCCGGCCGTACTTGCAGATACTGAAATGTCGGTCTGTGTGGCGCCTGCGGCACCGGCGCCGTTCCCACTGCGTGGAATGAACGTGGTGCACACCCCGTCGCCGTGGGCGATCGTGGCGAGGCGCTGCACGTGCGTCCCGAGCAGGCGGGAGAAGACCTCGGTCTCCGCCTCGCAGAGCTGCGGGAACTGCTCGGCGACGTGTGCGACCGGGCAGTGGTGCTGGCAGAGCTGTTCACCGCTGTGCGGACCGGGAGCGCTCTTCGCCGTAGCAGCGTACCCGTCCCCGGTCAACGCCCTGGCAAGGGCCTCGGTGCGCCCCGCCGGGTCGGCCGCTTCCACGGCCTCGCGGTAGGTCTCGGCCTGCGCCGTGAGCCTGGCCTTGGCGAAGGCGGCGACGGCCGCCTCGCCCTGCTCCCCGCCCCCGGCGGCCTGCGCGATCCAGCGCATGGCGTCCGCGGCGAGGGAGTCGTAGGACTGGTCGAAGGCGTCACGACCGCAGTCAGTCAGCGCGAAGACCTTGGCGGGCCGGCCCCGGGTCCGCGCTCCGTACACGCGCTGCTCACGGGCTTCGACGACGTCGTCGGAGACGAGCGTGTCGAGGTGGCGGCGGACGGCGGCCTGGGTGAGGCCGAGACGCTGGGCGAGGTCGGCGACGGTGGAGGGACCGTGGTCCAGGATCGACCGCGCGACCCGGTTGCGGGTTGACCGCTCCCCGGTCGCGAGTTCGCCCTGGGGGGCCTCGCTCATCCGTTCGCCGTATTTCACAACGCCATTGTTGCGTAATTAGTCCGGCCCCGACAAGCCGTGATGGAGGCCACCTCTGGTGGCCTCCATCACTAAGGGTTACCTTATTTATCCACGGAGCGTTACTCGGAAGTCGACGCTCCGCCCTCACGGAGGGCCCCGCCGGTGAACCAGTACACGGCTCCCACCAGCAAACCTCCGCCCACGACGTTCCCCGGCACGGTGAACATCAGATTCCGGAAAAGATCACCGAATCCGGCTGAGCCATCCAGGATCGCGAGGCTGAAAACAGCCATGTTCGCTACACAGTGTTCGAATCCGACGGCGACGAAAACGGCCACCGGCAGCCACAGGACGAAAATCTTGGCGGCATCGCCGCGGGCCCGGGTGAACATCCAGATGGCCAGGCAGACGAGCATGTTGCAGAGCACCGCGCGCCAGAAGAGCTGTCCGCCGCTCAGCGCCATCTTCCCGTGCACCATCTCGGTGAGCATCGACCGCGCCGAGGGCGAGGAGGCCACGCCCGAGGCGTGCACCATGGCCCCGAAGGCGAAGGCCCCGACCAGGTTCCCGGCCAGCGAGAGCGTCCAGGACAGGATCAGGTCCCGCGGACCGGTCCGCCCGGACAGGGCGCCGACCAGCATGACCATCACGTTGCTGGTGAAGAGCTGGGCGCCGGCGAACATCACGATGGTCAGGGCGATCGGGAAGACCGCGCCCTCCAGCAGTTTCACGGCCGGCGAGCCCTTGGCCACGAACGGCGAGATCGCGACCAGGAGCAGCACCTCGCCGACGGCGATGTAGGCGCCCGCGAGCATCGCCGACACGAAGTAGCGCGGCGGATGCCCGAGGTCATGGGCCTTGTGCTCGGCCTGCCCCGAGGTGGCTTCGACGTTCTGAGCGATGCTGTTCACCATTCGACGTTAGGTCCCGGCCCGGATCCCGTGCGGACGATAAAGTCACGAATGCGCAGGTCCGTGACCCTTCGGGGGCGGGACCTACGGCCCCACCCCGGTCACCCCCCACGGCTCCGTAGACTCACTCCCCATGAGCAACGACCCCGCCGTGGAAATCCGCGGACTGGTGAAGCGGTACGGCCCCAAAACCGCGGTGGACGGCCTGGACCTCACCGTCCGGAGGGCCTCGGTCACCGCAGTCCTTGGTCCCAACGGCGCGGGCAAGACGACCACTGTGGAAACCTGCGAGGGCTACCGCCGCCCCGACGCCGGATCCGTCCGCGTCCTCGGCCTCGACCCCGTGGCCCAGGCCGAGGCCCTGCGCCCGCGCATCGGCGTGATGCTCCAGTCCGGCGGCGTCTACTCCGGCGCCCGGGCCGTCGAGATGCTGCGCCACATGGCCAAGCTCTACGCCGACCCCCTGGACGTCCCCACCCTGGTGGAACGCCTCGGCCTCGGCGGCTGCGGCCGCACCCCCTACCGCCGGCTCTCCGGCGGCCAGCAGCAGCGCCTGGCCCTCGCCATGGCCGTCGTCGGCCGCCCCGAGCTGGTCTTCCTGGACGAGCCGACCGCCGGCCTCGACCCGCAGGCCCGCCGCGCGACCTGGGAACTCGTACGGGAACTGCGCGCCGACGGGGTCTCCGTCGTGCTCACCACCCACCACATGGACGAGGCGGAGCAGCTCGCGGACGAGGTCGCCATCGTCGACGCCGGCAAGGTCATCGCCCACGGCTCGCCCGAGACCCTGTGCCGCGGCGGCGCCGAGAACACCCTGCGCTTCACGGGCCGCCCCTCCCTCGACCTGGCCTCGCTGCTCAAGGCCCTGCCCGACGGCACCCAGGCCGCCGAGCTCCTCCCCGGCGTCTACCGGGTCACCGGCGACGTCGACCCCCAGCTGCTGGCCACCGTCACCTCCTGGTGCGCGCAGCACGGGGTGATGCCCGACAGCCTCTCGGTGGAGCGGCACACCCTCGAAGACGTCTTCCTGGAACTGACCGGTAAGGAGCTGCGCGCATGAGCGCCGGTACGTTCACCCCCCGCCCGGGGGCCGCGCCCGTGTCCCGCATGATCCTGGCGCAGACCGCGCTGGAGACCCGGATGCTGCTGCGCAACGGGGAGCAGCTCCTGCTGACCGTGATCATCCCGGCGCTGCTGCTCGTGCTGTTCTCGGCGGTCGACATCATCGACGTGGGGACGGGCAAGTCGGTGGACTTCCTGGCCCCCGGCATCCTGGCGCTGGCCGTAATGTCCACCGCCTTCACCGGCCAGGCCATCGCCACCGGCTTCGACCGCCGCTACGGGGTCCTCAAGCGGCTCGGGGCCTCCCCGCTGCCGCGCTGGGCCCTGATGGCCGCCAAGACGCTGTCGGTGCTGGTCACCGAGGTGCTTCAGATCGCGCTGCTGACGGTGATCGCCTTCGCCCTGGGCTGGTCCCCGCACGGGAACCCGCTGTCGGCGGTCCTGCTGGTCCTGCTCGGCACCGCCGCCTTCTCCGGGCTCGGCCTGCTGATGGCCGGCACCCTGCGGGCGGAGGCCACCCTGGCCGCGGCCAACCTGGTCTTCCTGCTGCTCCTGGTCGGCGGCGGGGTGATCGTGCCGCTGGACAAGTTCCCCGGCGCGGTCCAGTCCGTCCTCGGCCTGCTGCCCGTCTCCGCGCTCTCCGACGGGCTGCGCGAGGTGCTCCAGCACGGGGCCGCGCTGCCCTGGGGCGACGCGGCGATCCTGGCGGTCTGGGCCGTACTCGGCCTGGGGGCCGCGGCGCGCTGGTTCCGCTGGGAGTGAATCCCTTCCCCCGAGCGTTGCCCCGGCAGGAGGATGGTCGCCTCCACACGGGATCGCACCACAGACGCCGGGGGGCGGCATGGCGCAGCGGGAGGCCGTTCTGCGGCTGGACGAACAGTGGGCACGGATCCGGTCGGGCGCGGCGCACGCGCAGCCCGCGGAGGCCGAGGCCCTGCTGGCCGAACTGATCGGGGCCCTGCGCGAGCCGGCCCGCACCGACGCCGAGTGCGCGGCCCGGCTGGGTCTGCGCCTGGGCGACCTGGCGGCCCGCCGGTTCGCCGACGGGGACCGGGCCGGGGCCCTGGCCGCCATCGAGGAGGGGCTGCGGTCCTCGCAGCAGGCGGCCGGGCACGCAGCCGAGTACGCCCGCTGGTACGCCCGGGGGCTGATCAACCAGGGGGTCTGGCTGTCCTGGCCCCTCAGCGACGGGGAGCGGCTGCCGAAGCATCCGCTGGGCCCCGGTGCGGAGAGCGGCCCGAGCGCCATGGAGCGGGCCGCCGGAGAGCGGGCCCGGGACCTGACGCGCGGCGCCGTGGAGGTCTGGGCCTCTCTGGACCAGGAGGATCCGGTCAATCAGCGGGGCCTCGCGCAGGCGAAGGTGTTCCTCGGTGACCGGCTCGCCGAGCTGGGCCTGGCCGAGGAGTCCGTGGCCTGGGCGGTGGACGCGGAGGGCTCCTTCCGGCGGCTGCTGCTCGCCGATCCCGGCTCCGAGGAGTCACAGGAGGCCGAAGAGGCCCTGGACCACATCGGCCGCCAGCTCGAACTGCGGCTGCGCTTCCTGTCCTTCGCCTCCTTGTCCGGTCTGCGCACGCGCGGGCTGCTGCCCGAACGGCTGCTGCCCCAGGCCGTGGTGGCCGCCCGCATCCAGGGCGTGCCCGAGGCGGAGATCGCCGCCCGGCTGGGCCTGGAGGCCGACCAGGTCCACACGATGCTGGAGGTGACCCCCTGGGTCGCGGTGTGGCGCATCGAGGTCCGCGGCCCCGACGGGCTGTGGAACGTACGGTCACATCCCTGGCACAGCGGTGCAGAAGTGAGGAACAGGACGGCCGAGGAGGTAGGGGACGAATTGGCACGCGGCTTCGCGGCCTCGGCCGACTACCCGGGCGAGGGCGCGCATTGGCGGGTCCTCCTCTGGTGGCACGCGGAAGGCGACCCGGCCGGGGCCCGGTTCCGCGTGGGCTTCGGTCCCGACGGGGTGACCGCCACCCCCTCGTGAAAGTTTGCACAAGTGTCCGCGTACGATAAGCGCCGTGTTGACCCCACTCGCATATCTCGCCCGCCGCTGGACGCCGTCACCCCGGACCGTCCAGCGGGCCGCGTCCGCAGCGGTGCTCATGAGCGTCGTCATCGTCGTCACCGGCGGCGCGGTGCGGCTGACCGGATCCGGACTCGGCTGCGACACCTGGCCCAAGTGCACCGGCGACAGCCTGATCGTGACCCAGGAACAGGGCTTCCACGGCGCGATCGAATTCGGCAACCGCATGCTGACGTACGTGCTCTGCGCGGCCGTTGGCTGGGCGATCACCGCCGCCCGCTGCGCCACACCGTGGCGCCGCTCGCTGACCCGGCTCGGCTGGCTCCAGTTCGCCATCGTGATGGGCAACGCGGTCCTCGGCGGGATCACCGTGCTGACGGGTCTCAACCCCTACAGCGTGGCCGGGCACTTCATGCTCGCCACCTCGCTGATCACCGTGACCACGATCACCTGGCAGCGCACCCGCGAGGGTGACGGCCCGGCCCGGCCGCGCGTGCCCGCTCCGGTGCGCAAGCTCTCCTGGGCGCTGCTCGCGGCCACGGTCGTGCTGATCGCGGCGGGCACGGTGGTCACCGGTTCCGGCCCGCACGCCGGTGACAGCAGCGAGATCCGGCGGATGCCCTTCGACTGGTCCGGCACGGCCCACGTCCACGCGATCTCCGCCTGGGTGGTGTGCGCGCTCGCCGTCGCGATGTGGCTGGTGCTGCGCGTGGTCGACGCCCCCGCGGACACCCGGGCGCGCGCCCGCGACCTGCTGATCGTGCTGCTCGCCCAGGGCGGCATCGGCTACGTCCAGTACTTCACCGACGTCCCCGAGGCCCTCGTGGCGGCCCACATGCTCGGCTCCTGCCTGGTGTGGATCTCGGTGGTCCGGGTGGTGCTGAGCCTGCGCGAGCGTCCGTCCGAGCAGGCCGGGATCCCGGCGCAGGACGACGCCCGGCTCGCCGCGGTCTGACCCTCGCGACGCCCTGCGGGACGTCAGCCCCGTTCGTCCAGCCGGTAGACGCGGCGGGCATTGCCCGCCGCGACCATGGCCGCCACCCGTTCCGCGTCCCGCCAGGACCAGGAGCCGTCGGCGACCCAGCCGCCGAGCACCCGGCCCAGCGCCTCCCGGAACACCAGCGCGCCCACCGCGTGCAGTTCGGGCAGCTGCCGGCCGCCGCCGGAGAACATCAGCTTTCCGAAGGGCGCGGTCTCCAGGCACTCCGCCAGCACCGCGGCCGCCCGGGTTCCCGTGGACCCCAGGGCCGCGCCGAGGTCGGCGTGGACGTGCGGGAAGGCCGCCGCCAGTCCGGCGGCCTGCCGGTGGTGGGGGTACCCGCCGAGCAGCACCAGCCGCGCCCCCGGGCCCCCGGTCGCCCGCAGGAACCCGGTCAGCCGCTCCGGCGCCGCGGACCGCCCGCCCGTGTGCAGCTGGAGCGGCAGCCCCGAGGACACCGCGCTCCACGCCAGGTGCCGCAGCAGTACGGGGTCCCGCAGGGCCCCGCCCCGGGCACGCCCGGCCAGCCAGCGCCCGGCCGCGCCCCGCACCTCGCCCGGACCGGGCGGCTCGGGATCCGCTTCGAGGGCCGCCGCCCAGGAGCGGCCCCCCTCCCCGGCCCCGCAGGTGAAGGCCACGGCCCCGGCGGCGGCCCGGTGGACCGCCCCCGCGAGGTCGGCGAGGAAGGCGGCCACGGTCCCGGAGGTGTCCGCCGCCTGCTCGGCCAGCAGCTCCGGCCGTACCAGCTCGAAGGTCTCAGCCCCGCCCGTCAGGGCCAGTTCCTTGGGCCCGGTGAGGTCCCCGGGCACCCCGGTGTCGACGAGCCGGGCGCCGGCCCCGCAGCCGCGCAGCAGCCGGCGGGCCGACTCGGCGGCGCCGAGCTCGCGCCGCCGGGCGAGGTAGTGGACGGGGGTGCAGTGCGGTTCGAGCCCGAGCAGCGGCGGACACCAGCGGCGCACGGCGAAGCCGGTCTGGGTGTCGAAGAAGGTGGTGCCGGCGGCGGGCGGGCCGGCCGAGCGGATCAGCTGGGCCTCGAAGGTGGCGAGGCCGAGCTCCGTGCGGAGCACTCCCTGGCAGTACTGGTCCACCAGGGGCGGCGTTTCGATCATCCGGGCATCCCGTTGCGGACGTGAGGAAGGGGCTTCCACACGTCCTAACGGGTGAGCGGGGTGTGAGGTGTTGCTCGCGCTGTTGACCGAGCAGGTGACGCAGAAACGATCAAGCCAATGATCAAGCCAGGATCGACCGGGTCAGGCTGCCGGATTGGCGGTTCCTCCGAGCTGCATTCCGGCCATCCGGGACCACTCGTACGGCCCCGTCCGGACCCGTGCGGCGAATTCGCCGTCGAACTCCTCGTGGAGGGTCAGCCCGGCCTTCCCGGCCGCGAGCCGCGCGGTGTCGTACGCCGGGGCGACCAGGTCGCCCCACTCGCCGTCGGTGCCGACGAGGACGATCCGGGTGCCCGCCTGGCCGATGTGCGCGAGGTGGCCCTCGGCGCCGCCGTGCTGCTTGGCGAACGCGCCGATCTGCTTGGCCAGCTTCGCGGCACGGCGGTCCTGCTTCTTGTCCGCCGTGGTGGCGGTCTCCTCGGTGTCTGCCATGAACGGCATGCTACCGGCGAGTAGCGAACGGAGGAAGCATGCACCGGGAAAGCGTGCACGGACGAAGCAGGACCCGAGGAGGCATCAGCGGAGGAAGGGATCCACGGCGACGGCGACGAAGAGCAGCGACACGTAGGTGATCGACCAGTGGAACAGCCGCATCTCCTTGAGCTTCGCGCCCGTCACTCCCGACTTGGCGCGCGCGTTGAGACCGTGCGCCTCCCAGAGCCACCAGCCGCCGGCCACCAGGGCGACCGAGGTGTAGAACCAGCCGGTGTACCCCAGCGGGGTCAGCAGCAGCGAGACCGCCACCATCACCCAGCTGTAGAGCACGATCTGCTTGGCCACGGCCTTGTTGCCCGCCACGACCGGCAGCATCGGCACGCCGACCCGCGCGTAGTCGTCCTTCACCTTCATGGACAGCGGCCAGTAGTGCGGCGGCGTCCAGAAGAAGATGACGAGGAAGAGGATGACGGCGGCCCAGGAGACCTCGTTCTTCACGGCCGACCAGCCGATGAGCACCGGCATGCAGCCGGCGATGCCGCCCCAGACGATGTTCTGCGAGGTGCGCCGCTTCAACAGCATCGTGTAGACGACGACATAGAAGAGGAGGGCGCCGAGCGCGAGCGCGGCCGACAGCCAGTTGATCAGCAGCCCGAAGAACAGCGTGGACGCGATCCCGAGCGTGATGCCGAAGACCAGGCACTCGCGCGGGCTGACCATGCCGGTCACCAGCGGGCGTCCCGAGGTCCGGTCCATCAGCGCGTCGATGTCGCGGTCGATGTACATGTTCAGCGCGTTGGCGCCGCCCGCGGACAGGTAACCGCCGAAGCAAGTGGCGAGGACCAGCCACAGCGAAGGCACGCCCTGCTCGGCGAGGAACATCACCGGCACGGTCGTGATGAGCAGAAGCTCGATGATCCGTGGCTTGGTCAGTGCCACGAAAGCCATGGCCCGGGCCCCGAACGGCCGGTGACCGGGGCTCGTCCCGAGCACCCCCGCTGGACGGGATTCGACGGCCGTCACGCACACCCCTGACAGAGAATCCAGCAAGCTCCGACGTGAACCCGTTTAAACATGTAGGTCCCGTAAAGGCTTGCGCGTACCACGCCACTCTAGACGTAGCCATTGGCTCGTCCCGCGCGGGGGTCGCCCCGTGTTGGTCCGATCGGCGCTGAGACGTCACGCGCGGACCGCGGGTACTCGAATAGCTGCACGCTGTGGCGGGGGTAGGCTCGGAATCGCGCCGGTGCACCGTTCGTCACCGGGACTAGACATGTGGAGAGGAGCCCTGACCCACGGTGAGCACCAAGCCGACGACCACAGAGCTCGACTGGACCGAACTGGACCAGCGTGCTGTCGACACCGCCCGGATCCTGGCCGCCGATGCGGTCCAGAAGGTCGGTAACGGCCACCCCGGCACGGCGATGAGCCTGGCCCCCGCCGCGTACACCCTCTTCCAGAAGGTGATGCGGCACGACCCGGCGGACCCGGAGTGGGTCGGCCGCGACCGTTTCGTGCTCTCCGCGGGTCACTCCTCGCTGACCCTCTACACCCAGCTGTACCTCGGCGGGTTCGGCCTCGAACTGGACGACCTGAAGGCCTTCCGCACCTGGGGCTCGAAGACCCCGGGCCACCCGGAGTACGGCCACACCGCGGGCGTCGAGACCACCACCGGCCCGCTGGGCCAGGGCATCGCCAACGCGGTGGGCATGGCCATGGCCGCCCGCTACGAGCGCGGCCTGTTCGACCCCGAGGCCCCCGCGGGCGCCTCCCCGTTCGACCACATGATCTACGCGATCGCGGGCGACGGCTGCCTCCAGGAGGGCATCTCCCACGAGGCGTCGGCGCTGGCCGGCCACCAGAAGCTCGGCAACCTGGTGCTGCTGTGGGACGACAACCACATCTCCATCGAGGGCGACACCGAGACGGCCGTCTCCGAGGACACCCTCAAGCGCTACGAGGCGTACGGCTGGCACGTCCAGCGCGTCGCGCCCCAGGAGAGCGGCGACCTCGACCCGAAGGCGCTGTTCGCCGCGCTGCAGGCCGCCAAGGCCGAGACGGAGCGCCCCTCCTTCATCGCCGCCCGCTCGATCATCGCCTGGCCGGCCCCGCACGCCCAGGGCACCGAGGCCGCGCACGGCTCGGCCCTCGGCAACGACGAGGTCGCCGCCACCAAGCGCGTGCTCGGCTTCGACCCGGAGCAGACCTTCGAGGTCTCCGACGAGGTCATCGCACACACCCGCTCCCTCGGCGAGCGCGGCCGCGAGGCCCGCGCCGCGTGGGAGAAGGAGTTCTCCGCCTGGCGCACCGCCAACCCGGAGCGCGCCGCCGAGTTCGACCGCATCAACGCCAACGAGCTGCCCGCGGGCTGGGAGGACGAGCTCCCCGTCTTCGAGACCGGCAAGGGCGTCGCCACCCGCGCCGCCTCGGGCAAGGTCCTCGAAGCGCTCGGCGCGATCATCCCGGAGCTGTGGGGCGGCTCGGCCGACCTGGCCGGCTCCAACAACACCACCATCGACAAGAACTCCTCGTTCCTGCCGGTGGGCAACCCGCTGCCGGAGGCCGACCCGTACGGCCGCACCATCCACTTCGGCATCCGCGAGCACGCCATGGCCGCGGCCATGAACGGCATCGCCCTGCACGGCCACACCCGCATCTACGGCGGCACCTTCCTGGTGTTCTCCGACTACATGCGCAACGCCGTGCGCCTCTCCGCGCTGATGCACGTGCCCGTCACCTACGTGTGGACGCACGACTCCATCGGCCTCGGCGAGGACGGCCCGACCCACCAGCCGGTCGAGCACGTCGCCGCGCTGCGCGCCATCCCGGGCCTGAACGTGATCCGGCCGGCCGACGCGAACGAGACCGCCATCGCCTGGCGCGAGATCCTGCGCCGCCACACCAAGGTGTACGGCAAGGGCGCTCCGCACGGTCTGGCGCTGACCCGCCAGGGCGTGCCGACGTACGACCGCAACGAGGACGCCGCCAAGGGCGGGTACGTGCTCTTCGAGGCCGAAGGGGGCGAGGCCCAGGTCGTCCTCATCGGCACCGGCTCCGAGGTCCAGCTCGCCGTAGCGGCCCGCGAGGCGCTGCAGGCCGAGGGCGTCCCGGCGCGGGTCGTCTCGATGCCGTCCGTCGAGTGGTTCGAGGAGCAGTCCCAGGAGTACAAGGACAGCGTCCTGCCGCCCTCGGTCAAGGCGCGCGTCGCGGTCGAGGCCGGCATCGGCCTGACCTGGCACCGCTACGTCGGCGACGCCGGCCGCATCGTCTCGCTGGAGCACTTCGGTGCCTCGGCCGACGGCGCCGTCCTGTTCCGCGAGTTCGGCCTGACCGCCGAAGCCGTGACCGCCGCCGCGCACGAGTCGCTCGCCGCCGCCGCGCGCTGACGCCCGTACCCAGACCAGTAGGAGATGCAATTCCCATGACAGACGCACTGAAGCGCCTTTCCGACGAGGGCGTCGCGATCTGGCTGGACGACCTGTCCCGCAAGCGCATCACGTCCGGCAACCTGGCCGAGCTCATCGACCAGCAGCACGTGGTCGGTGTCACCACCAACCCGGCGATCTTCCAGAAGGCGATCAGCGGCGGCGAGGGGTACGAGCAGCAGCTCGCCGACCTGGCCGCCCGCAAGGTCACCGTCGAAGAGGCCATCCGCATGATCACGACGGCGGACGTGCGCGACGCCGCCGACATCCTGCGCCCGGTCTACGACTCGACCGAGGGCCAGGACGGCCGCGTCTCGATCGAGGTCGACCCCCGGCTGGCCCACAACACCCCGGCGACCATCGCCGAGGCCAAGCAGCTCGCGTGGCTGGTGGACCGTCCGAACACGCTGATCAAGATCCCGGCGACCAAGGCCGGCCTGCCGGCGATCACCGAGGTCATCGGCAAGGGGATCAGCGTCAACGTCACGCTGATCTTCTCGCTGGAGCGCTACCGCGAGGTCATGGACGCGTACCTGGCGGGCCTGGAGAAGGCGAAGGCCGCGGGCCTGGACCTCTCCAAGATCCACTCGGTCGCCTCCTTCTTCGTGTCCCGCGTGGACTCCGAGATCGACAAGCGCCTCGACTCCGTCGGCACGGACGAGGCCAAGGCCCTCAAGGGCAAGGCGGCGCTCGCGAACGCCCGTCTGGCCTACGAGGCCTACGAGGAGGTCTTCTCCGGCGAGCGCTGGGCGGCCCTGGACAAGGCGCACGCCAACAAGCAGCGTCCGCTCTGGGCCTCGACCGGCGTCAAGGACCCGGCGTACAAGGACACCCTGTACGTGGTGGACCTGGTCGCCCCCGGCACCGTGAACACCATGCCCGAGGGCACCCTGGAGGCCACCGCCGACCACGGCGAGGTCTCCGGCGACACCATCCGCGGCACTTACGACCAGTCGCGCGCCGAGCTCGCAGCAGTCGCGAAGCTGGGCATTTCGTACGACGATGTGGTGCAGCTGCTCGAAGAAGAGGGCGTCGAGAAGTTCGCGGTGTCCTGGAACGACCTGCTGAAGTCGACCGAGGCGGAGCTTGAGCGCCTCGCCCCCACGGAGGCCTGAACACTTTGTCTGTAAACGGAGCGAACCCGCTTCGTGACGCACAGGACCGGCGGCTCCCGCGCATCGCGGGGCCGTCCGGCCTGGTCATTTTCGGCGTTACGGGTGACCTGTCGCGCAAGAAGCTGATGCCTGCCGTCTACGACCTCGCCAACCGCGGACTGCTTCCGCCGGGCTTCTCCCTGATCGGCTTCGCCCGACGGGAGTGGCAGGACGAGGACTTCGCGCAGGAGGTTCACGACGCGGTCAAGCAGCACGCGCGCACTCCCTTCCGCGAAGAGGTCTGGCAGCAGCTGGTCCAGGGCTGCCGCTTCGTCCAGGGCGACTTCGACGACGACCAGGCGTTCGAGACGCTGAAGTCGACGATCGAGGAGCTGGACAAGGCGCAGGGCACCGGCGGCAACTTCGCCTTCTACCTGTCCGTCCCGCCGAAGTTCTTCCCCAAGGTCGTCGCCCAGCTCAAGAAGCACGGGCTGGCGGACCAGAAGGAGGGCTCCTGGCGGCGCGCCGTCATCGAGAAGCCGTTCGGGCACGACCTGACCAGTGCACAGGAGCTCAACCAGCTCGTGCACGACGTCTTCCCGCCCAACGAGGTCTTCCGGATCGACCACTACCTCGGCAAGGAGACCGTCCAGAACATCCTGGCGCTCCGCTTCGCCAACACGATGTTCGAGCCGATCTGGAACCGGTCGTACGTCGACCACGTGCAGATCACCATGGCCGAGGACATCGGCATCGGCGGCCGGGCCGGCTACTACGACGGCATCGGCGCGGCCCGCGACGTCATCCAGAACCACCTGCTCCAGCTGCTGGCGCTGACCGCGATGGAGGAGCCCGGCTCCTTCCACCCCAAGGCGCTGGTGGCCGAGAAGCTCAAGGTGCTGACCGCCGTGGAGCTGCCCGAGGACCTGGGCAAGCACACCGTGCGCGGCCAGTACTCGGCGGCCTGGCAGGGTGGCGAGAAGGTCGTCGGGTACCTCGAAGAGGACGGCATCGACCCCAAGTCGAAGACCGACACCTACGCGGCCATCCGCCTGGAGATCAACAACCGCCGCTGGGCGGGCGTCCCGTTCTACCTGCGGACGGGCAAGCGCCTGGGCCGCCGGGTGACCGAGATCGCGGTCGTCTTCAAGCGGGCCCCGTACCTCCCGTTCGAGTCGGGTGCGACCGAGGAGCTGGGGCAGAACGCCCTGGTCATCCGGGTCCAGCCGGACGAGGGCGTGACGGTGCGCTTCGGCTCCAAGGTTCCGGGAACCTCCATGGAGGTCCGGGACGTGACGATGGACTTCGCCTACGGCGAGTCCTTCACGGAGTCGAGCCCCGAGGCCTACGAGCGGCTGATCCTCGACGTGCTGCTGGGTGACGCGAACCTGTTCCCGCGCCACCAGGAGGTCGAGCTGTCCTGGAACATCCTCGACCCGATCGAGAAGTACTGGGACACGCACGGCAAGCCCGCGCAGTACCCGTCGGGCACCTGGGGGCCGGTCGAGGCGGACGAGATGCTCGCACGAGACGGACGGAGCTGGCGCCGGCCATGAAGATCGATCTCACGGAGACCAACTCCAGCAAGATCAATGCCGCGATGGTGCAGGCACGCCGGGACCTCGGCACGCCGGCCATCGGCATGGTCCTCACGCTGGTGATCGTGACCGACGAGGAGAACGCGTACGACGCGCTCAAGTCGGCCGGCGACGCGTCCCACGAGCACCCCTCGCGGATCATCGTCGTCATCAAGCGGGCCAGCCGCTCGCCGCGCAGCCGCCGCGACGCCCGTCTCGACGCGGAGATCCGCGTCGGGGCGGACTCCGGCAGCGGTGAAACGGTCGTGCTCCGCCTGCACGGCGAACTGGTCGACCACGCGCAGTCGGTGGTCCTCCCCCTGCTCCTCCCGGACGCGCCCGTCGTCGTCTGGTGGCCCGAGGGCGCTCCGCAGGACCTCGCGGGCGACCCCCTGGGGGCGCTCGGCCAGCGCAGGATCACGGACACGTACTCCGCCGAGACCCCCATCGAGGCCCTCGGCACCCGTGCCGAGGCGTACGCACCCGGGGACACGGACCTTTCCTGGACCCGGATCACCCCGTGGCGCTCCATGCTGGCGGCCGCACTGGACCAGCAGACCCACTCGGTGACCTCGGCCACCGTGGAGGGCGAGGACGACAACCCGAGCTGCGAGCTGCTGGCGATGTGGCTCGCGGACCGGCTCCAGGTCCCCGTCAAGCGCACCTCCTCGGCGGGCCCCGGGCTCACCGCGGTGCGCCTGGAGACCAAGGGCGGCGAGATCGTCCTGGACCGGGCCGACGGGGCGCTGGCCACGCTGTGCATGCCGGGGCAGCCCGACCGTGCGGTGGCGCTCAAGCGCCGCGACACGGCCGAGCTCCTGGCGGAGGAACTCCGCCGCCTGGACCCGGACAACACCTACGAGGCCTCGCTGAAGTTCGGCGTGGCCCGCCTGTCCTCCGCGGCCGCCCCGGCCCCCGCGAAGCCGGCCGCCGCCAAGGCGGAGACCCCGGCCAAGGCGGAGGCCCCGGTCAAGGCGGAGGCCCCGGCCTCCAAGCCGGCTCCGGCCAAGGCCCCGGCGAAGAAGGCCTCGGCGAAGTAGCACGCCCGGAGCCGCTGCGCGGGGCAGTCCCCTACCCGCCCTTCCGCCGTTCCCCGGGGCTCCGCCCCGGACCCCGCGCCTCACACGCCGGCGAGGCTGATCTTTCAGCCGTCCGGCGTTCGAGGACCGGGGTCCGGGGCGGAGCCCCGGTTCCGGGAAGGGGCGGGGTGGGGGAAGCTCCGCGCAGCGGCGACCGGACCCGCACCCGAACGACCCCGAACTACCGACAAGGCGGCAGCACATGGGTATGACGACTCCCCAGGTCGTCGTCCACCGGGACAAGGAGCTGATGGCCCAGGCCGCGGCCGCCCGGCTGATCACGAAGATCGTGGACGCACAGGCGGCCCGCGGCACCGCGTCGGTGGTCCTCACCGGCGGCCGCAACGGCAACGGCCTGCTCGCCGCACTGGCCGCGGCCCCGGCCCGGGACGCCGTCGACTGGTCGCGGATCGACCTGTGGTGGGGCGACGAGCGCTACGTGCCCGCCGACGACCCCGAGCGCAACCACGTACAGGCCCGTGAGGCCCTGCTGGACGCCGTCGCGGTGGACCCCGCGCGGGTCCACGCCATGCCCGCCTCCGACGGCCCGTACGGGGCCGACGTGGACGCGGCGGCCGCCTCGTACGCGGCGGAGCTGCGCGCGGCCTCCGGCCCCGAGGACCACGGCCCGGTGCCCCGCTTCGACGTCCTGATGCTGGGCGTCGGCCCGGACACCCACGTGGCCTCGCTGTTCCCGGAGCACCCGGCGTCCCGCGAGAACGAGCGCACGGTGGTCGGCGTGCACGGTGCGCCGAAGCCGCCTCCGACCCGCATCTCGCTCACCCTCCCGGCGATCCGCGCGGCCCGCGAGGTCTGGCTGCTGGCGGCCGGCGAGGACAAGGCCGGCGCGGTGGCCATCGCGCTGGGCGGCGCGGGCGGGGTCCAGGCCCCGGCGGCCGAGGCCCGCGGCAGCTCCCGCACCCTGTGGCTCCTCGACCGCGCGGCGGCCGCGAAGCTGCCCACCGACATGTACCCCCCGGCCACCGCCTGATCCCGTACCCGGCCGCACGCGAAGGGGCCCGCTCTCCGGTCGGAGAGCGGGCCCCTTCGCGCATCCCGGACCGGACGGTCAGCGACCCCGCAGCGAGCGGTACGCCGCCACCAGCGCCCGCGTGGAGGCGTCCAGGCCGGGCACCTCCTCGCCCTCGGTGAGCGCGGGCTCGATCCGCTTGGCCAGGACCTTGCCGAGCTCCACGCCCCACTGGTCGAAGGAGTCGATGTTCCACACCGCGCCCTGGACGAACACCTTGTGCTCGTAGAGCGCGATCAGCTGGCCGAGGACCGCCGGGGTGAGCTCGGTCGCCAGGATCGTGGTCGTCGGGTGGTTGCCCGCGAAGGTCTTGTGCGGGACCAGCGGTTCGGCGACGCCCTCCGCCCGGACCTCCTCGGCGGTCTTGCCGAAGGCCAGCGCCTGCGTCTGGGCGAAGAAGTTCGCCATCAGCAGGTCGTGCTGGGCCGCCAGCGCGGGCGGCAGTTCGCCGACCGGCCGGGCGAAGCCGATGAAGTCCGCCGGGATCACCTTGGTGCCCTGGTGGATCAACTGGTAGTAGGCGTGCTGGCCGTTGGTGCCGGGCGTGCCCCACACCACCGGCCCGGTCTGCCAGTCCACCGGGTTGCCCTCGCGGTCCACGGACTTGCCGTTGGACTCCATGTCCAGCTGCTGCAAGTAGGCGGTGAAGCGGGAGAGGTAGTGGCTGTACGGGAGCACCGCGTGCGACTGCGCGTCGAAGAAGGCCCCGTACCAGATCCCCAACAGGCCCAGCAGCAGCGGGGCGTTCTCCTCGGGGGGCGCCGTGCGGAAGTGCTCGTCCATGGCGTGGAACCCGCCGAGCATCTCCCGGAACGCGTCCGGACCGATCGCGATCATCAGGGAGAGCCCGATCGCGGAGTCGAAGGAGTAGCGTCCGCCGACCCAGTCCCAGAACTCGAACATGTTGGCCGTGTCGATGCCGAAGGCGGAGACCTTCTCCTCGTTGGTGGAGAGCGCCACGAAGTGCCGTGCCACGGCCGCCTCGTCGCCGCCGACGCCCGCGAGCAGCCACTCCCGCGCCGAGGTGGCGTTGGTGATGGTCTCGATCGTCGTGAAGGTCTTCGACGCGATGATGAACAGCGTCTCGGCCGGATCCAGGTCCCGTACGGCCTCGTGCAGGTCGGCGCCGTCCACGTTGGACACGAAACGGACCGTCAGGCCGCGGTCCGAGAAGGCGCGCAGCGCCTCGTACGCCATCGCCGGACCGAGGTCGGAGCCGCCGATGCCCACGTTGACGACGTTCTTGATGCGCTTGCCGGTGGAGCCGGTCCACTCCCCCGTCCGGACCCGGTCGGCGAACGCCGCCATCTTGTCGAGGACGGCATGGACGCCGGGTACGACGTTCTCCCCGTCCACGTCGACGACCGCGTCGGCCGGTGCGCGCAGCGCGGTGTGCAGGACCGCCCGGTCCTCGGTCGTGTTGATCTTCTCGCCGCGGAACATGGCCTCGCGGAGTCCGGCCACGCCGGTCGCCGCGGCCAGTTCGCGCAGCAGTGTCAGCGTCTCGTCGTTGACGAGGTGCTTCGAGTAGTCGATGTGCAGGTCTGCGACCCGCAGGGTGTAACCGGTGCCCCGGTCCGGATCCGCCTCGAACAGCTCCCGCAGATGCGTCTGCCCCAGCGCTTCCCGGTGCTTGCCGAGTGCGGCCCACTCGGGCGTCCGGTTGAGCCTCGTACGGCTGTCTGCGTTCATCTCGGACATCAACCCACTTCCTGTCCTGTCGTGCCCCGCCGGTTCCAACCTAAGGGATGGGAAGGGGCACAACCGACACAAAAGCGGCCCGGCCCGCAGGAGAGAAGTCTCCTGCGGGCCGGGCCCTGTGCCATGTCGGCCGTTCGGTGGGAACGCGTCAGATCTCGCCGCGCAGTTTGGCGAGCGCCTCGGCGAGGATCGCTTCGCCGTCGGCGTCGGTCCGCCGCTCCCGCACGTAGGCCAGGTGCGTCTTGTACGGCTCGGTGCGCGGCGGCGCGGGCGGGTTGTCCCGGTCCTGGCCGGCCGGGAACCCGCAGCGCGGGCAGTCCCAGGTGTCCGGCACCTGCGCGTCGCTGGCGAAGCTCGGCTGCGTCTCGTGCCCGTTCGAGCACCAGAAGGAGATGCGCAGGCGGGGCGCGGACTCGCCGCGCTCGGCCTCACCCATCGGCCCCGCTCCGACCCGACTACCACGGATCGCGTTGCCACTTGCCACGGTCGTAACTCCCTGCGTGATGGTGCCGCGAAGCGTGAGTGGATTCCGTCGCGGGCGCCCAAGTCTACGTAAGGCGGGGCGTCCGTCCAGGAATGGAGTTACCCATTCCAGACAAGAACGCCGGACCTCATGATAGGCCGGGGGGAGCCGACCGGACCGGCGGAATGGCCAGAACGGTTAGCTGTTGGCCTTCATGAGCAGACCGAGTGCGACGATGCACGCGAACCAGAGCAGACCGATCACCACGGTGATGCGGTCCAGGTTGCGCTCCGCGACCGAGGAGCCGCCGACCGACGACTGCATACCGCCGCCGAACATGTCGGAAAGACCGCCGCCCTTGCCCTTGTGCATCAGCACGAGCAGCATCAGCAGGGCGCTGAAGACGACCAAGGCGATCTCGAACCCCAAAATCACGGCTGATTCCTACTTTCCTGGCTTACTGGCTTTCCGGCGTTCCCGCAGTGCCGATTACGAGCACGGGGGCCAGCAGCTCGTCCAGCCTGCTGGCCCCCGCAAGGGTACGACGGATCCGCCCTACCGCATACTCACGATGACCGTCACTGGTCGCGGAAACGGACGATCTTGACGAACTCGTCCGCGTCCAGCGCCGCGCCGCCGATCAGGGCGCCGTCGACATCGGGCTGGGCCATGATCGCGGCGATGTTGCCGGACTTGACCGAGCCGCCGTACTGGATGCGGACCTTGTCGGCCAGCTCCTGCGAGTAGAGCTCCGCGAGACGGCCGCGGATGGCACCGCAGACCTCCTGCGCGTCGTCGGGGGTGGCGACCTCGCCGGTGCCGATCGCCCAGACGGGCTCGTACGCGATCACGATGGACTCGACCTGCTCGGCCGGGACGTCCTTGAGGCCGCCGTCGAGCTGCTTCAGCGTGTACTCGACCTGCTGGCCGGCCTTACGGATGTCCAGGCCCTCACCGACGCACAGGATCGGGGTGATCCCGTGCTTGTAGGCGGCCTTGACCTTGGCGTTGCAGATCTCGTCGCTCTCGCCGTGGTACTGGCGGCGCTCGCTGTGGCCGACGGCCACGAAGGTGCACTTCAGCTTCGAGAGCATCGGGCCGGAGATCTCGCCGGTGTAGGCGCCGGAGTCGTGGGCCGAGATGTCCTGGGCACCGTACTTGATCTTCAGCTTGTCGCCGTCGACCAGGGTCTGGACCGAACGCAGGTCGACGAAGGGCGGCAGGACCGCGACCTCGACGAAGTCGTAGTCCTTGTCGGCCAGCGCGAAGGCGAGCTTCTGGACGTGGGCGATGGCCTCGAGGTGGTTGAGGTTCATCTTCCAGTTGCCCGCCATCAGCGGGGTACGGCCGGCGGTGTTCTCAGTCATCAGGGTTCAGACCTCCAGAGCGGCGAGGCCGGGGAGCGTCTTGCCCTCGAGGTACTCGAGGGAGGCGCCGCCACCGGTCGAAATGTGGCCGAAAGCGTTCTCGTCGAAGCCGAGCGTGCGGACGGCCGCGGCCGAGTCGCCACCGCCGACGACGGTGAAGGCGCTGCTGTCGACGAGGGCCTGCGCGATGGCGCTGGTGCCGCCGGCGTAGTCGGGGTGCTCGAAGACGCCCACGGGACCGTTCCAGAACACGGTCTCGGCGTCGGCGATCTTCGAGGCGTACAGCTCGCGGGTCTTGGGACCGATGTCCAGACCCTCCTGGTCGGCGGGGATCTTGTCCGCGTCGACCACGATGAAGTCGGCCGGGGCCTTGGTCTTCAGGTCCGGGAAGTCCGTGGAGGCGAGGATGTCGACCGGGAGGACCAGCTCGACGCCGTTCTTCGCGGCGCGCTCCATGTACTCCTTGACGACGTCCACCTGGTCCTTCTGGAGCAGGGAGATGCCGACCTCGTAGCCCTTGGCGTAGAGGAACGTGTACGCCATGCCGCCGCCGATGAGGATGCGGTCGGCCTTGCCGAGCAGCTGGTCGATGACGGCCAGCTTGTCGGAGACCTTGGCGCCGCCGAGGATGACCACGTACGGGCGCTTGACCTCGTCGGTCAGCTTCTTCAGGACGCCGACCTCGGTGGCGATGAGGTAGCCGGCCGCGTGCGGGAGGCGCGCGGGGAGGTCGAAGACCGAGGCGTGCTTGCGGTGGACAGCGCCGAAGCCGTCGCCGACGTAGATGTCGGCCAGCTCGGCGAGCTGGTCCGCGAAGGCGCCGCGCTCGGCGTCGTCCTTGGCGGTCTCACCGGCGTTGAAGCGCAGGTTCTCGATGACGGCGACCTTGCCGTCGGTGAGGGCCGCGACGGTCTCCTTGGCGGAGGCGCCGACGGTGTCGGTGGCGAACGCGACGTCCGTACCGAGCAGCTCGCCGAGGCGGGCGGCGGCGGGCGCCAGCGAGAAGGCCGGGTCCGGGGCGCCCTTGGGGCGGCCCAGGTGCGAAGCCACGACCACGCGGGCGCCGGCCTCGGCGAGCTTCGCGATGGTGGGCTGAACGGCGCGGATGCGGCCGTCGTCGGTGATCTCACCGTTCGAGAGCGGCACGTTGAGGTCGGCGCGTACGAAGACACGCTTGCCGGCAACGCCCTCGGCGAGAAGTTCGTCGATCGTCTTCATGCTGTTTTCTACTCCTTTTCCCAGCCCAGGACTTTACCCGTGCGGGGTGAGAGGGGTACGAGGCAAGCAACAGGGCCCGTACAGCGCTTCATCGCGCTGCCCGAGCCCCGGTGCTCACATCGTGGTGCCTGCCTTGGTGCTTAGAGCTGACCGCCGACGAACACGGTCAGGTCGACGAGGCGGTTGGAGTAGCCCCACTCGTTGTCGTACCAGCCGATGACCTTGACGCTCTTGCCCTGGACCATGGTCAGGGAGGAGTCGAAGGTGCAGGAGAACGGCCAGTTCACGATGTCGGAAGAGACGATCGCGTCCTCGGTGTAGTCCAGGATGCCCTTGAGCTGGCCCTGCGAGGCCTTCTGGAAGGCCGAGTTGACCTCGTCCTTGGTGACTTCGCGCTCGAGCTCGATGACGAGGTCGGTCACGGAACCGGTGGGGACCGGGACGCGCATCGCGATGCCGTCGAGCTTGCCCGCCAGCTCCGGGATGACCAGCGCGGTGGCCTTGGCGGCACCGGTGGTGGTCGGGATGATGTTCTCGGCGGCCGCGCGCGCCCGGCGCAGGTCCGAGTGCGGGAAGTCCAGGATCCGCTGGTCGTTCGTGTACGCGTGGACCGTCGTCATCATGCCCTTGACGATGCCGAAGTTCTCGAGGAGGACCTTGGCCATCGGCGCCACGCAGTTGGTGGTGCAGGAGGCGTTGGAGATGACGTGGTGGTTGGCCGCGTCGTACTTCTCCTGGTTGACGCCCATCACGATCGTGATGTCCTCGTCCTTGGCCGGAGCCGAGATGAGGACCTTCTTCGCACCGGCCGCGATGTGCTTGGCGGCGTCGGCCTTCTTGGTGAAGATGCCGGTCGACTCGATGACGATGTCGGCGCCCAGCTCGCCCCAGGGGAGGTTCGCGGGGTCGCGCTCGGCGAAGGTCTTGAAGGTGTTGCCGCCGACGGTGATGGTGTCGTCGGTGTGGCTGACCTCGGCCTTGAGACGGCCCAGGATCGTGTCGTACTTGAGGAGGTGAACCAGGGTTGCGTTGTCAGTCAGGTCGTTGACACCGACGATCTCGATGTCCGCTCCCTGCTCCAGGAGCGCCCGGAAGTAGTTGCGGCCAATTCGGCCAAAACCATTGATGCCTACGCGGATCGTCACGAACCGATCTCCTCGTTGGTGCGCCGGCCTGTCCGCCAGCGAGCTGTATGGGATGTCCCCGACCGCTTACGACACTACCTCTCCGTGAGCTTCGGAGTGACATCGACCATCGTCTGACACGCCCCGAAGCCCCGCACTCCAGGACGAGTACGGGACCTCGGGGACTTTGTGCCCGGTCACTCACGGTGAGCGCGACCGGGGCCTCTGATCAGTGGTTCAGGGAGCGGAGGGCCTTACCGACGAGTACGGCGCGGTCGGCCGCGGCCGGCACGTGCTCCAGGCCGAAACCGAGGAGCACGGTGTCACGCGTAGTGACGGCGGCGTAGGACTTGAACAGCTCGCCCGACCGGGACCAATCGCCCGGAACATCGGGGCTTCCGGCAGGTGCGCCCTGGGCGCTCCAGACACCGAGCGAGGTCTCGAATCCCTCGGCCGCCTGGTCGGTGCCGCCGGTCGAGACGCGGGCCTCGTCGGCGAAGACTCCGCGGCCGCCCGAGCCCGGGTCGGTGATGTAGGAGAGCGAGACCTCCACGGTCCTGCCCGCGTAGGCGCTCAGGTCGAAGGAGACCTGCTGCCAGCCGTTGGAGGATCCGGTGAAGGAGTTCCACTGGCCGCTGGTGCCCGCGGGGGTGCAGCCGCCGGCGTCAAGGGTGAGGTAGCGGCGCAGGAACGGGTGGTCGTTGACGAAGAAACCGGCCCCGCACTCCTCCGGAACGGTGGTGGTGGTCAGGCCGCCCAGCTCGGGCAGCGTGGTCCAGTCGTCGCCGCCCGCGGTACGGGACTCCAGGACCGCGTGGTCGTAGCCCTCCTCGGTGTTCCAGTTCAGCGCCATCTTGAGCTTCGGCTGGTCGGCCGCGGTGACCTGGGTGAGGTCGATGGTGCGGGTGAGGCGCTTCCAGTCGTCGTCGTCGTGCGTGGCCGAGGCCATCGAGGCGCCGGCGTAAGGGGCGTACGGATTCACCACTCCGGCGTACTGGCCCGCCTGCGCGCTCTTGAACTGCGGGAACTGCGCCGCGGGCAGGGTGTCGGAGGTGACCGTGTAGGAGCCGGGGCGGTCGAGCGGGTTGCCCGTGGCGTCGCCGAGGGCGCCCTTGGCCCCGGTCAGGGAGCCCGCACCGGTGAAGCCGGTGGGACCGGTGACCGCGGCGCGGCCGTAGGCGCCGAGGAAGTACTGGCTGAAGTCGTTGGTGACGGCGCGGCCGACCTGGGCGTTGCCGCCCGCCAGCTCGCCGGCCTCGATCAGCTTGCCGCCCTCATTGAGGAAGTCGCGTACCGCCAGCTGGGTGTCGCCGCCCGGAGACTTGGCCCCGGTGTAGTGCACGGCCGTACGGAAGTGGGAGAGGACTCCGAGGTGGTGCGGGGCGCCCTGGACGGCCACGTCCCAGACGGCCGCGCTCTTGCCGTTGGCCTTCAGGGCGTCCACGTACTCCTGCGCGTGCTGCGCGGGGGCGCCCTCCTCGGCGATCACCAGCACGTCGGCGCGCGGCCGTGCGGCCACCGTGTACGTGAAGTGCTCGCTGGAGACCTGCTTGCCGCGGTCGCGGCCGGTGAACCAGACCTCGACCTTGTCGCCGGGCTTGGCGCCCTCGACCTCGGCCCGGTACTCGTCGAACCAGTTGTTGTCGTCGCCGCCGTAGACCTCGCCGCCCTTCCAGGCCTTGAGGTCCTCGTCGTGGGTGCGTCCCCCGTTGATCCGGTAGTTCAGCTCCTTGTCCTTCAGCGCCTTGCGGGCCGTGACGGAGACCTTCTGGTCCTCGCCGCGGGCCGCGTAGGAGGTGGTGAAGGGGTCCAGGGTGAAGTCCGCGGCCTTCAGGCCCAGGGAGGACTTCGGCTGGTCCGGGTGCTCGGCGCTCTCGGCCACGGAGAGCGCGAAGGGGACGTTCTTGGCGAACTCGGCCTGGATGAGCTTCTCGTCGTCCGGGAAGTTGAAGCCGGAGGCGCAGTCCTCGGGCTTCCACTGGTCGGCCGGGTCGCTCGCGGAGGCCGTCTGGCAGGTGGTCATCTCCGGCGTGAACATCATGATGCCGTTGGCGTTGGCCGCCTGGCTGTCCGCTTCGCCGTTGGTGGTGTAGAGCTCCGAGGAGACCTGCGGGTAGTAGCCGGGCACGGCCGGGTTCTCCGGGGTGCCGGCGAGGGCCTTGTAGGCGATGTCGTCGGGGGTGGGGGTGGCCACCTGCCAGCCCACGCCGTAGAGCAGCAGCTCGGCGGCCGAGTGGTAGTTGACCGCGTACTGGAAGCCGATGCGCTTCTGGAACTTGTCCAGGGCCACGGTCTCGGGCTCGGAGGCGGCCTTCGCCCCGCGGTAGGTCTCGCTCGACTGATTGGGTGAGGAGCCCTCGTTGTCGTAGCCCCACTTGTAGGCGAAGTTGCGGTTGAGGTCGACGCCGTCGACCGCGGTGATCTTGCCGTCGCCGTTGTTGTCGTGCAGGTTCTTGCGCCACAGCCGCTGGCCGTCGGGGGCGAAGGTGTAGTCGTAGCCGTCGGGGTTGGCGGAGAGCAGGAACCACAGCTCGGTGGAGTCCACCAGCTTGGTGATCCGCGGGTCCTTGCCGTAGTTGTCGAGGGTGTGGTGCATCAGCCGCCGGGTCATCTCGGGGGTGATCCACTCACGGGCGTGCTGGTTCGACATGAACAGGGTGGAGGGCTTGTCGCCGTCCCTGGTCTTCTTGGCGTTCTTGCTGACCTTCAGGGCGAGGATGTCCTTGCCCTGGACGGTCTTGCCGATGGAGACGACCTTGGTGAGGCCGGGGTTCTCCTGGGCGGTGCGCAGGATCTCCTCCTGGAGCCCGCCCTTGCCGCTGTACGGGCGGAAGACCCCGTCGCCGGCCGCGAGCGTGCGCGCCGCGGCCTTGGCCGCGACCTTGCGTTCGGCGAGCTTGATCCCCTGGGCCGCCAGGTCCTTGGCCTGACCGCCGGTGAGGAAGAGCTCCACCTTGGCGGTCCCGGTCTCCGGGGCGCGTTCGGAGAGCTCGTGCGCGTCCTGGCCGGCCGCCAGGACCAGCGGGACCTGCTCCTTGGTGATGTCGGCGTCGTAGACCCGTACCTCGTCGGCGGCGGACCGGTCCGCCGCACCGGGCTGGGCCTGGGCCGCCGCGGGTAGTGCGGCCAGTGTGGTGCCGAAGACGAGTGCGCTTGCGGCGAGGATCGATCTCGCGCGGTGCCTCATGTGCCCCCCTGGGCGTCGTCTGCCACGAAAGCTTCGGACGACAGGCTCACGACCAGCCCATGCTCATGTCAATGGGGCATACCGGAAAGGGCCCGCACGAGTGATCGTGCAGGCCCCTTCCGGCGGTGCTTCTTCTGCTCAGCCGGCCATGTTGTCGGCCAGCTCCTCGCTGTCGCTGAGGTCGAGGTTCGACTCGGTGCCCGGGATCCCGAGGTCCTGGGCCCGCTTGTCGGCCATCGCCAGCAGGCGGCGGATCCGGCCCGCGACCGCGTCCTTGGTCAGCGGCGGGTCGGCGAGCGCGCCCAGCTCCTCCAGGGAGGCCTGCTTGTGCTCCATGCGCAGCCGGCCGGCGGCGGCGAGGTGCTCGGGGACCTCCTCGGCGAGGATCTCCAGGGCCCGCTGGACCCGTGCTCCGGCGGCCACCGCGGCCCGCGCCGAGCGGCGCAGGTTGGCGTCGTCGAAGTTGGCCAGGCGGTTCGCGGTGGCGCGCACCTCGCGCCGCATCCGGCGCTCCTCCCAGGCCAGCACCGAGTCGTGGGCGCCGAGCCGGGTCAGCAGGGCGCCGATGGCGTCCCCGTCCCGTACGACGACCCGGTCCACGCCGCGGACCTCGCGGGCCTTCGCGGCGATGGAGAGCCGGCGTGCGGCGCCCACCAGGGCCAGGGCGGCCTCCGGACCGGGGCAGGTGACCTCCAGGGAGGAGGAGCGCCCCGGCTCGGTCAGCGAGCCGTGGGCCAGGAAGGCCCCGCGCCAGGCCGCCTCGGCGTCACAGGTGGCCCCGGAGACCACCTGCGGGGGGAGACCCCGGATCGGACGGCCGCGGCCGTCCACGAGGCCGGTCTGGCGGGCGAGCTGGTCGCCGCCGGCCACCACGCGGACCACGTACCGGTTGCCCCGGCGCAGGCCGCCCGGAGCCATGATCACCAGATCCGAGGAGTGCCCGAAGATCTCCAGGATGTCCTTGCGCAGGCGGCGGGCCGCGATCCCCGCGTCCAGTTCCGCCTCGATGACGATCCGGCCGCTCACCAGGTGCAACCCGCCCGCGAACCGAAGGATCGCCGAGACCTCCGCCTTCCTGCAGCAGGTGCGGGTGACAGGCAGGCGGGCGATCTCATCCTTCACCGCGGGCGTCATCGCCATGGGCCGATCCTTCCATGCATCCGAAAAATACGGTCGTACGCGGCGGCCAGCAGCTCCGGATCGTGCTTCGGAGAGCCGTCCAGCCTGGCGACCGGCGCCAGCTCGACCGCGGCACCGAACCGTTTTGCGGCATCGGAGAGGGACTCGCGATCGGGCACGGCAGCCTGATCGGCAAGCACCACGTCCAGGGCGAGTTTAGGGGCGTGTCGGGCCAAAACCTCCAAATGACGCTGCGGAGAGAAGCCCTCTGTTTCGCCGGGTTGTGGCGCGAGGTTCAGCGAGAGCACCCTCCGGGCCTTCGTCTCGATGAGCGCGTCGAGCAGTTCGGGCACCAGCAGGTGCGGAATCACCGAGGAGAACCACGACCCCGGACCGAGCACGACCCAGTCCGCGTCCAGCACCGCCGCGACCGCTTCGGGCACCGCCGGCGGATCGCTCGGCACCACCTGCACCGAGAGCACCTCGCCGGGGGTCAGGGCCACGGTGGCCTGCCCCCGTACGGTGTCCACGTCCTCGGGGCGCGCCGGATCGTGCCCCTTGACCAGGGCCTGGAGCTCCAGGGGGACGGCCGACATCGGCAGCACCCGGCCCTGGGCGCCGAGCAGTTTGCCGACGAGGTCCAGGGCCTGGACCGGGTCGCCGAGCTGTTCCCACAGCGCGACGATCAGGAGATTGCCGACGGCGTGCTCGTGCAGGTCGCCCTGGGACTGGAAGCGGTGCTGGATGACCCGCGACCAGGTCTGGCCCCAGTCGTCGTCCCCGCACAGCGCGGCCAGCGCCTTGCGCAGGTCCCCGGGCGGCAGGACGCCGAGCTCCTCGCGGAGCCTGCCGCTGGAGCCGCCGTCGTCGGCGACGGTGACGACGGCCGTCAGCTCGCCCGTGATCCGGCGCAGGGCGGTCAGCGAGGCCGAGAGGCCCATGCCGCCGCCGAGCGCCACGACCTTGGGTGCGGCGTGGGCCTCGCCCCGGCGCAGGCCCGTACGGCCCGTGCCGCCCTCGACCTTGCCGGTGGTGAGCCGGCGCAGACGGCGGAGCCGCATGGTACGTCCGGTCACTCGCGCCCCATGTCCCTGTGGACGACGACGGTCTCGACTCCTTCGGAGGCGAGGCGGGCGGCGAGCTTCTCCGACATGGCGACACTGCGGTGCTTGCCGCCGGTGCAGCCGACGGCGATGGTCACGTACCGCTTGCCCTCGCGGCGGTAGCCGGTGGCGATGAGCTGGAGCAGCTCGGTGTAGCGGTCCAGGAACTCCTTGGCACCGGGCTGGCTGAAGACGTAGCCCGACACCTCCTCGTTCAGGCCGGTGAAGGGGCGCAGCTCCGGGACCCAGTGCGGGTTGGGGATGAAGCGGCAGTCGACGACGAGGTCGGCGTCGACGGGGAGCCCGTACTTGTAGCCGAAGGACATGACGGTGGCCCGCAGCTCGGGCTCCTCGTCGCCGGCGAACTGGGCGTCCATCTTGGCGCGCAGCTCGTGCACGTTCAGGCTGGAGGTGTCGATGACCAGGTCGGCGTCGCCGCGCAGCTCGCGCAGCAGGTCGCGCTCGGCGGCGATGCCGTCGACGATGCGGCCGTCGCCCTGGAGCGGGTGCGGGCGGCGGACCGACTCGAAGCGGCGCACGAGGGCGTCGTCCGAGGACTCCAGGAAGACGATCCGCCGGGTGACCCCGCGGGCCTCCAGGTCGGCGAGGGATTCGCGCAGCGCGTCGAAGAACTGGCGGCCGCGGACGTCGACGACGACGGCGATGCGCGCCACGTTGCCCTGCGAGCGGGCGCCGAGTTCCACCATGGTGGTGATCAGCGCGGGCGGGAGGTTGTCGACGACGAACCAGCCGAGGTCCTCCAGACACTTGGCCGCGGTACTGCGGCCGGCCCCGGACATTCCGGAGATGATCACCAGCTCGGGGATGACCGCCTCGGCGGTTTCCCCGGGCTCCACTGTCGTGCCCGTACTCACCTGTGCTCCGTCTCGGTCGTACTCGGATGCGATGTCACGGCCGGAATCCCGGTCGGATCCTCGGTCGTGCAGGGTTTCGCGCTCGGTCATTGCTCGGTCCCCCGATCGGATGCTGCTCCCGCGGACGCGGGGGTCTCATCCTCAATGATCTCCCCGGTCGCCGTATTGACGGCGGGACCGGCGGGAACCGCCCGGGCGAGGGCCACGGCCACGGTCTCGGCCGTCTTGCGGCCTATGCCCGGGACCTCGCAGATCTGGTCGATTGTCGCCTGTCTCAGCTTTTTCACCGAACCGAAGTGCTTGATCAGGGCCAGTCTGCGGCTCTCGCCGAGCCCGGGGACCTCGTCGAGGGGGCCCGCCTTCAGGCGCTTGCCTCGCTTGTTGCGCTGGTACTGGATGGCGAACCGGTGGGCTTCGTCACGGACCCGCTGGAGCAGGTACAGGCCCTCGCTGCTGCGGGGCAGCACCACCGGGTCGTCCTCCCCGGGCAGCCAGACCTCCTCCAGGCGCTTGGCGAGGCCGCACACGGCCACGTCGTCGATCCCCAGCTCCTCCAGGGCCCGCTTGGCGGCGGCCACCTGGGGCTGCCCGCCGTCGACCACGACGAGCTGGGGCGGGTACGCGAAGCGCCTGGGGCGCCCGTCGTCCTCGGGCGTGTCCTGATCGACCTCGCCGCCCGGAGCGGCGCCGGGGGACTCGGGCGACCACTCCCCCGTCTTCAGCTTCTCCTGGAGGTAGCGGCGGAAGCGCCGGGAGATCACCTCGTGCATGGAGCGGACGTCGTCCTGGCCCTCGAAGGTCTTGATCTGGAAGCGCCGGTACTCGCCCTTGCGTGCCAGCCCGTCCTCGAAGACGACCATCGAGGCCACGACGTCGTCGCCCTGGAGGTGGGAGATGTCGAAGCACTCGATGCGCAGCGGTGCGCCGTCCAGCTCCAGCGCCTCGGCGATCTCCTCCAGGGCCCGCGAGCGGGTGGTGAGGTCGGCGGCGCGCTTGGTCTTGTGCAGGGCGAGGGACTGCTGGGCGTTGCGGTGGACGGTCTCCATCAGCGCCTTCTTGTCCCCGCGCTGCGGAATGCGCAGGCTGACCTGGGAGCCGCGCCGCTCGGCGAGCCACTGGCTCAGGGCCGGGGTGTCCTCGGGGAGCGCCGGGACCAGCACCTCCTTGGGGACGGCCTCGCCCTTCTCCTCCCCGTACAGCTGCTGGAGGGCGTGCTCGACGAGCCCGGCGGTGTCGACGGCCTCGACCTTGTCGGTGACCCAGCCGCGCTGGCCCCGGACCCGGCCGCCGCGGACGTGGAAGATCTGCACGGCCGCCTCGAGCTCGTCCTCGGCGACCGCGAACAGGTCGGCGTCGGTGGCGTCGGCGAGCACGACCGCGTTCTTCTCCATGGCCCGGCGCAGGGCTCCTATGTCGTCGCGCAGCCGGGCGGCCTTCTCGTACTCCATCTCCTCCGCGGCCTCGTGCATCTGCTGTTCGAGGCGGGTGAGGTAGGTGCCGGTGCGGCCGGCCATGAAGTCGCAGAAGTCCTCGGCGAGTTCGCGGTGCTCCTCGGGGGTGACCCGGCCGACGCAGGGCGCGGAGCACTTGCCGATGTAGCCGAGCAGGCAGGGGCGGCCGATCTGGGCGGACCGCTTGAACACCCCGGCGGAGCAGGTGCGGACGGGGAAGACCCGGAGCATCAGGTCGACGGTCTCGCGGATGGCCCAGGCGTGCCCGTACGGGCCGAAGTAGCGCACGCCCTTCTTCTTGGGCCCGCGCATGACCTGGACCCGGGGGTAGTCCTCGTTCATGGTGACGGCGAGGGAGGGGTAGCTCTTGTCGTCCCGGTACTTGACGTTGAACCGGGGGTCGAACTCCTTGATCCAGGAGTATTCGAGCTGGAGCGCCTCTACCTCGGTGGAGACCACGGTCCACTCGACGGAGGCGGCCGTGGTCACCATGGTGGCGGTACGGGGGTGCAGCCCGGCGAGGTCCTGGAAGTAGCTGGCCAGCCGCTGGCGCAGGCTCTTGGCCTTCCCGACGTAGATCACCCGGCGGTGCTCGTCGCGGAACTTGTAGACCCCCGGGGAGTCGGGGATCTGTCCCGGCTCGGGGCGGTAGCTGGAAGGGTCGGCCATGCCAACCACCCTACTGTCGCCCGCCGACAACCGGGGCTCGGCCCCGCAGGGTCCGGCCGCCCGGCGCGAGGCCGGGCGGGCGAACCCCTCGGGTGGCTACGCCCGCACCACCCGCTGCCGCCGGGCGCGCCGGGCGGCCACCGCGCCGGCCGCGCCCAGCGCCAGGGCCACGGCTCCGGCGGTCATCGGGAGTCCGGCGGAGGCGGACCCGGTCGGGGCCTTGCCGACGGCCGTGTCGGCGGCCGTGACCGTGGCTTCCGTGGGGGCGAAGCCACCGGCCTTGCCGGACTTGCCGTAGTCGGATCCCGGCAGCTTGTCCCCGTAGGCCTTCACGACCCGTGCCCGGTAGGCGGTCAGGCTGGTGCCCCGGGCGCCGACGGCGGTCGTGGCGTCCTCGTCCAGGGGCAGCACCTGCTCACCCCCGGCCACGTACCAGGCGTCGATCTGCGGTTCGCGGAACACGGTCCCGCCGGGCAGTTTCGCCGCGCCGAGCTGTGCGTAGCGGAACTCGTCGTCGCCGGTGGCGATGTTCACCACCTGCCAGCCCGCCGCGGTCTTCGCCGTCCACAGGGCGGCCTGCTGGCCGTCCGAGGAGACGGCCTTGCTGGCGAGGAACTCCAGCCGGGCCACGCTCGCGCCGGCCTTCCCCGCGACGAACTCCGGCGAGAGGTAGTGCACGGGCACCGTCTCGCCCTCGATGCGGGGCTGCGCGGCGGCGAGCGAGACCTTGCCCTCGCGGGCGAAGAACCGGGACAGGGTCGCGAGGGTGTCGGGGGCCGCCGCCGTCCGCGCCGCGGCGGCCAGGTTCTCGGCGGTGGCGTTCTGGGGCTGCGGAACGGGCGCCGCGGAGGCCTGGGTGGGGGCCAGGACCAGGACGGCGGTCGCGGCGACGGCCGCGGCGGCGAGGCGGCGGTTCATGAGGCGGGGAGCCACGAGGCGACGGGGATTCATGAGGTCACGCCCCGATCCGGTAGAGCGAGTGGGTCCAGGAGAAGGTGCTGTTGTCCACGTACCAGGCGTGCGAGGCCCAGTTGTAGCGGTCGCTGGAGGGCCACGGGTCTCCCCAGTACACCCAGCTGTTGGCGGTGTCGTAGCCGTAGATCACGTGCATGTGGCCGCCGCCGTTGGACCACTGGATGCGGGTCTCGACCGGGCGGTTGGCGTTGATCTCGGTCTGCACGGTGGAGTACTGGAGCCAGCCGGTCACGTAGGAGCCGGAGTTGATGCCGGCCCAGCGCAGGGCGGTCTGCACGTTGGCCAGGTTGGCCTGGTTGTTGGGGCAGTCGTAGCCCTGCTGGCGGTTGAAGGCCGCGTTGCAGAACTGGTTCTGGCTGTAGGTGCGGCCGAACCAGGTGGCGATGGTGTTGCCCGAGGCGGCCCAGCACCAGTTGGTCTTCTGCTGGGCCTGCATGGTGATGTTCAGCCGCTTGGACGCCAGCGCCGAGGTTTCGGCGGGGGCGGCGGCGGTGGAGACGGCGGCGGTCGTGGTGCCCGTACCGGTGCCGGCGGCGGTGGCGGCAGCGGTGGGCAGGACCATCAGGACGGTGAGCAGGGCGGTGAGGAAGGCGGCCAGGGTGAGCCGCCGGTTTCTGTTGCGCATCGCGTTCCTCCCGAGGTGGGGAGTGGGGGTGGAGGAGCGCGTCCGGACGCTGTGGAGGAGCATCGGGGTGTTGTCGGGAACAGGTCAACACGCTTCAATACGGCGTGACATCGCGGTGTGAACGGTGGGGCCAGTGTGTGAACGTCCGCCGTCGTCCCACCCGGACCGACCTGGAACCACCGGGACCACCGGCGTCACCCGCCGGACCGCCCGCACCCCGTCGCGTGAACGTTCACAGGAGGAGCCGCCATGCGGTCGAGCGCGAACGGCACCTTCCCGGCCGGCGCCCCCGCGGACGGCCCCCCTTCGGACGGCGCCCGCGCGGACGGCGCCCGGGAACTGCCGCACCTGCTGCGCGACGGCCCCTTCCACCTCGCGCTCCGCGCCGCCCTCACCGCCCGCGGCCTGCCCCTGCACCGGGTGCAGCACCGGCTCGCCGCCCGTGGCATCAAGCTCGGGGTCACCAGCCTCAGTTACTGGCAGCAGGGCGCCCGGCGGCCGCGCCGTCCCGAGTCCCTGAAGGCCGTACGGGCCCTGGAGCAGATCCTGGAACTGCCCGAGGGCGCCCTGCTGCGGCTGCTGGCCGCGCCGGATCCCGCCGCGGCCGCGACGGTCCGGCCGCCCGCGCGCTCGTACCGGGCGCTGTTCAGCGTGGGCGGAGCCGTGGAGGCCCTGCTGGCCGGCATGGAGCTGCCCGCCGACGGCGGCCTGCACACCGTCGGCCACCACGAGCGGGTGCGGATCGGGCCCGCCGGGGAGCTGCTCGGCCGCGAATCGCAGCACGTCGTACGGGCCCACCGGGACGGGGTGGACCGCTACATCGCGGTGCACCACGGCGACCCGGGCTGCGATCCGGAGCGGATCGGGGTGCGGGCCGTCGAGAACTGCCGGACCGGGCGGATCCGCCGCCACCCCGAAGCGGAGCTGGTCGTCGCCGAGCTGCTCTTCGACGCCCGGCTGCGCGCCGGGGACACCTACGTCTTCGGCTACGGCTTCGAGGACGGCACCGCCGGCCGCAGCAGCGAGTACGTGCGCGGCTTCAGCTACACGGGCGGGCAGTACGTGCTCCAGGTCCGCTTCGACGAGGCCGCGCTGCCGGTGCGCTGCCGCCGCTTCACGCGCAGCGGGCCGGACGCGCCGCGCGGGCGGCTCGCGGACCTGAACCCGAGCGGGCCGCACCGGGCCGTGCACCTGGTGGAGCAGGGGGTGCGGCGGGGGATCCTGGGGATCGGGTGGGACTGGGAGTGAGCTCCGGCGGGCTTCTCCGGCGGGCTCCGGTGCGGCCGTCGCGCCCGTCAGCCCGCGATGAGCTTGCCGCCCTCGACCTTCACCGGCACCTCCGGCAGCGGGTCGGTGGCCGGGCCGCGCACGGCCTGGCCCGTGGTCACGTCGAAGCGGCTGCCGTGGCAGGGGCAGTTGCCCTGACCCTCGACGATCTTGTCCAGCACACAGCCCGCGTGGGTGCACTGGGCGCTGAAGGCCTTGTACTGGCCGGCCTCGGCGCAGCTGACGACGAGCTTCTTCTCCCGGAACAGCTTCGCGCCGCCGACCGGAACCTCGGCCGCCGTACCCAGCTCGACGGGCTCGGCAGGGACCGCCGGACCGCCGGAGCCGCTGTTGGTCTCGGTGGAGCAGGCGGTCAGCGCCGCACCGCCGCCGACGGCTCCGGCGATCGCGGCGGCGCCCTTGAGGACGGTACGGCGGGCGGCGGACTGCGAGGCGGACATGAGGTGCTCCTGGAGTGAGGGCGGCGTACGGATGCGCCGTGGCCGGACCCGGCCGACCCGGGCGGGCCCACCCGACGATACCCGCGCCCGATGGGGTAACTTCCCCGCGTGATCGTCGTCGGTGGAGAAGCCCTGATCGACCTGGTGCCCGCCCCGGAGCCGCCGGGCGCCCTGCTGCCGCGGCCGGGCGGCGGACCGTACAACACCGCGCTCGCGCTGGGCCGGCTCGGTGCACCGGTCGCCTTCTGCTCCCGGATCTCGACGGACGGCTTCGGCGCCTCGCTGCTCGACGGGCTGCGCACGGCCGGGGTGGACCTCTCGCTGGTCCAGCGCGGGCCGGAGCCCACCACGCTGGCGGTGCCCTCGCTGGCCCCGGACGGCTCGGCGGCGTACGGGTTCTACGTCGAGGGCACGGCCGACCGGCTGTTCCGGCTGCCGCCCGCGCTCCCCGAGGGGGTACGGGCCCTCGCGCTCGGCACCTGTTCGCTGGTGCTGGAGCCGGGGGCGAGCGCCTACGAGGCCCTGCTGCGCCGGGAGGCCGGGCGCGGGCTGCTGACCCTGCTCGACCCCAACATCCGCCCGGCACTGATCGCCGACCCGGCGGCCTACCGGGCCCGCTTCCTGTCCTGGCTGCCGTACATCGGCGTGCTGAAGCTGTCGGAGGAGGACGCGGCGTGGCTGGGCGGCCGCCCCGGCGACTGGCTGGCGGCGGGCCCCTCGGCGGTGGTGCTCACCCGCGGGGCCGGCGGCCTGACCGTGTGGACCCGGGAGGGGGCCGAGCACTCGGTGCCCGCCCGCCCGGTCGCGGTGGTCGACACCATCGGCGCGGGCGACACCGTGAACGCGGCCCTGCTGCACCGGCTCACCGCCTCCGCGCCGGGGGCGGAGCGCGGACCCTGGCGCGGACCCGGCCCGGGGCCGGTCGACTGGCCCGAGGTGCTGTCCTACGCCGCCGCCGCGGCCGCGCTGACCTGCACCCGGGCGGGCGCGGAGCCTCCGTACGCCCGCGAGCTCAGCGCAGGGCGGCCCACACCGTAGCGGCCACCGCGGGGGCGAACTCCTCGACCGGTCCGACCGTGTCGGGGCCGGAGAAGTGCAGGAAGAAGGCCCGCTGGAAGCAGGCGCCGAGCAGCAGTGCGGCGGCGGCCGCCGGGTCGGCGCCGGGGCGCAGCCGGCCGCGTTCGAGCTCGCGGACCAGGTGGCCGGTGAGGGCCTCCAGCACCACGTGCGGACCCGCGCCGATGCTCCGCACGCCCTCGCGGTGGCGGGTGAGCAGGACGGGGTCGGCGAAGAGCGAGCCGGACATGGGCATGGCTTCGGCGTAGAAGAGCGAGGCGTACCGGGCGATCTCGGTCAGCCGCTCCTCGACCGGCTGGTCCCCCGGGTCGGTGGTGAGGGCCGCCATCATCGCGCCGGCGTTGGGGCGGCGCTCCAGCAGCACGCGGACGAACAGCTCTTCCTTGTTCGCGAAGTACTTGTACAGCGCGGCCTCCGAGCAGCCGGCCTCCCGGGCGATGGCCTTCGTGGTGGCGTTGGCCAGGCCCGTCGTGCGCATCAGCGTTTCGGCGGCGTCGAGCAGGCGCTCCGGGGTGGACCGGCTTGACTTGGGGGTGAGCATTCACTCACCATAACGGAAGCGGGGGGTGAGTGAATACTCACCCACTCATCCGCTGTCATGCGCCACACGTCATGCGTCACGCGAATGTGGGAGCCAGGATGAAACTCACGGTGTTCGGAGCCACGGGCGGGACCGGCCACGAGGTGGTCCGCCAGGCCCTCGAAGCGGGTCACGAGGTGACGGCGGTCGTCCGCGACCCGGCGCGACTGGACGTACCGGCGCACGAACGGCTGCGGGTGACGGTGGTGCCGGACCTGTCCGACGAGGACGCCCTCGTGCGGGTGCTGGAAGGGCAGGAGGCGGTGGTCTCCGCGCTCGGCCCGGCGAGCAACAAGCAGGCCAGGCTCACGCCGGTGGCGGGGCCGGCCCTGCGGTCGATCGTCTCCGCGATGGACCGGGCCGGGGTGGGCCGCCTGTCGGCGGTCAGCGCGGCGCCGGTGGGTCCGCTGCCGCCGCAGGAAGGGGTGTTCAGCCGGATGCTGGTCTACCCGCTGCTGCGCAGGGCGCTGCGCGACGTGTACGCGGACCTCGCGGTCATGGAGGCGGAGATCGCCGCCGGCCGTACGCAGTGGACGGTGATCCGCCCGCCGCGGCTGCTGAACCGCCCGCGGACGGGCACGTACCGGCGGGCGGTCGACGCCAACGTCCCGGGCGGCAAGGTGATCGCCCGGGCGGACGTCGCGGACGCCCTCCTGGCCTCCCTGTCCGACCCGTCGGCCGCGGGGCACGCCATCGGCGTCGCCGCCTGACGACCTCGCGCACGGCCCTCCGCCGGGCGGGCGCCCGCGCCCGTCCGGCCGGAACCCGCCCCCGAACGGCGGTTCCCGTCGTGCGGGGCGGGCTCCCGCCCGGGAGGGTGACGGCATGGGCCACTGGTGGTACCGCAATGTCCTGGAGCCGGGGAAGCTGCCGATGCTCCTCGCGCTGTCGGCGTTCGTCACCGCCTTCGCCGTGACCCGGGTCATCACCCGGATGATCCGCGCGGGCAAGGGTCCGTTCCGCAACGTCACTCCGGGCGGGCTGCACGTCCACCACGCCGTTCCGGGAGTGATCCTGATGACCGTCGGCGGGTTCACGGGCATCGCCCAGGCCGGCCGGTCGGGGTGGGGGGCCGCGGTGGCCGCGGTGCTGTTCGGGATGGGGACGGGGCTGGTCCTGGACGAGTTCGCCTTGATCCTGCACCTGAGCGACGTCTACTGGACCAAGCAGGGCACGATCAGCATCGAGGTCGTGATCATGACCGCGGCGCTCGCGGCGCTCCTCCTCTGCGGGTTCCTCCCGCTGGGGGTGGACGGGCTGACGCCCGACGAGGAGCGCAACCGGCTGACGGCCGTCGCCACGGTGGTGCTGAACCTGCTGTGCGCGGTCGTGGCCCTGTTCAAGGGGAAACCCCGGATGGCCGTGCTCGGCGCGGTCGTTCCGCTCATCGCGATGGTGGCCGCGGTGCGGCTGGCCCGGCCGGCGTCCCCGTGGGCCCGCCGCCTCTACGGCGGCCGGGCCAGGACCCGCGCCCGGGCCCTCAAGCGGGCCTACCGCCACGACCGGCGCTGGAGCGGCCTGCGGCGCCGGGTGGACTACCTCATCGGCGGCGCACCCAGCCAGTAGAAACGGGGAGGCGGCGCCGCTCCCGACACCGGGACCGGCGCCGCCTCCCCGTACTCCTGGGGCTACGAGAGCTACGAGCTACGGCAGCTACGAGGGCTACGCCTTGCGCGCCCGCGTGGCCTTCTTCGCGGGCGCCGCGGCCGCCGGCTTCTGCGCCACGGCCTTCTTCGCCACGGCCTTCTTCGCGGCAGCGGCGGGGGCCGCCGCCTTCTTCCGGGCGGCCGTCTTCTTCGCCGGCCGGGCCGGCTCGGAGGCCGCGTCGGAGATGCGGTCCGGGCCGAGGATGTCCCGCAGGAACTTGCCCGTGTGGCTCGCGCCCACCGAGGCGACCTGCTCCGGCGTGCCCTCGGCGACGACGAGGCCGCCTCCGTACCCGCCCTCGGGGCCCATGTCCACGACCCAGTCCGCGGTCTTGACGACATCGAGGTTGTGCTCGATGACGATCACCGTGTTGCCCTTGTCGACCAGCCCGGACAGCACCTTGATCAGCTTCGAGATGTCCTCGAAGTGCAGGCCCGTCGTCGGCTCGTCCAGGACGTACACCGTCCGCCCGGTCGACCGCTTCTGGAGCTCCGAGGCCAGCTTCACGCGCTGCGCCTCGCCACCCGACAGGGTCGGCGCCGACTGGCCGAGGCGGACGTACCCGAGCCCCACCTCGTTCAGCGTCTTCAGGTGCCGCGAGATCGTCGGAACGGCCTCGAAGAAGCCGGCGGCCTCCTCGATCGGCATGTTCAGGACCTCGGCGATGGACTTGCCCTTGTAGTGGACCTCCAGTGTCTCCCGGTTGTACCGGTCGCCGTGGCAGACCTCGCAGGGGACGTACACGTCCGGCAGGAAGTTCATCTCGATCTTGATCGTGCCGTCGCCGGAGCAGTTCTCGCACCGGCCGCCCTTCACGTTGAAGGAGAAGCGGCCCGGCAGGTAGCCGCGCACCTTCGCCTCCATGGTCTCCGCGAAGAGCTTGCGCACGTGGTCGAAGACGCCGGTGTACGTGGCCGGGTTGGACCGGGGGGTCCGGCCGATCGGCGACTGGTCCACGTGCACGACCTTGTCGACGAGGTCGTCGCCGTCCACCCGCGTGTGCCGTCCCGGCACCGACCGCGCGCCGTTGAGCTCGCGGGCGAGGTGGGTGTACAGGATGTCGTTGACCAGCGTCGACTTACCGGAGCCCGATACGCCCGTCACCGCCGTGAGCACGCCCAGCGGGAAGGACACGTCGATGTCCCGCAGGTTGTTCTCCTTGGCGCCGTGGACCGTGAGCTTGCGCGACGGGTCCACGGGGCGGCGGAGGTCCGGGAGCGGGATGGACCGCTTGCCGGACAGGTACTGGCCGGTGATCGACTCCGGGTTCTTCAGCAGGTCCTTCAGCGAGCCGCTGTGCACGACCTTGCCGCCGTGCTCGCCGGCGCCCGGGCCGATGTCCACGACCCAGTCGGCCACCTTGATGGTGTCCTCGTCGTGCTCGACGACGATGAGCGTGTTGCCCATGTCCCGCAGCCGCACGAGGGTCTCGATCAGCCGGTGGTTGTCCCGCTGGTGCAGGCCGATGGAGGGCTCGTCCAGCACGTACAGCACGCCCACCAGGCCGGAGCCGATCTGGGTGGCGAGGCGGATGCGCTGGGCCTCGCCGCCCGAGAGGGTGCCGGCGGCGCGGTTGAGGGAGAGGTAGTCCAGGCCGACGTCGACGAGGAAGCGCAGCCGCTCGTTGACCTCCTTGAGGACCCGCTCGGCGATCTTCTTGTCGCGGGCGTCGAGCTTGAGGCGCCCGAGGAAGTCCGCGCACTCGCTGATCGACATCGCGGCGACGTCGGCGATCGAGCGGTCCATGACCGTCACCGCGAGCACGATCGGCTTGAGCCGGGTGCCCTGGCAGGTGGGGCAGGGCACTTCGCGCATGTAGCCCTCGAAGCGCTCCCGGCTGGCATCGCTCTCGGACTCCGAGTGGCGCCGCTTCACGAACGGCACCGCGCCCTCGAAAGCCGTGGTGTAGGCCCGCTCGCGCCCGTACCGGTTGCGGTAGCGGACCTCGATCTGGGTCTTGTGGCCGTACAGCAGGGCCTTCTTCGCCCGCAGCGGCAGTCCGGCCCACGCGATGTCCGTGCGGAAGCCGAGCTCCCCGGCGAGCGCGCCGATCAGCCGCTGGAAGTAGTCCTTGGTGTGGCCGAGCGACCACGGGGAGACCGCGCCCTCGTCCAGGGACTTGTCCTCGTCCGGGACGATCAGCTCCGGGTCCACCTCCATGCGCGTACCGATGCCGGTGCACTCGGGGCAGGCGCCGAAGGGCGAGTTGAAGGAGAAGGAGCGCGGCTCCAGCTCCTCGAAGGAGAGGTCGTCGTACGGGCAGTAGAGGTGCTCGGAGTACATCCGCTCACGCTCGGGGTCGTCCTCGGCGAGGTCGACGAAGTCCAGGATGACCATGCCGCCGGAGAGCCCGAGGGCGGTCTCCACGGAGTCCGTCAGCCGGCGCTTGGCGCTGTCCTTGACGGTGAGGCGGTCGATGACCACCTCGATGGTGTGCTTCTCCTGCTTCTTCAGCGTGGGCGGCTCGGAGAGCTGGATCGTCTCCCCGTCCACCCGGGCACGGCTGTAGCCCTTGGTCTGGAGGTCGGCGAAGAGGTCGACGAACTCGCCCTTGCGCTCGCGCACCAGCGGCGAGAGCACCTGGAAGCGGCTGCCCTCGGGCAGGGCGAGCACCTTGTCGACGATCGCCTGCGGCGACTGCCGCGAGATCGGCCGGCGGCACTCGGGGCAGTGGGGCTTGCCGATGCGCGCGAAGAGCAGGCGGAGGTAGTCGTAGACCTCGGTGATGGTGCCGACGGTGGAGCGGGGGTTGCGCGAGGTGGACTTCTGGTCGATGGAGACGGCCGGGGAGAGGCCTTCGATGAAGTCGACGTCGGGCTTGTCCATCTGGCCCAGGAACTGGCGGGCGTACGAGGAGAGCGACTCGACGTAACGGCGCTGGCCCTCGGCGAAGATCGTGTCGAAGGCCAGGGAGGACTTGCCCGACCCGGAGAGTCCGGTGAAGACGATGAGCGAGTCGCGCGGCAGGTCAAGAGAGACGTTCTTGAGGTTGTGCTCGCGAGCGCCACGAACGATGAGACGGTCGGTCACGCCGGTCCGCACCTTTCTTGAGAGAGCGGGGGCACTGGCCCCCGTCCCAGGGTATTGGGGGGCGCCTCTGCGGTGGAGTGGGAGACTGGACTCCGAGCGTATAGCACGTGCATTCGATTTCTGGCACTCCGCAGCCCTCTTCACCCGATCGTGTGGCGAGGGCCCCTCGGCCACTAGGCTCGCCCGCATGATTGATCATGCGCACGACCTGCGTTCCGTACGTGAGGCCACCGATCGGCTGCTGACCGCGGCCGCGAAGCTGGACAACGCTTCCCTGGCCGAAGAGTCACGTCTCCCCGGCTGGAGCCGCGGACACGTCCTGGCCCACCTCGCCCGGAACGCGGACGCCCTGGTCGAGGTCTTCGAAGGCCGCCCGATGTACGAGAGCGCCACCTCCCGGGAATCCGACATCGAGCGCGATGCGGGGCGTCCTCTGCTGGAACAGCTCAAGGACGTCCGGAATTCCGCGGACCGCTGGCAGGACGTCGCCGCACGTCCGCAGGACTGGACCCGCACCGTGGAACTGCGCAACGGGGTCACCGACAGCGCGGCCCGGGTGCCCTTCCGGCGCCTCATCGAGGTCGAGCTGCACCACGTCGACCTGAACATCGGCTACGAGCTCTCCGACCTCCCCGAAGAGTTCACCGGCCGGGAGATCGAGTTCCTCGCCGAGCGCTGGTCGGGACGCCCGGAGGTGCCGCCCACGGCCCTCTCCGCCACCGACGGGCGCCACTGGCGCACCGGCTCCGCAGGCGACCCGGCCGTCACCGTCACCGGCACCGCCGCCGCGCTCCTGGGCTGGCTGGCCGGCCGCGCGGACAAGGGAGCCTCCCTGACCACCGAGGGCGGACCGCTGCCGGTCCTCCCCCCGCTCTAGGATCGGTCCATGACGTACAGCGGAGCGGTCAAGGTCGGCGGTCCGGCCGACGTGCACGAACTCTCGGACCTGATGATTTCCAAGGTGGCGGTGGGGGGCATGAACAACAACGCCTACCTGCTGCGCTGCCGGTCCACCGACGAGCAGCTACTGATCGACGCGGCGGCGGAGCCGGAGACCCTGCTGAGCCTGATCGGCGAAGGCGGCATCACCGTCGTGGTCACCACCCACCAGCACGGCGACCACTGGGGCGCACTGGCGGACGTGGTCGCGGCGACCGGCGCGCGGACCTACGCGGGCCGCTACGACGCGGAGGGCATCCCGGTCCCCACCGACGTGCCCGTCGAGGACGGGGACACGATCACGGTGGGCCGGGTCACGCTGACCGCCCGCCACCTGGTCGGCCACACTCCCGGGTCGATCGCGCTGGTCTACGACGACCCGCACGGCCACCCGCACGTGTTCACCGGCGACTGCCTCTTCCCCGGCGGCGTCGGCAACACCTGGGGCGACCCGAAGGCCTTCGTCCGGCTCGTCGACGACGTGGAGCGCCAGCTCTTCGACCGGCTGCCGGACGAGACCTGGGTCTACCCCGGCCACGGCAACGACACCACGCTCGGCGCCGAGCGTCCCCACCTGGCCGAATGGCGCGAGCGCGGCTGGTAGCGGACGGCGCGGGGAGGCCCGGACCGTCAACCTCGCGCCGGGCCGCACTCCCTTCCGGTCATTGATGGCCGAACGCACGTCCTGGGGCCGCGGGGCAGGGTAATTGCTGCACCATGCAACAAGACCCCTCCCCCGCGGCCCCCGCCGTTCCCCCTGCCGTACCCGCCTCCCCGGCCCCCTCGATGCTCCGGCTCGCCGCGGCCTCCCTCGTCGGCACCGCCATCGAGTTCTACGACTTCTTCGTCTACGGCACCGCCGCCGCCCTGGTGCTGGGCCCGCTCTTCTTCCCCTCCTTCTCCCCGCTCGCCGGCACCCTCGCCGCCTTCGGCACCTTCGGCGTCGGCTTCCTCGCCCGGCCCCTCGGCTCCGCCGTCTTCGGCCACATCGGCGACCGCTACGGCCGCCGCCCGGTGCTGCTCGGCTCCCTGCTGCTCACCGGCCTGGCCACGGTGGCGGTGGGCTGCGTGCCCTCGTACGCCTCCATCGGGACGGCCGCACCGGTCCTGCTGGTCCTGCTGCGCTTCCTCCAGGGCCTCGGCCTCGGCGGGGAGTGGGGCGGCGCGGTGCTGCTGACCTCGGAGCACGCCCCCGAAGGGCGGCGCGGACTGTGGTCGAGCTTCCCGCAGATGGGCCCGGCGGTGGGGTTCCTGCTGGCCAACGGCCTGATGCTGACCCTGTCGGGCACGCTGTCCGACGGGCAGTTCGCCGCCTGGGGCTGGCGGGTGCCGTTCTGGGTGGCGGGGCTGCTCGCCCTGACCGGGCTGTGGCTGCGCCGCTCGGTGGAGGAGACCCCGCAGTTCCGGGCGCTGACGGAGACCGGCCGCAAGGCCGAGGCCCCGCTGGCCGAGGTCCTGCGGGGCCACTGGCGCCTGCTCCTGCTGACCGGCGGGGCACTGGCCGTGGGCTACGCCGTCTTCTACGCGGTCACCACCTGGTCCCTCGCGTACGCCACCGAACACCTGGGCGTCCACCGCTCCGTCATGCTGGCCTGCATCATGGTGGCCGTCGCCCTCAAGGGGGCGGCCACCCCCGTGATCGCGGTGCTCGGCGACCGCTACGGCCGGCGCCCCCTGTGCCTGGCGGGCTGTACGGCCTCGGCGCTGTGGATGTTCCCCTTCGTGGGGCTGCTGCGCACCGCGGACCCGCTGCTGATGACCGTGGGCCTGTTCGGCGCCCTGCTCGGCATGGTGACGATGTTCGCGGTGGTGGGCGCGTACCTGCCCGAGCTGTACGCCCCGCGGATCCGCTGCACGGGCGCGGCCGTCGGCTACAACCTCGGCGGGGTGCTGGGCGGTGCGCTGACCCCGATCGTGGCGACGGCGCTGGCCGACGGCTCCGGCCCGCCGTGGGCCGTCGCCGTGTACCTGACGGCGATCGCCCTGGTCTCGCTGGCCTGCTTCGCACTGCTGCCGGAGACCAACCCCTCGGTCGTACGGCAGCGGACGGGCGGGGCCGCGGACGCGGAGAAGGAGGCGGCCGGGGCGGCCGCCCCCGTGTAGCCCCGCCCGCCGGCCGCTACTTGGTCTCCACCGGCTTGTGGCCCGGGTACAGGTGACCGGGGGTGACGATGCCGGTGACCGCCTCGCCGAAGAGGGTGCTGGGCTCCTGACCCTTGTACAGGTCGTCGGTGGTGAGCAGGACGACCATGGTCGCCTGCTCCTCCGGCAGGTAGACCGTGAGCGTCTCGTAGCCGGGGAGCGAGCCGTTGTGGCCGAGCCAGCCCTGGACGTTGAAGATGCCGAGCCCGTAGCCGTCGCCGGGGATGATGCCGATCGGCTGGGTCTTCAAGCGCTCGGCCTGCGTCGCGGGGGTGAGCAGCGTGCCGGTGGCCAGGGTCTTGGCCCAGCTGCGCAGGTCCTGGAGGTCGGAGGCCATCGCTCCGGCCGCCCAGGCCCAGGACGGGTCGAGGTGGGTCGCATCCACGATCTTCCCGCCGGGCAGGTCGTTGGTGTAGCCGTTCGCGTGCGGCTCGGGGAAGTCCGTACCGCGCGCGAGGACCGTGCGCTCGCTCAGCCCCGCGGGTCCGACCACGTCCTGGGCGATCACCTCGTGGAGCGGCCGGCCGGTGATCTTCTCCACGAGCAGGCCGAGCAGGATCAGATTGGTGTTGGAGTACTCGAACTTCGCGCCCGGCTCGAAGTTCACCGGGTGCTTGAAGGAGATGTCGAGCAGCTGCTGCGGGGTGAACACGGAGGTGATCTTCGCGTCGAAGCCCGGGTCCTCGCTGTAGTTGTAGAGCCCGCTGCGCATGCCCGCGAGTTCGCGCAGGGTGATGCGGTCCCCGTTAGGGACGCCGGTGATGTAGTTGCCGATCGGGTCGTCGAGCGCGAGCTTGCCCTGGTCGACGAGTTGCAGGAGGGCGGTGACCGTGAAGGTCTTGGTCTCGCTGCCGATGCGCACCCCGAGATCGGGGGTCATCGGTGCGCCGGTCGCCTTGTCGGCCACGCCGAAGGACTTCACATAGCTGCCCTTGCCGGGTGCCCACAGGCCCACGGTCACGCCCGGAACCTTCGTCAGGTCCATCACCTGACGGATCGCCGCGTCCAGTCGGGCCGCAACGGCCGGGGTGAGCTGCGGGAACTCCGTATCGCCGGACGGGGAGGGGGCGGCGGACGCGGACGGGACCCGGACGGTCGCGCCGTACGCGGAGCCCGCGAGGGCCGGGGTGACGAGCAGGCCTGCGGCGGCAGCCGCCACACAGGCCCTGCGCATCCTGATGCGGGTCGGCCTCATGGGTCGGCCTCCTGTCGTACGACGACGAGAGAAACGTTCCACCAGCCTAGGCCCGCACCACCCCGGTCGCGCGGCGACCGGGGTGGCACCGGATCAGGCGTCGATGCGCTCCGGGCCGGCCGCGGCGGCCTCGGCCTCGGCCTGCTTCTTCGAGGCGATCAGGCTGGTGATCGTGGTGATCACCAGGACACCGCAGATGACGCCCAGGGAGACCGGGATTGAGATCTGCGGGACGTGCAGGCCCGACTCGTGGAGTGCGTGCAGCACGAGCTTGATGCCGATGAAGCCGAGGATGACGGAGAGGCCGTAGCTGAGGTGGACCAGCTTCTTGAGCAGGCCGCCGATCAGGAAGTACAGCTGACGCAGGCCCATGAGGGCGAAGGCGTTGGCGGTGAAGACGATGTACGGGTCCTGGGTGAGGCCGAAGATCGCGGGGATCGAGTCCAGGGCGAACAGCACGTCGGTGGTACCGATGGCGAGCATGACGACCATGAGCGGGGTCAGCACGCGCTTGCCGTTGTTCTGGATGAAGAGCTTGGTGCCGTGGTAGCGGTCGGCGACGCCGAACTTCTTCTCGATGGACTTGAGGAGACGGTTCTCCTCGAACTCCTCTTCCTCCTCGTCCTTGCGGGCCTCCTGGATCAGCTTCCACGCGGTGTAGATGAGGAACGCGCCGAAGATGTAGAAGACCCACGAGAAGTTGGTGATGATCGCGGCGCCGGCGGCGATGAAGATGGCGCGCAGGACGAGGGCGATCAGCACGCCAATCAGCAGCACGCGCTGCTGGAGCTGTGAGGGGACCGCGAACTTCGCCATGATCAGGACGAAGACGAAGAGGTTGTCCACGCTCAGGGACTTCTCGGTGATGAAGCCGGCGAAGAACTCCTGCGAGGCCTGGCCCTGCCCGAACACCAGCAGTCCGAGGCCGAAGAGCACCGCGAGGACGATCCAGACGACCGTCCAGATGCCCGCTTCCTTCATGGAAACGTCGTGCGGTTTGCGGCCGATGAAGAAATCGGCGCCGATGAGGATGCCCAGACCGAGAACGGTCAGCACCCAGATGGTCAACGAAACGTCCACTATGAACACGCCTCCGGCAGATGGCTCAGCACTTTGTCAGCGTCATCGCTGCCGGAGGTCTCTTCCACCCGGACGGCCAGGAGGCCACGGGCCGACGCCCCGGGACCGATTGCAGTCCGTATTGACGGGCACGCCGTAGCAGGAAAGCAGGAATACTCCCCTCCGCACTCATCAGCGTACCCGCGAAGGGCGCCAAAGGTAAAGGGGATACCAAGAACTGGTCAGGGACCGGTCATCCGGGGCGGGCGGCGGACCGCCCGGCCGCCGCTACCGCGCGCCTCCCCGGGCCGCCGCGACCCGCTCCAGCGCCTGGTCAAGGACCCGGCTGCCCCGCGGGGGGAGATCCGGCTCGAAGATCCACGCGTGGTGCACCCAGGGGTCGGCGAGGTGGTTGTCCGGTACGGGCGACAGCCGCATCAGCGAACGCCACAGCGGGTCCAGCAGCGGCCCGTAGGCCGAGGCCTCGTCACGGTCCGCGACCATCAGGAGGTGCACGCCGACCGCCGGGCCCTCGTCGGCGAGGTAGCGCAGACGGGTGACGGCACGGTCGTCGAAGCCGTGCGGGAAGTCGTGCACGATCAGCAGCTGGTCGGAGGTGTCCACATCGGGCGGCAGGTCCTCGGGAGCTCCGGCCCGCACCGCCATCTGTACGAGGTCCACCCGGCGGGTCAGCCGCTCCAGGGTCTCGGTGACCCCCGCGGCCCCGGCCGCGGGCGCCCCGGCGAGCACGCCGGCGCGCACCAGCGGGGCCAGCGAGGCGGCTCCGGCGCCGGCCGCGTCGATGACGTGGACGGCGAACCGGTCGGCGGGGTGCGCGGCCAGCATCCGCGCGGCGTGCGCGACGGCCATGTCCATGGCGGCCCGGCGCAGCCGGTCGGTGTCCATCGCCATGGCCGCCTCGGAGCCGGTGCGGCCGTTGTCGATCCACAGGCCGCGCTCCAGCGGGACCCGGACCAGCATGGGGATGCGCAGATCGGGCCGCTCGGGCAGGTGCAGGTCGCCCAGGCGCAGGGCGAGGGGGGCCTCGGCGGGCACGGAGTGCGCGTGCCAGACCGGGTTGTCCCAGCGCGCGTACGCGGCGGGCAGGGCGGGCTCGACCACCTCGGACTCGGAGCCGAGCTGGACCAGGTCCCGGTCGAGGACCTCCTGCGCCCGCGCGACCAGTTCCTCGCGGCGGGCCCGGGCCGTGTCCTGCGCGGCGTTCCCGGAGCCGCCGAGCCGGTGGCGGGGGTCGGACAGCGCCTCGTCGAGCTCCCGGTCGAGCCGGGAGTCGGCGAACTCGACGGCGCCGCGGTAGGCGGCGACGGAGCGGGCCAGGTCCTCGAACATGCCCCAGACCTGGTTGTAGAGCCGCTCCTCCATCGACCAGCCGCTCGCGTCCCCGGCGACGGGGCGGGGCGCCTCCCCGGGCCGCGGCGGCGCGGCGGGGCGCGGCGCGGGCTCGGGCGGCTCGGTGCTGGTGCGGCGGCGCGGGTGGGCGTAGCTGATGGTGGGCGGACCGCCGGCGGTGTCCGGAGCCGGCTCCGGGGGCATCGGCGGGGGCGTGGGGGCGGACGCCGGAGCGGGGGTCTGGGTTGCCGCGGACGGGGGCTGGGTTGCCGGGGGCTGGGCCGCGGACGGGGCCCGGAGTCCGTGCGGCACGGTCGGGGCCGGGCCGCCGGGCATGACGGCCAGGGTGATGTCCCCGGCCGGCGCCGTGCCCAGGGCGACGGCGGCGAGTTCGGCTGCGGCCGGGGCGGGCAGCCCCGCGTCGGTGAGGAGCGCGCCGAGGCCGGCGGCGTACCCCTGGCCTACGGCGCGCACCTTCCAGGCGCCCTGGCGCCGGTACAGCTCCAGGGCCACGACGGCGGTCTCCGACTCCAGTCCGGTCAGCGTGTACCCGGCGAGCTCCGCGCCCTCCGGGTCGGCCACGGACACGTAGGAGGCGGGGACCGCACCGAAGTGCCCCGGTCCGCCGGGCGGCAGGACCAGGACGAGGCCGACCCGGTGGACGGCCGGGGCGACCGCGTCGAGGTCGACCGCTATGCGGTGCTGCCCGGAGGGCGCCCCGGGCACTTCCACCCCGGGGAGGGTGCGGGCGCCCGGGTGGGCGACCGCACCGGGGCCGGCGAGCCGGCCCGCGTCGTCGCCGAGGTGGGCCAGGGCGATCACCGGCGTGCCCGCCGAGACCCTGATCTCCACCCGGCTCCGGGACAGGGGGTGGTTCTGCCCCCGGACCAGTTCGGCCGTCATCGTGCAGCCCCTCCCCCGTACCCGTTCTTCCGCCGGGCCCTCGATCGCACCCGGTCCTGCCGTGCCGTGCCGTCGTGCCGTACTGCTGTCGTGCTGTCGTGCTGTCGTGCGGTGCTGCTGGTGCGCCGTGCTGCCGGTCCTGCCTACAGGTGCGGCAGGATCGCCGGCATCAGGTCCTGGAAGGTACGGCCGTTGGCCGGGTTCCCGAGGGCCGTCATCTGCCAGCCGCCGCCGACACGGGACACCTTCGCCATGATCTGGGCGGTGTACTGGCCGCCGCCGTCCAGCGTGTAGCGGGCCAGCTCCTGGCCGTTGGTCTCGTCGACGATGCGGCAGAAGGCGTTCTCCACCTCCTGGAACGTCTGGCCGGTGAAGGAGTTCACCGTGAAGACGATCTGGTCGATGTGCACTGGCACGCGCTGCAGGTCGACGAGGATCGACTCGTCGTCCCCGCCCTGGCCGACACCGCCGACGAGGTTGTCACCCGTGTGCTTGACCGAGCCGTCGTCGCTCTGCAGGTGCCGGAAGAAGACGACGTCCACGGGCTGCTTGTCGGCGAAGAGCACCGCCGACGCGTCGAGGTCGATCTCCCGGGTCCGCGAGCCGAACAGCCCCCGGCGCTTGGCAGCCTGCCAGCCGAGGCCCATCCGGACCGCGGTCAGCGTGCCTCCGTCCGCCTTCTGCAGACTGATGGCCTGACCCTTGGTCATGTTGACCGTCACGCGCTGTCCCCTCTCCATAGCCCTCCCCCGATGGGGGTGCGCAGCGTGTACCTGCGGCTGTGCCAACCCTACTGACCGCCTCCGGGTCAGGCGAGGCCCGCTTCCTTCATCTGTCGCAGCTCCTTCTTCAGCTCGCCGACCTCGTCCCGGATCCGGGCCGCGACCTCGAACTGGAGCTCGGCGGCGGCACCCCGCATCCGCTCGGTCATCTGCTCGATCAGCGCGGCCAGTTCGGCGGCGGGACGGTCGGTAGCCACCGCGGGACCCTTACCGCCCTTGGCCCCGGCCTTGCCGCCCGACGCGGCCTGTGCCGCCTTGCCGCCCAGCGCCGGGACGGGCGCCTTGAGGGCCTTGCCGTCCTTGGCCTGCCGGTAGCCGGTGCCGAGGAGCTCCTCGGTGTCGAGCTCCTCGCGGGCGATGGTGGCCACGATGTCGTTGATCTTCTTGCGGAGCGGCTGCGGGTCGATCCCGTGGGCCGTGTTGTAGGCGACCTGCTTCTCGCGGCGCCGGTTCGTCTCGTCGATGGCCTGCGCCATCGCCGGGGTGACGCTGTCCGCGTACATGTGGACCTGGCCGGAGACGTTGCGCGCCGCGCGGCCGATGGTCTGGATCAGCGAGGTGCCCGACCGCAGGAAGCCCTGCTTGTCGGCGTCGAGGATGGCCACCAGCGAGACCTCGGGCAGGTCGAGGCCCTCGCGGAGCAGGTTGATGCCGACCAGGACGTCGTACTCGCCGGCCCGCAGCTCGCGCAGCAGCTCGATGCGGCGCAGGGTGTCCACGTCGCTGTGCAGGTAGCGGACCTGGATGCCGAGCTCCAGGAAGTAGTCGGTGAGGTCCTCGGCCATCTTCTTGGTCAGGGTGGTGACCAGGACCCGCTCGTCCTTCTCCACCCGCTGGCGGATCTCGTGCACCAGGTCGTCGATCTGGCCCTCGGTGGGCTTGACCACGACCTCCGGGTCGATGAGTCCGGTCGGGCGGATGATCTGCTCGACGAAGCCGTCGCCGCGCGAGAGCTCGTACTTCCCCGGAGTTGCCGACAGGTAGACCGTCTGGCCGATGCGCTCCTGGAACTCCTCCCACTTCAGCGGCCGGTTGTCGAGGGCCGACGGCAGCCGGAAGCCGTGGTCGACCAGGGTCCGCTTGCGCGAGGCGTCGCCCTCGTACATCGCGCCGATCTGCGGCACGGTGACGTGCGACTCGTCGATGACGAGGAGGAAGTCCTCGGGGAAGTAGTCGATGAGGGTGTTCGGGGCGGAGCCGCGCTCGCGGTCGTCCATGTGCAGCGAGTAGTTCTCGATGCCGGAGCAGGAGCCGATCTGGCGCATCATCTCCAGGTCGTAGGTGGTGCGCATGCGCAGGCGCTGCGCCTCCAGCATCTTGCCCTGCTTCTCCAGCTCGGCCAGGCGCTCGGCGAGCTCGGCCTCGATGCCGCGGACCGCCTTCTCCATGCGCTCGGGGCCGGCGACGTAGTGGCTGGCGGGGAAGACGTAGAGCTCGCGGTCCTCGCTGATCACCTCGCCGGTCAGCGGGTGCAGGGTGGACAGGGCCTCGATCTCGTCGCCGAACATCTCGATGCGGACGGCCAGTTCCTCGTAGACCGGGAAGATCTCGATGGTGTCGCCGCGCACCCGAAAGGTGCCCCGGGTGAAGGCCACGTCGTTGCGGGTGTACTGGATGTCGACGAAGCGGCGCAGCAGCTGGTCCCGGTCCATCTCCGCGCCGACCTTGAGGGGGACCATCCGGTCGACGTACTCCTGCGGGGTGCCGAGGCCGTAGATGCAGGACACGGAGGCGACGACGATGACGTCGCGCCGGGTGAGGAGGGAATTGGTCGCGGAGTGGCGCAGCCGCTCCACCTCCTCGTTGATCGAGGAGTCCTTCTCGATGTAGGTGTCCGACTGCGGTACGTAGGCCTCGGGCTGGTAGTAGTCGTAGTACGAGACGAAGTACTCGACCGCGTTGTTCGGCAGGAGCTCGCGGAACTCGTTCGCCAGCTGGGCGGCGAGCGTCTTGTTCGGCGCCATCACCAGGGTGGGCCGCTGGAGCTTCTCGATCATCCAGGCGGTCGTCGCCGACTTGCCGGTTCCGGTCGCGCCGAGCAGCACGACATCCTTCTCACCTGCACGGATGCGCTTCTCCAGCTCGGCGATGGCCGCCGGCTGGTCGCCGCTGGGCGTGTAGGAACTGACGACCTCGAAAGGCGCCACCGTGCGTTCGATCTTCGATACGGGCCGCATGGGTCAACCGTACGACCCCCCACTGACACTCGGGGCCCGCCCGCCGCGTGCGGAGCCGTCCGGGCCTGGTCCGTTTGTCGTAGTTCGGTGGCGGCCCGGTGATCGTCAACCCCATGATCGCCGTACGCGGCTCTCCCTGAAAGTGCGTCGGAAACGCACCGCCGCCAGTGCCTCGCCGCAACGAATGCCGCTCCGCACCTGTTTGACCACAGGAGCAGGGCCCATGACCCGAGGAGAACGCGCATGTACGTCCGATCCGCCGCCGCGGCCACCGCCGCCTTCCTGGGGCTCGCCCTGACCGTGTGCGGTGCGGGCTCCGCCGCGGCCGCACCCGGTCCGGACTGGCTGTCCAACCCGATCGTGTACGCCCACCGGGGGGCTTCGGCGTACGCCCCGGAGAACACCCTGGAGGCGATCGACCTCGCCATGGAGCTGGGCTTCGACTGGGTGGAGAACGACGTCCAGCGCACCAAGGACGGGGAGCTCGTGGTCGTCCACGACGACACCCTGGCCCGGACGACCGACGTCGAGCAGGTGTTCCCCGACCGCAAGCCCTGGCGGGTGAAGGACTTCACCGCCGCGGAGATCGCCCGGCTGGACGCGGGCAGCTGGTTCGGCCGGGAGTTCGCGGGCGCCCGCGTACCGACCCTGCGGCAGTACATGAACCGGGTCCAGCGCAACCAGCAGCGCCTGCTCCTGGAGATCAAGAAGCCCGAGCTCTACCCGGGGATCGAACAGCAGACCCTGGACGTGCTGGGCGAGACGGGCTGGCTCGAAGAGAACCACGTGGCCCGCCGGCTGGTGGTCCAGAGCTTCAGCGCCGCCTCGGTCCGCACGGTGCACGAGCTGCGCCCCGACCTGTTCACAGCGTTCCTCGGCACCCCGACCCTCGCCGAGCTCCCGCGGTACGCCGAGTTCACCGACCGGATCAACCCCTGGTACGCCACCATCGACGGCGACTGGGTGGCCGCCGTGCACCGGCTGACCGGCGCGCACGGCAAGGCGCTGGAAGTGGACACCTGGATCGTGGACGACGCCGCGACCGCCCTGAAGGTCCAGGACCTGGGCGTCGACGGGATCATCACCGACAAGCCGGACGTCGTACGCGAAGCGGTCGGCGGGTACTGACGGGCGGGACCGTCCGCACCGTCGTCGCCGCCGGTTCCGTCGGCTCTGTCAGTGGGGCCCCGTACCGTGAAGGGGTGGACACTCCTGAGCCCCGCGGGCCGCACCTCGAATGGACCGTGATCGACAGCAGCATCGGGCCGCTGCTGCTCGCCGCCACCCCCGAGGGCCTGGTCAAGGTCGAGTTCCATGCCGGACCGGACCGGGCCGCGAAGATGATCGGCGCACTGGTCTCCCGGCTCGGCGCCGACGCCCGGCGCCCGCCGCCGGGCGAGGAGGTCCTGCTGGCCGAGCCGATACGCCAGCTGAACGCCTACTTCGCCGGCACCCTGCGCCGCTTCGACCTGCCCCTGGACTGGCGGCTCAGCTCCGGCTTCAACCGGCAGGTCCTGCTGGAGCTGGACCGCACCGTGCCCTACGGGGCGGTCGTGGGGTACGGGGAACTGGCCGCCCGGGCCGGAGCCCCGGGCGCGGCCCAGGCCGTCGGCAACGCCATGGGCTCGAACCCGCTGCCGCTGGTGGTGGCCTGCCACCGGGTCGTGGAGAACGACGGGGGCATCGGCGGCTTCGGCGGCGGCGTGGAGGCCAAGCGCCGCCTCCTGGCCCTGGAGGGCGTCCTCCCCGAGCCGCTGTTCTGAGGGGACCGGCCGTGCCCCCGGTGCTTCCCGTGCCCCCGCAAACCCTGTTCCGCCCGCCCGGCGGGGGGTGCGAAACTGCGGCGGTGACCACACCTTGCGCCGCGCCCCCAGCCCCTCCGCAGCCCTGTCGGAGGTGGACCGCGTGAGCACCGCGCCCGGCACCGCCCGGCCCGCCGGCCCGGTCACCGCCGCCGACCTGCCCAGGCTGCGGCGCCGGACCTCAGGGGTACTGATCGCCGGTCAGGTGCTGGGCGGGATCGGCGTGCCCATCAGCATCGCCCTGGCCCCGGTCCTGGCCACCGAGGTCAGCGGCACCGAGTCGCTCTCCGGCTTCGCCTCGACCGCCTCCGTGATCGGCACCGCCGCCGTCTCGCTGCCGCTCGCCGCGCTGATGACCGCGCGCGGCCGCCGGCCCGGACTGGTCCTCGCCTACGTGATCGGCGCGGCCGGAGCCGCCCTGGTGGTCCTCGCCGCCTCGATCAAGAACTTCCCGCTGCTGATGCTCGGCATGGCCGCCTTCGGAGCCGCCTCCTCGGCCAACCTCCAGGCCCGCTTCGCCGCCGCCGACCTCGCCGAGCCCGACCACCGGGCCCGGGCCATCTCCGTGGTCGTCTGGGCCTCCACCATCGGCGCCGTGCTCGGCCCCAACCTCTCCGCCCCGGCCAGCCACAGCTTCGAGGGCACCTCCATACCCCCGACGGCGGGGCCCTTCGTCTGGGCCGGCGCCGTCTTCCTGCTCACCGCCGCGCTGATCGGCGTACTCCTGCGCCCGGACCCGCTGCTGACGGCCCGCGCGCTCGCCCCGGCCGAGGACCAGACCCGCGCCGGACGTTCGCTGCGCGCCGGATTCGCGGCCGTCAAGGCCTCCCCGCGGGCCCGGCTCGCGCTGCTCACCATCGCGGTGTCCCACACCGCCATGGTCTCGATCATGGTGATGACCCCGGTCGACCTCGGCCACCACGGCGCCGGACTCCAGCTCATCGGGCTGGTCATCAGCGGACACATCGCCGGCATGTTCGGCTTCTCACCGGTGATGGGCTGGCTCGCGGACCGGATCGGCCGGCTGTCCGTGATCGGGCTCGCCGCCGGGCTGCTGTCCGTCGCCGCGCTGCTCGCCGGCACCGCCGACGGAAACCACGCGCAGAGCGCCGCCGGCCTCTTCCTTCTCGGGCTGGGCTGGTCCGCCGGCATGGTCTCCGGCTCCGCGCTGCTGACCGACTCGGTGCCGGCGCCCGCGCGGGCCGCCGTACAGGGACTGGGCGACCTCACCATGAACACGGCCGCCGGGGTCGGCGGCGCCGCCGCCGGGCTGGTCATGTCCCAGGCGGGCTACGGCTGGCTCAACGCGGCCGCCGCCGCCCTGCTGCTGCCGATGGCGGCGCTCGCGCTGTTCACCTCGCGGCGCCGCCCGGTGAAGGCGCCGGTCAGTAGCTGATGTGGTAGGCCTTGCGGAGCGTCTCGTGGACGGTCCAGGTGGTCTTGTCACCCTCCCGCAGGACACAGGCGGAGCCCGGACCGACCTCCAGCGTCCCGCCGCCCTCCACCTCGATGGTGGCCCGGCCGCTGACCACCACGAACAGCTCGTTCGCCTCGGTGTCGGTGACCACGCCCGGGGTGATCTGCCAGATCCCGCGCACCTGCGAGCCGTCCGGCGCCTCCCACAGCACCTTGCCCGTCACGACGGGGTTGCCGGAGACGATCTGCGCGGGATCGAGCTCGTCCGCTTCGAGCTCGGAGTCGGAGAGCTCCGGTACGGAGACGGCGAAGGAACCGGGGGCGGGGACATCAAGGTGATCGTTTGCGCTCATGCTCCGGGAGCCTAATCGGCACGCCCGCCGCGCCGCGCCGACCAGACCGTCCAGCGCACGCCCGCCCGGCCCGTCACCCTGTCGCCCCTCCGGAGCGCCGCTCCCCTCCTGGATGCCCCCCGCGCACCGCTGCGCAGCCCCCACGCTGCCACACCGTCCGGCGCTGCCGCCGTCCCGACGCGGGGCCCGCCGGCTCGAGGCCCCCCGCTCCCGACCCGGCGGCCGGTCTGGGCCCTGCGGGGCGAAGTTCCCCTACCCGCCCTTCCACCGTTCCCCGGGCTCCGCCCGGACCCCGCTCCTCAAACGCCGGACAGGCTGGGAGGAGGTCCCGGGCTGCGCCCGGACCCCTGGGGCTCCGCCCCAGACCCCGCGCCTCAAACGCCGGCGGGGGGGGGGGTTGGGGGGGGGGGGGCCCGCGGCCCCGGGGGGGGGGGGGGGGTGGGGGGGGGGGGGCCCCCCGCGGACGCCGGGCGGGGGGGGGTTGGCCGCGGACCGGCAAACCAGCCCCGCCCCGCGCACATCCAGCCGAACGCCGGCCACAATCAGCCCCTCCGGCGTTTGAGGAGCGGGGGTCCGGGGGCTGGCCCCCGGAAACGGCGCCGCACCCGAAAACGGGTCCGGGGCGGAGCCCCGGGGAACGGGCGAAGGGCGGGTAGGGGAACTCCGCGCCGCGCAGCGGCACCCCTGCGGCCACCCCGGGCCCCGCCACTTCACGGTCACCGCAGGTGACGGCGCCGGGGCCCGGTCCGGTGCATACGACCCCGCGGCCGAGGGCGGCCCGCCCGGGAGGCGGGTCCCGGATCCCGGAAGGCGGAAGCCGGGAGGCGGGTGCGTCGCACGGCGGGTTCGGGGCGGTGTGGGGGTCGCGCGTTTGGGGGACCGGATCGTGTGCCAGGGATGGGGACATGTCACAGCACACAGCATCCGGATCCCTCGCATCGCCCTCGGCCGGAGCCCCGGTCCCGGTCCTGTCGGAGGAGGTGCGCGAGGCGCTCGACCGCCGACGGCCCGTCGTGGCGCTGGAGTCCACGATCCTCGCCCACGGCCTGCCCCGGCCCCGCAATCTGGCGGTGGGTCTGGAGCTGGAGGAGCTGGTCCGTGCGGAGGGGGCCGTTCCGGCGACCGTCGCGGTCGTCGACGGGGTGGCGTACGCGGGGCTGGACAAGGCCCGGCTGGAGCGGATCGCGGGCGGCGAGGGCGTGCGCAAGCTCGGCCACCGGGATCTGGCTCCCGCCCTGGCCACCGGGGCGACGGGGGCGACGACCGTTTCGGCCACGGCCTTCCTGGCCGCGCGGGCGGGGCTGCGGGTGTTCGCCACCGGCGGGCTGGGCGGCGTACACCGGGAGTGGACCCGGTCGCAGGACGAGTCGGCGGACCTCGCGCTGCTGGCGCGGACCCGGATCACCGTGGTCTGCGCCGGGGTGAAGTCCATCCTGGACGTGCCGGCGACGCTCCAGCGCCTGGAGACGCTGGGGGTGACGGTCCTCGGGTACGGGACGGATCGTTTCCCCGGGTTCTACCTGGCCGATTCCGGCGAGCCGGTGGACTGGACGGTCCACCGCCCCGAGGAGGTGGCGGCCGTGATGGCCGCTCAGGACCTGCTCGCTGGTGCGGAGTCGGCGCTGCTCGTGGCCAACCCCGTGGCGCGGGAGCACCAGCTCGACCCGGAGCTGCACGACCGGGTGCTGGCGGAGGCGCTGTCGGGGTGCCGGGAGCGGGGCATCACGGGGCAGGCGGTGACGCCGTTCCTGCTGGGGTTCCTGGTGCGTGCGACGGGCGGCGCCTCCCTGGAGGCCAATCTCGCGGCGGTACGGGGCAACGTGCGCCTCGGTGCCCGGATCGCGCGGGCCTGGGCGGCGCGGCCGTGACCGCGGCGCCGGCCGCTCCCGCCGGGCCGGGGGCGCTGCTGGTTGTCGGTGACGTGGTGACGGACGTCGTGGCGCTGCACGCGGAGCCGCTGGCTCCGGGTACCGACACCCCGGCCCGGATCCGCACCCTGCCGGGCGGCGCCGGGGCCAACGCGGCCTGCTGGGCGGCCCGCGCGGGCTCCCCGGAGGTACGTCTCCTCGCGCGGGTCGGCGCCGACTCGGCCGGGTGGCACGAGCGGGCGCTGCTCGACGCGGGGGTCCGGCCGAGGCTGGTGGTCGATCCCGCCGAGCCGACCGGCACGGTGGTCGCGCTGGTCGGAGCCGACGCGGAGCGGACCTTCCTGACCGACAGCGGGGCCTCGCTGCGGCTCTCCCCCGCCGACTGGGAGCCCGGGCTCCTGGACGGGGTCGCCCATCTGCACCTGTCGGGCTACCTGTTCTTCACCGATCCGAGCCGCGAGCTGGCCCTGGTCGCGCTACGGGCCGCCCGTGCCCGGAGCGTGCCGGTGAGCGTGGATCCGGCGTCGGCGGGGTTCCTGGCCGTGCTGGGGCCGCGGCGGTTCCTGGCCGCCGCGGCGGGGGCCGCCGTACTGCTGCCCAACGAGGACGAGGCGCTGCTGCTCGCGGGGTCGCAGGGGGCGGACGGAGCGGACGGGACGGATGGGGCAGACGGGGCGGACGGACCGGTGGGACCGGCCCGGGCGGCCTCGGTCGCACGGGCGGCGGCGGAGCTGAGCCGGCGGTTTCCGCTGGTGGTGGTCACCCGGGGCGGGGCCGGGGCGCTCATCGCCGAGGACGGCCGGGTGACGGCCGAGGTCGCGGCGCAGAGCGCCGAGGCGGTGGATTCCACGGGCGCCGGCGACGCCTTCACCGGCGCCTTCCTCGCGGCCCGGCTGGCGGGAGCGGGCTCGGCGCGGGCCGCGGGGGCCGGCTGCCGGGCGGCCGCGGTGGCGGTGACCCGGCTGGGCGGACGGCCGTAGGCGGCGGGCTCAGGAGGTGTACTGCTGGTCGAGGGAGTCGATGACGCCTGCGGCGTCCAGGTGGTAGCGGAAGACGCGGCCCTGGTTCGGGTGGGCGATCAGCCAGTCGATGAGCTGCTGGAGCGTGATCGACTGGCTCACGGTGCTCGCCACGACGGGGGTGACGGCCGTGATCTTGGCGTCGTCGGCGATGTTGAGGAAGGTTTCCTTGCCGGTGGTCTCGAAGGGGGCCGCGTCCGCGCCCGGGGCGGCACAGCCCCAGTTGCCGTGCTTGATGATCAGGCTGTGGACCCCGCCCTCGGGGGTGTAGCGGTAGACGGCGACCTCGTCGGGCGAGATCGGCATCTTGTGGTCGCAGGTGGAGCCGGGGGCCGGGGGCTTCTTGGTGCCCGCCGGGGTGGCGCTCGGGGTGGGGGTGGGGGCGGGCTTCTTCGACGGGGCCGCGGAGGGCGGGGCCGACGGGGAGGCGCTGCCGGTGGCCGTCACACCGGCGGAGGGGGACGCGGGGGTGCCGGCCGCGCCCGTCCCCTCGTCGCCGTTGCACGCCGTGAGGACCAGGGTCCCGCACAGGGCCAGCGCGGCGAGCGCCGCCTGGGTGCGCAACCGTCTCGCGTCCCGAACCACCGTGCCGTGTCCGCGCATTGCCTTCTCCCTCTGCCAAGGCGCCACCGGGGTGGCCGCCGTCGAAGCGTGCCGTCAACGTAGCGCCGGGTTCCGGCCGGAGCGATGGCCGGAACCGATCGTCACCGTGCCGGAATCACCCTGTTGCGTTTCCCGTACCTCCGTGACGCGGAGGGGGTGCGCAGAGGTGTACGCAGAGGTGTGCGCGACGGCCCCGGCGTCAGCCGGCCGGGCCCGCGCGCAGGCCCGTCCAGGCCGGGTGGCGCGGGTCGTCGGCCCGGACCAGGGCGTCGGCCCGGTCCGCCGGGCCGGTCTCGGCCTCGTAGCGCGCGAAGGCGGGGAGGGTCCAGCGGGCGGAGTCCTCGGTGCGGCGGGCGAGGGCGCCCGCGGAGAGCCCGATGTGGACGCTGAGGTCGAAGGGGAACCAGTGGCCCAGCAGCAGCGGGCCGTGCACGATCAGCACGCCGCCGGGCGGGAGTTCGGCGTAGGGGCTGCGGGTCGCCCGGTCGGTGACCGGGTCCCAGAGGTCGGGCAGCACCCGGCCGGTGCCGCCGGGGTCGGTCGGTCCGAAGACCTCCCGCCAGAGCGCCGCCGTGTCGTACCAGCCGTCGAGGTAGGAGTCCACGTCCTCGCGGCCGAACTCGAAGCGGAGGGAGGCCGGGCGCAGGAAGCCCTCGGCCGCCACCACCAGGACCGAACGCCCGCGCAGGCGCAGCGCGTCGGCGAGCTCCCCGGCGAGCACGCCGGTGCGGGCGGCGGGCGCCCCGTCGATGCCCACCCGCCGCCATCGGCCCTCCGGGCCGCTCCCGGCGTCGCCGCCGGCCTTCTCTTCGTCGTCGAGGTGACCGGCGAGCCGCTCGGCCATCCGCTGCCATGTGATCGCTTCCAGCTGCACCAGCCCATTGTCAGTGGTGGCCCCTAACGTTTTTCGGGAGGGATCACCGGCGCACAGGGAGCCGGCGGCCCGGCCTTGGGGAGGGGTCTGTCATGGCTCGGGAGACGACGTATCTGGAGCTGTCCCAGGAGGACGGCGGTGCCCACAAGTTCTACGAGGTCACCGTCGACGGGACCTCCGTCTCGGTGCGGTACGGCCGCATCGGCGCGGACGGCCAGCTGCAGAGCTCCTCCTTCCCGACCATCGAGAAGGCCCGGGCGGCCGCCGCCAAGAAGGTCGGGGAGAAGGTCCGCAAGGGGTACGCCCCGGCGGTGCGGGGAGGCCGCGCGGCCCGGTCGGTGACGCGCCGCCAGGTGACCTCGGCCCCGTCCACGGCGCGCGCCGTGGCCCCGGTGCTGTGGCGGTTCCGTACGGGGTCCTCCGCCTTCGGGATCCACGTGGACGAGGACCGCTGCTGGGTCGGCAACCAGGCCGGAGACGTCTACACGGTCAGCCACGGCGGTGAGGTGCTGGCCCGGTACTCGCTGCCGGACGGGGTGAAGTGCCTGGTGGCGGACGAGTTCTGGATCTATGCGGGCTGTGACGACGGCACGGTGTACGACCTGTCCTCGAAGGTGCCGTTCGGGGCGTACGACATCGCGGCCGATGTGGACATCTTCTGGCTGGACATCCGCGAGGGCGTGCTGAACGTGTCCGACCGCAACGGCGGGCTGACGGTGATCGACCACGAGGACGAGTTCCAGTGGTCGCGGCGCTCGGCCGGTCCGAACGCGTGGATGGTGCGCGCGGACGAGCGGGCGGTGTACCACGGCCACGGCAAGGGGGTCACGGCCTACGCCCCGGACGGCGGCAGGGAGTTGTGGCACACCCAGACCGACGGCTCGGTGCTGTTCGGCTGGCAGGAGGACCACGCGGTGTATGCGGGGACCGGCCGCAACACGGTGCAGCGGCTGTCGAAGGCGACGGGCGCCCTGGAGGCCACGTACCGGTGCGACGCGGCGGTCTACTCGTGCGCGACCTCGCCGGACGGCCGGCACGTCTTCGCCGGCGACCTCGCGTCCTCCGTGTACTGCTTCGACGCCGACGGGCGGCGGCTGTGGAAGCTGGGGACCGGCAGCGGGGCCGCCCTGTCCATGCAGTATCTGGACGAGCGGCTCTATCTGGTGACCACGGACGGTTCGCTGGTGTGCGTGGACGCGAGCGAGGCCGCGATCGCGGCGGCCCGGGAGGGATCGGTTCCGACGGCGGTGGACGTGAAGTCGGCGGCCGCCCTGCCCGTCTTCACCCCGGCCGCCACCCCCGCCGCGGTGGCGACGGTGTCCGTGGCCTCGGTGCCCGCGGGCGGCGTGGTCGTGGAGTGCGTGCAGCAGGGCCAGCGGATGCGCGTCCAGGTGGTGTCGGGCGGGTTCGAGCCGTCCTGGAACGTGCAGTTCCCGCGCGGGATACGGGAGCCCGGCGCCCGGTACGTGGTGGACGGCCTGCACGCGGCGGCCGGTGGCTTCTACCGCGTGCGCGGGGAGATCCGCCGACTCGTCTGAGCGGTGCCCCGGTTCACGGGAGCGGGGTGCCTGCGCCGGCCCTCACTGCGTCCGCATGGGGCAGGCGCACGGCGCGGCCCCCCGCGGGGCCTCGGCGGGCAGCGCGAAGGGGTCGCCCTCGGCGAGGGTCGCGGTCACGCAGAGCACGACCCGCTCGGAGCCGAGGTTGCGGCCGAGGTGGACGTGGCGCCGCCCGGCGGGCTCGACGAAGCTCGTACCGGTGTGGTGCACCTCGACCGTGCCGTCGCCCAGGATCCGGGTCAGCGTGCCGGACTTGACCACCGCCATCAGCGGGACCCGGTGGTAGTGCCAGCCGGTGCAGCCACCGGGCTCTATGGCGACCTCCCGCACCACGAGATCGGAGGCCACCTCCGCTTTCGGACGGCGGCCCGCGATCCTCGGGCGCCTGGCCGTCGCCTGCCGTCCAGCCATGTTTCCCCTCCTCGATGGACCTGCTGCGGCCCGCTCGACTCACGGTAGGAGGACACCATGAGGTCAGGGAAGACTCTGTGAAACGACAACTATCCATTCCTACAAGGTGATATAGGGCCGGAACGACGGTATTACTTCGGCATGAGTCTGGTCGTTTTCGAGTCGACGAAGCAGATCCACTGCGCGGACTGCAGGCAGGGACCGCTGCGCCGCCTCGTCCGCGAGGCGGGCGTGCCCCGCTGCCTGGACTGCGCCGAGCTCGGACACCTCGTCTACCTGCCGCGCGGCGACACCGCCCTCACCCGCCGGGCCCACGAGGCCAGTTCGCTGTCGGCCGTCGTCGTCCGCTTCCACCGGCGCCGCCGCCGCTACGAGCGCATGGGCATCCTCGTCGAGGACGCCGCCCTGGCCCGGGCCGAGCGCGCCTGCCTCGCGGACGCCGAGGCGCGGGCCCGCCGCCGGGAGCGCGACCGGCTGCGCCGGGCGGCCGAGGACATCCGGTTCACGGCCGCCTTCGCCGCGGAGATCCTGAGCCTGTTCCCCGGGTGCCCCGCCGACCGGGCCCGGGCCATCGCCGCGCATGCCTCGGTGCGCGGCAGCGGCCGGGTGGGCCGCAGCGCGGCCGGCCGGGCCCTGGACCCGCCGGCCGTGTACGCGGCGGTGCGGGCCGCCGTGCGGCACCTCGACACCGAGTACGACTCCCTGCTGATGGGGGGCGTGCCCCGGTTCGCGGCCCGGGCCCGGCTGGCGCCCCGGATCGACGCGATCCTGGACGGCTGGCGGGCGGCCTCCGACGAGGACGACGCACCCGCCGACGCGTCCGGAGCGTCCGGCGCTTCCGCGCGGGCTAGTTGAGCCGGAACCGGCGGTAGAGCAGCACCCCGCCGAGCAGCATCGCGCCGCCACCGGAGAGCAGGTAACCGGTTCCCTCGGCTCCGGTGTGCGCGAGCGCCGAGGGGTGGTTGCGCGCCGGGGCCGGCGGGGTGACCGGCCGCACGGCGACGGGCGGCACAACGGGCGGCTGGACCGGCGGCTGGACGGGCTTGCCGACGACGGGCGCCGGCCCGTTGACGGAGGTGTTGCCCGCGGAGGCATTGCCGATGCCCACGACGCTCACCGAGTTGCCGCTGACGTTGAGCGGCAACTCGACGGGGAGCTGTAGTCCGTTGCCGGACAGCAGCCCCGGAGAATCCTTTCCGCGCCCGTCCGCGACCGCACCCCGGCCGGGTCCGCCGTGCCCGCTCTGGCCGCCGTTCCCCGCACCGTTTCCGGCGCCGGGTTTCGACGGATGCGAGGAGGGCGATCCGGGATGGCCCGGCTGGCCCGGATTCCCCCTGCCCTGCGGGGCATTGGCACACCGGTTCCCGGTGGCCGAGTTGAGGACGCCGACCACGCTCACGGTGTTCCCGCACACGTTCACCGGTGCGTTCACCGGAAGTTGCAGCAGGTTCCCCGACAGCACCCCCGGCGAGCCCACGGCCTGCCCGCCCGCCTCCGCGTCGGCGTAGGCGAAGCCGCCCGCACCCGCGACCGCGAGTCCACCCCCCGCAACCACCGCCGCGATCAAGCCATTCCGACGACTGTGACGCATCAGATTTCCTGCCTTCCGGAAGGGTCCACGGGCTGTGCACCCGTACCGGAAACAACGCTGTAACCCCATTTGGGTTATAGCGCCGGTAGGCATTTCACCCCATCGTGTACTGGGTAATCCCTACTTCATGACTCGCCCGCTGCTCCTCCTCGACGTGGACGGCCCCCTCAACCCCTTCCGGTCCCCCTTCGCCGGACTCCGCGGATACGCCAGCCACCGGATGCGTCCGAGCATCTGGCTGTCCCACCGCGAACCGGAGTCCCGCAGCGCCAGGCGCGGCCTGCGGGTGCGCCTGCACCCGGCCCACGGCGCCCGCCTGCTGGCCCTGCCCTACGAACTCGCCTGGGCCACCGCCTGGACGCACGAGGCCAACACCCTGATCTCCCCGCGCATCGGACTACCCGCTGATCTTCCTGTCATCGACTGGCCGGAACCCTTCACTCGCGACCCCGACGGCCTCTTCTGGAAGACCCGCCCCCTCCTGGAATGGGCGGCCGGCCGGCCCTTCGCCTGGGTCGACGACCTGATCACGCCCCGGGACCGCGACTGGGTGGCCGCCCATCACCCGGCCCCGGCCCTGCTCCTGCGGATCCATCCCCGCCACGGCCTGCGCGCGCAGGACTTCGCCACCCTCGAACGCTGGGCGGCCGGGCTCAGCCCAGCAGGGCCGTGACCGGGTCCGGGGAAGGGCTGCGGCCCGTGGGCCACCAGTCGTCGTCCCCCAGGCGGTTCTCGTAGGAGTACCAGAGGGCGTCCCGGCCGAGCCGGAGCTGCTGGTAGGAGCCCGTGAGCCGGTTGCGGTCGGGGCGGAAGGAGCCCTGGGCGGCGGCGAGGAGCGCCGGGCGGGCCCGGTCGAAGGGGCCGGCGGGCGGGTCCCAGGGCTCTTCGAGGGCGAGCAGCCCGGGCAGACCGCCCTGCCGCCAGGCGGCCGCCCCCCGGGCCAGGTCGGTGGTGCTGCGCCCCGTGGCGCGGGCCAGCTCGCGGTACAGGGCGCGGGCCGCGCCAGTGAGCCCGGCCGTGGGATGGGCCGAGGCCAGCCGGACGGCGTCCTGCCAGCGGCTGAGCCCGGCCATCGGATCCTCGCCGGTGCGCAGCAGCGCCAGGGCGCGGGCGGCCGCGTCCCCGGCGAGCTGGTCCAGGGCGAGCGGGTCCGGGGCCGCCGGGTCGGCCGGATACGCCGGCGGCAGCCCGGCGGCGGTGGGCGCCGCCAGCGGGGCGGGCAGCGGCGGCAGCACGGTGCGGACGAGGGCGGCCCGGGCCGGAACACCGGGGAAGTCCGGTGTCGCGTCGGGCTGTTCGCGCGCGGCGTGGGCGGCGTTGCGGCGGGTGAGCTCCTCCAGCAGCTCCCGCTCACCGCGGCCGCGCAGCAAGAGCAGGACGAACGGGTCGGCGTCCAGGAGTCGGGCCGCGCGGTAGCAGAGGGCCGCGGCGTGCTTGCAGGGCGGATGCGCGACGTCCGGGCAGGAGCAGCGCGGCACGAGCTCTCCCGCACCGGGCAGGACCGACTCCGAGAGGGACTCCGGGACCTCGCGCTCCAGCAGCGCGGCGAGCGCCGTCGGATCGGCCACCACCGCTTCCAGCAGCTCGCTCCACTCGGAGTCCGAGAGGGCGGGCAGGGACAGCTCGGTGCGGTACGGCCGCGGCCGGCTGCCCCGTACGTAGGCCACGATCCGGCCCGGGGTGACGGTGACGGCGTCGACGTGGCCCTCGGCGGCGTACGTCCGGCCCCGGGCCAGGCGGGCTCCGTCGCGGGCCGCCGTCTCCAGGGCGGACACCCAGGCCCGGCCCCACCAGCTGACGGCCTCCACCCCCGGCGGCACGGTCTCGAAGGTGCGGCGGCGGTCGTCGCGCGCGGTGATCATGCGGGCCTGCGCAGGGAGACGAGGTCGGCCAGCTCGCGGTCGGTGAGCTCGGTCAGCGCCGTCTCGCCGGAGCCGAGTACGGCGTCGGCCAGCGCCCGCTTGGCCTCCAGCATGTCGGCGATGCGGTCTTCGACGGTGCCTTCGGCGATGATGCGGTGGACCTGGACTGGCTGGGTCTGGCCGATGCGGTAGGCGCGGTCGGTGGCCTGTTCCTCGACGGCCGGGTTCCACCAGCGGTCGTAGTGGATGACGTGCCCGGCGCGGGTCAGGTTCAGGCCGGTGCCCGCCGCCTTGAGGGACAGCAGGAACACCGGGACCTCGCCCGCCTGGAAACGGTCCACGAGCTCCTCGCGGCGGGGCACGGGCGTGCCCCCGTGCAGCAGTTGGTGGGAGATCCCGCGCGCCGTGAGGTGGCGCTCGATGATGCGGGCCATCGTCACGTACTGCGTGAACACCAGCACCGAACCGCCCTCGGCCAGGATCGTGTCGAGCAGCTCGTCGAGCAGGGCCAGCTTCCCGGAACGGTGCGCGATCCGGGGCTCGTCCTCCTTCAGGTACTGGGCGGGGTGGTTGCAGATCTGCTTGAGCGAGGCGAGCAGCTTCATGATCATGCCGCGCCGCTCGATGCCCTCGCTCGCTCCGATCACGGCCATCGCCTCGTCGACCGCGGCCTGGTAGAGGGAGGCCTGCTCGCGGGTGAGGGACACGGGGTGGTCGGTCTCCGTCTTCGGCGGCAGTTCGGGTGCGATCCCGGGATCGGACTTCTTGCGCCGCAGCAGGAACGGCCGGACCAGCGCGGCCAGTCGGGCGACCGCGGCCTCGTTCCCCCCGTCCTCCTCAGTCTGGTGCTCCACGGGCCGGGCGTGCCGGGCCCGGAACGCGGTGAGCGGGCCGAGCAGTCCGGGCGTGGTCCAGTCGAGCAGCGCCCACAGCTCGGAGAGGTTGTTCTCCACCGGGGTGCCGGTCAGCGCCACCCGCGCGGGCGCCGGGATGGTGCGCAGCGCCTTCGCGGTCGCCGAGTGCGGATTCTTGACGTGCTGGGCCTCATCCGCGACGACCATGCCCCAGGGCTGTTCGGCCAGCCGGGCCGCTCCCGCGCGCATCGTTCCGTAGGTGGTGAGGACGAATCCCCCGCCGCCCGGGCCGGCCAGGCCGTCGAGGCTGCGGCCCGCGCCGTGGAAACGGCGCACCGGCACACCCGGGGCGAACCGCTCGATCTCCCGCTGCCAGTTGCCCAGCAGCGAGGCCGGGCAGACCACCAGGGTCGGCTCGGGGCGGTCGCGGTGCAGGTGGAGCGCGATGAGGGTGACGGTCTTGCCCAGGCCCATGTCGTCGGCGAGGCAGCCCCCGAGTCCGAGCGAGGTCATGAGGTCCAGCCAGGCCAGGCCGCGGGCCTGGTAGTCGCGCAGGGTGGCCTTGAGGCCGGCCGGCTGGGGCAGCGGGGCCAGCTCCCCGGTCAGCCGGTCCCGCAGGGCGGCCAGCGCCCCCACGGGGACCGCGGCCACCGGTTCCCCCTCGACCTCGATCTCGGCCGTCCCCGTCAACACGGCCGCCAGCGCCTCCACCGGGTCCAGCAGGCCCAGTTCCCGCTTGCGCGCCTTGCGCACCAGCTCGGGATCGACCCGCACCCACTGGTCGCGCAGCCGCACCACGGGCCGGTGGGCCTGCGCGAGGGCGTCCATCTCCCCCGGGGTGAGCCGGTCGCCGCCGAGGGCCAGCTCCCAGGAGAAGGCGAAGAGGTGCTCGGCGTCGAAGAACGCGGTGCCGTCGGTGGCGGAACCGGGCGCGGTGGATCGTACGACCGCGGTCGCGCTGAGCGTACGAGCCAGCTCGCGCGGCCAGTGGACCAGGACTCCGGCCTCCGCAAGCCGGGTCGCGGCACGGCCCAGCAGGTCTTCCAGCTCGGGGTCCGAGAGGGCCAGGACATCGGGGACCGGCTGGTCCAGCAGCCGCAGCAGCGGCGGCCAGACCCGGGCCGCCCGGCGCAGCGCGAGGACGGCGTCGATCCGGGCGCGGGGGCCGAAGCCGGCCGCGGCGGCGCCCGCCCAGAGCATCGCGGCGTCCGTGACCAGGGTCGGGTCGGCGAGGCTGTGGACCTGGACGACGGCGGCCCCGGCGCGGCGCACGTCCTCCTCCGGGTCCGTGCCGCTCTCGGCCTCGTCGAAGAGACGGAAGGAGGACAGGTCGAGGCGGAGCGAGATCCCGACTCCGGTGTCCGCGCCCGAGGCGACCTGCGCGGCCCAGTCCCGTATCCCCGGGACCTGCTGCGGCTCCCGGGCCGCGAACGGCCGGCCCGCGGCGAAGGGCGCCGCGGGGGTCCGGGGCAGGCTGTCGGCGACGGCGTCGAGGAAGGCCCTGACCAGCGCCTCCGGTTCGGGCAGGTGGAGCGGGCGGCGTCCGGCGAGCGGGGTCGCGTACCCCTCGTGCGGCAGGGCGGCGGCGACCGCGCGCAGGTGCGCGACGTCGGCGGCGTCCAGCGGCCCGGCCCGCCAGGCGTCGACCCCTTCGGGGGTCAGCCCGGGCAGCAGCCGGCCCCGCGCAACCAGGGACAGCGCCTGGACGGCGGCGGTCCCCCAGGCGCGGGTCGCGGGATGCGTGCTGTGCCCGCGGACGGCGCCCACGAGCACGGGCAGGGCGGCGGCGACCGTCAGCGTGACGGCGGGCACCGTGCGGGTACGGACGCCCTCGCCATGGGGACGGACCACATCGAGCGTGCCCGGTACGCCTTCGGCGGGCAGGGCGTCCCCGTCGGGAGCCCAGAACGCGATGCGGCTCTGGCGGGGCACGGCGGCGGGCAGGAACACGGCGGCATGGCGCGCCAGTACGGAAACCGGCACGGTCGCCTGCGCCGCGGCGTACCGCGTGGTCGGCATGGCGTCCATCCTGTCCCCCCCTCGCGCTCCCCGCGGCGTTCCCGGTCGACGCGGTCTGCGTCGGCACCCTCGCGGTCAGACGGATCCCGTCTGCCGCCGAGTCTAGGCGCGGCCACTGACAATGCCGCTGAGCTGCGCCTTTCCCGGAGCCGCACAGCCCGGGAAAGGCGGATCAGCGGATGCAGCGGGTCGGTTGGAGGCGGGAAAGGCGAGTCAGCGGATCCAGCGGGACTGTTCGTGGGCGTAGCCGTAGACCGGACGGTTCGGCGCGACGGCGGAGAGCCGCCAGGGACGGCCGGACTCGTCCAGGCGGAGGGTGCCGGAGCCGGTGGGACCGCTCCAGCGGAGGTCCAGGTACCAGTCGCAATCGCATCCGGTGCTGCTCGCCACCACCCGCAGGACGGCCGGTTCGGCGGCCGAGACCCGCATCGGGAAGGCGGGGGCCTCGATCTTCTCCCCCTGGTCGTTGCCGGCCGCCGGCCGGGCCAGCGGGCGCGGAGCGTCCAGGTTGACCGTGAACCCGGCCGGGGTGAGCCCTCCGCCGCAGCCCTGCGACATCTGGTACACGTTCCACGCCGGCGGGGTCCGCCGCGCGGGCACCCGCACCTCCAGGGCCTCCAGGACCACCGGGTCCTTCCCCGTGCCCAGCAGCGTGACCTCCACGATCTGCATCCCCGCGTGCACGGCCTTGCGCCCGGCCGCCCACGCGGGCGCGTCCGCAGCCACCGGGGGCGGGGGCACCGCCTCGGGCGCCGGAGCGGCGAGGTACGCGTGGTCGCAGTTCGCCGCCCACACGTGGGACCGTACGGACGCCCTCAGGGGCGGGGCCGCCGGAGCGGGGCCGCCCGTTGCCGCGGGCCCGGTCGGCACTCCCGTCGCGGTGCCGGTCGCCGACGGGGCCGGCGCGGGAGCGGCCGGTGTTCCCGGCCCGGTCTCCGGCGCCGTCGGCCCGGCCGCCGGGCCCGTCCCCGTGGCCCCGCCCGTGCCCGTGGGAGCGCCCGCGTCCGCCGCCGCCGTCGGTCCGGCCTGGGGTGCCCGGTCGTCCCGGCCCGTCTGCGGAAGCCACCGGACGCCCACCGCGAGGGCCACGACCGCGGCCGCCGCCACCCCGGCGAGCAGCAGGCGGCGCCCGGTCCGGGGAGACACGCGCGCACCGGGCGCATCCGCAACGGCCCGAACGGCCGGAACGGCCGAAACCACCGGCCCCACCGGACCTGCCGGACCCACCGGATCCGCAGCCGCCGCCCCCCGGTCCCCCGTATCCACCGGCGGCGCCTCCACCACCGCCCGTCGCCGCGCGTCCGCGAGCAGCCAGGCCCGGTGCAGCTCCACCGCCTCCGCCGGCTTCGCCCCGCAGGCCCGGGCGAAGCGGTCGACCACCGCGAACTCCGCGGGCAGCGCCTCGCCGCTGCAGTACCGGTGCAAGGTCGACGTGCTCGTGTGGAGGACCCGCGCGAGAGCCCCGTAGCTCAGGCCGCCGCGCTCCTTCAGTTCCCTCATCAACCGGGCGAACGCCTGCGCCTCGGCCGATCTCCCCGTCCCGGAAGTCCGTTCCATGTCCACGATGTTCCCGCAGCTGAGGGCCCGTACGGCCGTTCCATTGTCCCGAGTTCGTCCCGAACCGCCGGCCCGGGCCCGGGCCGGGGTACAGCCTTCTCACCAAGCACCGCCACACCGACCGCCACGGACCACACGGGGAGTACCGACCATGTTCCGACGCACAGCCCGCACCGCCCGCACAGCCCGCACCGCCACCGTCCTCGCGGCCACCGCGGCCGCCGCCACCGCCCTCGTCCTCGCCGCCTCCACCACCTCCACGGCCGCCGTCACCGCACCCGGGTTCCTGGCCGGCGCCGACCTGCCCCCGCACCCCAGCTCCCCCTGGTACGCCGGGAAGGTCACCAAGGGGCTCCCGGAGTTCGCGCCGTTCTGCCTGGAGGGCGTGCTCCCCAGCGCCGGGAGCTGGTACCGCGACTTCTCCACCGAGTTCGACACGGGCGCGGTACAGGTGTCCGTACGCGCCTCCTCCGACGCGGCGGCCGTCAAGCTCGCGGCGGCCCTGGAGCGCAAGGTGGCGGCCTGCGCCGCCGACTGGCTGCGCAAGACCCCCGGCGGTACGGCCTCCTGGCAGGACTACGGGAAGCTCACCGTCGAGGAGGGCGCGCACGTCTACGGGGTGCACACCTCCATGCCGGAGTCCGAGCCCGGCGTGCACCTGTACGGCATCGGCCGCGACGGCTCCACCGTGACGGTCGTGAAGTGGGGGCAGATGGGATACCTGAACGAGGCCCCCCTCCCGGCCTTCAAGAAGACGACCGTCAAGGCCGTCAACAAGCTCAACCCCTGACGCCCCGCCCCCGGTCCCGGCCGGGTGGGACCATGGAAGGAGCGGAGGGACCGGGGCGGGGGACGACCTCGAGGCGGTGATGTCCGTGCGCACCGGAAACGAGCCGGTGACCGCCCGCAGCGCGCTGCGGCTGCGCTTCTGGCTGAGCCTGTGGGGGATGGTCTGGTCCGGCGCCGGGGCGGCGGCGTTCTCGCTCGCCTCCCGGCCCGGGTGGGCCGCGGCCTGCGCCGCCGTCACCGTGCTCGCGGCCGTGGACCTGGGCGTGGTCCTTCACCGCATGCGTCAGGGCCCGCACTACCAGCCGGGCCGCGACGTTCCCCCGTACGAACCCCCCGGCCGTTAGACCGGCCGCCGGGCCGTTCCCCCGGGCCGGCCGCCGGACCAGCCCGGAGCCGGGCCCGGCTACTTCTCGAAGCGGGCCGCCGCCAGGTAGTCCGGCTGGGGGTCGAGGGCGGCCGCGAGCCTGAAGTGCTTGCGGGCCTGGTCCGGACGGCCGGCCCGCTCGTGGGTGCGGGCCAGCGCGAAGTGGGCGAACGCGTTGTCCGGCTCCCGCTCCAGCACGATCTCGAACTCCAGCTCCGCCGGACGCAATTGGGCGGCGGCGAAGAAGGCCCGGGCGCGCAGCAGCCGGGCCGCCGTGTTCTCCGGGTGGGCGGCTATGACCGAGTCGAGCAGCTTCACCGCACCGCGCGGGTCGCGCGCGGCGAGGAGCTGCTCCGCGGCCCGGTAGTCGATGACGTGCGTCTCGGGCGACGAGGATCGCGACGGCGGCGGGAGCTGCGGCGTGGTGTCGGACACGGTCTGTTCCTTCCCTCTACAGGCGCGTTCAACGCCCCGCACACCGCCCGCTATTCCGTGAACACGTCACGCACCACACGCCCCAGGTCAGGCGCTACGGGTCACGGGCCCGGGAGCGCAGGTCACCGGTGACGAGTCGCAGGTCACGAGCCACGGGTTCCAGGTCACGAGTCACGGGTCACCGGTGACGAGTCACAGGTGACGGGCCACACATCAGCCCGCGCCGCCCGCCGCCCGCGCCCTGAGCTCCTCCCACACCGTGCGCACCTGCGGCTCCAGCGCCTCCAGCGGCCCGTCGTTGTCGATCACGAGCGTGGCCACGGCCAGCCGCTGGTCCCGCGTGGCCTGCGCGGCCATCCGGGCCCGGGCCTCCGCCTCCTCCATGCCCCGCAGCTCCGTGAGCCGGGTGAGCTGGGTGGCGGGAGCCGCGTCCACGACGACGACCAGGTCGTACAGCGGGGCGAGCCCGTTCTCCGCGAGCAGCGGTACGTCGTGCACCACGATCGCGTCGGCTCCCGCGGCGGCTTCCAGCTCGGCGGACCGGGCCCCGACCAGCGGGTGCACGATCCCGTTGAGGATCTTCAGCTGCTCCGGGTCCGCGAACACGATCGACCCCAACTTGGGCCGGTCCAGCCCGCCTTCCGGGGTCAGCACGGACTCCCCGAAGGCGGCGACCACCGCCGCGAGCCCGGGCGTACCCGGCTCGACGACCTCCCGCGCGATCCGGTCGGCGTCCACGACGACCGCCCCGTACCCCGCCAGCAGCCGCGAGACCTCGCTCTTGCCGGCGCCGATTCCGCCTGTCAGACCAACTTTCAACATGCCCGGCAGACTAACCCCCGCGCCCTGGGCCCCGTACAGACCCCCGACCTCAGCCCTCGCCCTCGCGCTCCGCCAGGAACCGCTCGAACTCGAGGCCGATCTCGTCCGCCGACGGGATCTCGGCGGGCTCCGCGATCATGTTGCCCCGGGTCTCGGCCCCGGCCGCCGCGTCGTACTGGTGCTCCAGCCCCTGCACCAGGCTGACCAGCTCCTCGTCGCCCTCCCGGATCTGCCGGTCGATCTCCGTCTGCGTGCGGTGCGCCTCGGTGCGCAGTGCGTGCGCGACCGACGGCAGGACCAGCCCCGTGGCGGCGGTGATCGCCTCCAGGGCGGTCAGCGCGGCGTCGGGGTACGGGGAGCGGGCCACGTAGTGCGGTACGTGGGCGGCGACGCCCAGCACGTCGTGCCCGGCCTGGCCGAGGCGGAACTCGACCAGCGACTCGGCGCTGCCGGGGACCTGGGCCTCGTCGAAGGGGCTGCGGTGTCCCGGCATGAGGTCGGTGCGGTTGCCGTGCGGGGTGATCCCGACGGGACGGGTGTGCGGGACGCCCATGGGGATGCCGTGGAAGTTGACGGACAGCCGCACGCCCAGGCGCTCGACGATCTGCCGGACGGCGACGCAGAAGCGCTCCCACTCCACGTCCGGCTCGGGGCCGGACAGCAGCAGGAAGGGCGCACCCGTGGCGTCCTGGACCAGGCGCACTTCGAGCGCGGGCTCCTCGAACTCCGTCCAGTGGTCGCGCTGGAAGGTGAGCAGCGGCCGGCGTGCCCGGTAGTCCACCAGGCGGTCCGCGTCGAACCGGGCCACGACCTGGTGGGGCAGCGTGTCGAGCAGCCGCTCGACGATCTGCTCGCCGGTTTCGCCCGCGTCTATGTACCCCTCGAAGTGGTAGAGCATGACCAGCCCGGCCGAGTCCTGGGCAAGCGCCAGGTCGGCCACCGCCAGGCCCTTGGCGTCCCATTCGTACAAACCCTGTGGATCAAGCACCGCCACCACTCCTCCTCCGCCGCGTTCTCTGGCAAGAACGTCCAAGGACCCGCGACCATTCCCCAGTTGACGGTATTGCCCGGAGCAGGCGGTATTCACCGGGGCGGGCGGTGCCGAACGCGGCAAGGCCCGCCCCCCTGAGGGGACGGGCCTTGTCGGTGAAGATCAGCTCAGCTCACGCTGCGCTGCTGCGATCAGCTCTGGCCGCCGGCCAGCTTCTCGCGGAGCGCGGCGAGGGCCTCGTCGGACGCCAGGGCGCCAGAGGTCTCGTCCGCACCCTCGGAGGAGTACGAACCACCCGAGATGCCCGCACCGGCGCTGCTGCTGCTGCCCGCGGCCGGAGCGGCCGCACCCTCGGCAGCGGCGGCCTCGTCGGCCTCGCGGCTCTTGATGACCTGGGCCTGGTGCTGCTCGAAGCGCGTCTGCGCCTCGGCGTACTGGCCCTCCCAGGCTTCGCGCTGCTTGTCGAAGCCCTCGAGCCAGTCGTTGGTCTCGGGGTCGAAGCCCTCGGGGTAGATGTAGTTCCCCTGGTCGTCGTAAGACGCGGCCATGCCGTACAGGGTCGGGTCGAACTCGACCGACGCCGGGTCGGCACCGAAGGACTCGTTGGCCTGCTTCAGCGACAGCGAGATCCGGCGACGCTCGAGGTCGATGTCGATGACCTTGACGAAGATCTCGTCGTTGACCTGGACGACCTGCTCCGGGATCTCCACGTGGCGCTCGGCCAGCTCGGAGATGTGGACCAGACCCTCGATGCCCTCGTCCACGCGGACGAACGCACCGAACGGAACCAGCTTGGTGACCTTACCCGGGACGACCTGACCGATCTGGTGCGTCCGGGCGAACTGCTGCCACGGGTCTTCCTGCGTCGCCTTCAGCGACAGGGAGACGCGCTCGCGGTCCATGTCCACGTCGAGAACCTCGACGGTGACTTCCTGGCCGACCTCGACAACCTCGGACGGGTGGTCGATGTGCTTCCAGGACAGCTCGGAGACGTGGACGAGACCGTCGACGCCACCCAGGTCCACGAAGGCACCGAAGTTGACGATCGAGGAAACGACGCCGGAGCGGACCTGACCCTTCTGCAGGGTGGTGAGGAACGTCTGGCGAACCTCGGACTGGGTCTGCTCGAGCCAGGCACGGCGGGACAGGACCACGTTGTTGCGGTTCTTGTCCAGCTCGATGATCTTCGCCTCGAGCTCCTTGCCCACGTAGGGCTGGAGGTCGCGGACGCGACGCATCTCGACGAGGGAGGCCGGCAGGAAGCCGCGGAGGCCGATGTCGAGGATGAGTCCACCCTTGACGACCTCGATGACGGTACCGGTGACGATGCCGTCTTCTTCCTTGATCTTCTCGATCGTGCCCCAGGCGCGCTCGTACTGCGCACGCTTCTTGGACAGGATCAGACGGCCTTCCTTGTCCTCCTTCTGGAGAACCAGGGCCTCGATCTCGTCGCCGACCTTGACGACCTCGTTCGGGTCGACATCGTGCTTGATCGAGAGCTCGCGGCTCGGGATGACGCCCTCGGTCTTGTAACCGATGTCGAGGAGAACCTCGTCACGGTCGACCTTCACGATGACGCCGTCGACGATGTCGCCGTCGTTGAAGTACTTGATCGTCTCGTCGATCGCGGCGAGGAACGCTGCCTCGTCACCGATGTCGTTGACCGCAACCTGCGGAGTGGTGGCGGTGGTCTCGGTGCTGCTCGTCATGTGGGTAAGGGCTCCGGTTACGGACAGAAAGTCGTAGGTACTGCTACGCCGGGAGCCCTTATCGGCATCTGCCGAAGAAGCCGGACAGCCAAGGAAGCCCCAGTTCCGCGAAGTGCGGGGTGGGGGCCTCGAAAACCGAGGGGACATCAACAGATACAAGCGCAGCCTGCTAGGTCTGAGGAGCACAGGCTCGCAGCGCAACTTGTAGCATACGGGGGCAGCCGGACAGGGTCAATGCGCGAAGGCGCACACCCCGGGCGGATCACCGCACAACCGGCACAATTAGTGGGCGGGCAGGCGCCGATGGCCCTTCCAGCCCGCTTTCCGCAGACATTCGCAGACTACGACGACGGGCCCCATGAACCAAGAGGACTGCGCCCCCGAAGAGGCGTACGAGGCCGGATCGGCCGCCGAGGACGATTCCGAGGCCACGCGCCGTGACGCGGGCGAAGCGGAGAGCAGCCGGGCGAGCCGGAGCTGGTGGGACCGCAACGCCGACGACTACCAGAGCGAGCACGGAGCCTTCCTCGGCGACGACCGCTTCGTCTGGGGACCCGAGGGCCTGGACGAGGCGGAGGCGTCCCTGCTCGGTCCCGTCTCCTCCCTCAAGGGCAAGGACGTCCTGGAGATCGGCGCCGGCGCCGCCCAGTGCTCGCGCTGGCTGGCCGCCCAGGGCGCCCGCCCCGTCGCCCTGGACCTCTCCCACCGCCAGCTCCAGCACGCCCTGCGGATCGGCGAGGACGTCCCCCTGGTCGAGGCCGACGCCGGAAGACTCCCCTTCCGCGACGGCTCCTTCGACCTCGCCTGCTCCGCCTACGGCGCCGTCCCCTTCGTCGCCGACCCCGCGAACGTCATGCGCGAGGTGCGCCGCGTCCTGCGCCCCGGCGGCCGCTGGGTCTTCTCCGTCACCCATCCCATCCGCTGGGCCTTCCCCGACGAGCCGGGCCCCGAGGGGCTGTCCGTCTCGGCCTCCTACTTCGACCGCACCCCGTACGTCGAGCAGGACGAGCAGGGCCGCGCCGTGTACGTGGAGCACCACCGCACCCTCGGCGACCGGGTACGGGACGTGGTCGCGGGCGGCTTCCGCCTCGTCGACCTGGTCGAGCCGCAATGGCCCGCGTGGAACAGCCAGGAGTGGGGCGGCTGGTCCCCGCTGCGCGGCAACCTGATCCCCGGTACGGCGATCTTCGTCTGCGAGCGAGACTGAGCGCATGACGCGCACGCCCGAGCCACGCACGGCCGACCTCGACTCCCTTCCCGTCCGGGAAGCGGTGCCCGCGCTCGTCGCCGCGCTGGACGCCCGCGGCACCGCCGTCCTGTGCGCCCCGCCCGGCACCGGCAAGACCACGCTGGTGCCCCTGGTGCTGGCGGGACTGGTGGGGCCGACGGGCAGTGGTTCGGCGGCCGGCCCCCGCCGCCGGGTCGTGGTCGCCGAACCCCGCCGGATCGCGGCCCGCGCCGCGGCCCGGCGGATGGCCTGGCTGCTGGGCGAGCAGGTCGGCGCCTCGGTGGGCTTCACGGTGCGCGGGGAGCGGGTGGTCGGGCCGTCCACGGTGATCGAGGTGGTCACCACCGGGGTGCTGCTCCAGCGGCTCCAGCGCGACCAGGAGCTCTCCGGGACCGACCTGGTGATCCTGGACGAGTGCCACGAGCGGCACCTGGACGCCGACACGGTCGCCGCCTTCCTCCTGGACGTACGGGAGACCCTGCGCCCGGAGCTGCGGCTCCTCGCCGCCTCGGCGACCACGGACGCGGCCGGCTGGGCCCGCCTGCTGGGGGACGCCCCCGTCGTGGAGGCGGCCGGGGTCTCCCACCCGGTGGAGACCGTGTGGGCCCCGCCGGCCCGCCCGGTGCGGCCGCCGCACGGGATGCGGGTGGATCCCGCGCAGCTGACGCACGTGGCCTCGGTGGTGCGGCGGGCGCTGGCGGAACGTTCCGGCGACCTCCTGTGCTTCCTGCCCGGCGTCGGCGAGATCGCCCGGGTCGCCGGGCAGCTCGGCGGCGTCGACGCGGAGGTGCTCCAGATGCACGGCCGCGCTCCGGCCTCCGTCCAGGACGCGGCGCTGTCCCCGGCCCCGCACCGCCGGGTCATCCTGTCCACCGCCGTCGCGGAGTCCAGCCTGACCGTGCCCGGCGTACGGATCGTCGTGGACTCCGGGCTGGCCCGCGAACCCCGGGTGGACCACGCCCGGGGCCTGGGCGCGCTGGCCACCGTACGGGCGTCCCGCGCGGCCGGCCGCCAGCGTGCGGGCCGGGCCGGGCGCGAGGCCCCCGGCACGGTGTACCGCTGCTGGGCCGAAGCCGAGGACGGGCGGCTGCCCGCGTACCCCTCCCCCGAGATCCGGATCGCGGACCTCGCGCAGTTCGCCCTCCAGGCCGCCTGCTGGGGCGACCCGGACGCGACCGGCCTGGCCCTGCTCGATCCGCCGCCGGCCGGAGCGATGGCCGCGGCCCGCGAGGTGCTGCTCGCGGTGGGCGCGCTGTCCCCGGCCGGGCGGCCCACCCCGCGCGGGCTGCGGATGGCCCGGCTCGGCCTGCACCCGCGCCTGGCCCGGGCCCTCCTCGACGGCTCCGCCGCACTGGGTCCCCGGCGGGCCGCGGAACTGGTGGCCCTGCTGAGCGAGGAGCCGCCGCGGGAGTACGGCGACGACCTGGCCGCCGCCTGGCGCCGGGCCCTGGCGGGCGGCGACCCGTACGCCTCGCGCTGGCGCGCGGAGGCCCGGCGCCTGGAGCGCTCGGCGGGGCCGGAGGATTCGGCCCGCCCGGCGTACGAGGGCACGGGCGCGCGGCGCACGTACGGGGTCGGGGTCCGGGGCCGAGCCCCGGCTTCGGGAGGGGGCGGGGTGGGGGAAAGCCCCGCGGGGCCCGTCCCCCACGACGCCGCCGCCGGGCTGATCGCCGCACTCGCGTTCCCGGAGCGGGTGGCCAGGGCCAAGGGCCAGGGCGCCTTCCTCATGGCCTCCGGGACCGGCGCCGAGCTCGGCGAGGGGTCGGGGCTGCGCAGCGCGCCCTGGCTGGCCGTCGCCGTCGCCGACAGGCCCCCGCACTCCGCCTCCGCACGGGTCCGGCTGGCCGCGCTCCTCGACGAGGACACCGCCCGCGAGGCGGCCGGCCACCTCTTCCGCGCTGGCGAGGAGGTGCACTGGGAGGACGGGGACCTCGTCGCCCGGTCCGTGGAACGGCTCGGCGCCATCGAACTCGCCGCCCGCCCCCTGCGCGACCCCGACCGCGCCCTCGTCAGGGCGGCCCTGCTCGAAGGACTGCGCGCCGAGGGTCTCGGCCTGCTGCGCTGGACCCCGGACACCCGGGCGCTGCGGGCCCGGCTCGGCTTCCTGCACCGCACGCTCGGCCCGCCCTGGCCCGACGTGGCGGACGACGGGGAGCTGCTGGAGCGGGCCGACGACTGGCTGGAGCCCGAGCTGTCGCGGGCCCGCCGCCGCGGGGACCTCGCGCGGATCGAGGCGGGGCAGGCGCTGAACCGGCTGCTGCCCTGGGCCACGGGCGAGGCCGCCCGGCTCGACGAGCTGGCCCCGGAGCGGATCGAGGTGCCGAGCGGCTCCCGGATCCGCCTCGACTACGGCGCCGAACACGGGCAGCCCGTCCTCGCGGTCAAGCTCCAGGAGCTGTTCGGACTGGCCGAGACCCCGCGCGTCGCGGGGGTCCCCGTACTCGTCCATCTCCTGTCGCCCGCCGGCCGGCCCGCCGCGGTCACCGCCGACCTGGCCTCGTTCTGGCAGGGCGGCTACCGCGCCGTCCGCGCCGAGCTCCGCGGCCGCTATCCCAAGCACCCGTGGCCCGAGGATCCGGCGACCGCCGAGCCCACCCGGTTCACGAACGCCCGGCTCAAGCGGTGAACGGCTCCTCGTCGCGGGGGCGCCGGCCGCGCGCCTCCAGCCAGAGCGCCAGCGCGAAGAGCGCGAGCCCGCCGGCCGCCAGCCCGAGCGGGGCGTACGTGTGCAGCGCGAGGACCATGATCCGGTTCGATTTGACCAGGTCGACGGTGTAGTCGCTGTAGTCCTCGCGGATCTTGACGTGCCCGGCGAAGACGGTGAGCTTCCCGTCGGGCGCGTTGCCCGCGATGCTCCCGCCGCGCATCTCCTGCTGGATCTCCTGCTCGGCGTTGACGGGCGCCCCGGTCACCGGGTCGACCCAGAACATCGCCTTGGTCGTGTACCAGAGGCTGGTTCCGGTGGTCTGCTCGAACGTCGCCGGGTCGATGGCGTCGATCGGCATCTTCTTCGGCAGTCCGACCTTCGTCCACGGCACGGTCTGCTCGAAGTAGTAGACGTCCATGCCCTTGAACTTGCGCGGACCCACGTAGTGGATCGGCGAGGAGGTACGGGTCTGCGCGTCGAAGTAGAGGTAGTCGCGCGGCTCGGTGAAGAACGGCCACTTGAACTCGATGCCCTCGCGCTTGACCGGGTCCCCGTCCACGGCCTCGCCGGTGGCGTGCACCGGGTCCTGGCTGTGGGCGTCGAAGATGTAGCGCTCCGGGATCTCGGACACCATCTTCCCGTCCGGACCCATGATGTAGGTCAGGGTGTCCCAGACCACGACGTCCTTGCCGGCGCTGGCCTCTATCTCCTTCGACGCCTCGACGTTGCCCTTGAGGGTCTGGACGATGGTGACCTTGTCGACCTTCTTCGGCTGCAGGGTGGAGTAGTCGACGAGGGTCGCGTCCTTCGCCTCCAGCACCATCTCCTGGTACTGGTTCGGCGGGATCTTCGCGAGCCTGGGGTACGCGTACCAGCGCAGCAGCGGTGCGAGGGCTGCACAGAACACGGCTACGGCTAGCAGGACGAGGCTTGCTCTGCGTCGCATGGCCGGGCCCTCCTCTACTTTCCGGGCGCGGCGGGCGCGGTGGTGAGCAGGGGCTTCGGTGAGGTCTTGCCTTCCGGCGCCCCCGTCGCCGTGATGGCGAAGACGAGGAGCACCGCGAGGACGAGACCGCTGGCGGCGGCGACGAATGCGCGCATGCCGGGGCCTCCGGAATCTGATGGGGTGTCAGGGCGGTGGCACCGTAGCAATGCGGGTGGCAGATGAGAACCGTTTGCGCCACTGCTCGCGCCGTGACCTCGCGGTGGCCCGGTCACGGCCCGGCTGCGGGACCCTCGCGCCGTACCGGGTGGCATGCCGAAGCCCCGCCCCCCGGGCAGCGGGAGGGCGGGGCCGCGGTGTGCGTCAGGGGGTCGCCGTGGCCGCCGGACCGGCGGCGGACGGGGACGGTGACGCGGAGGGCTTGGCCGACGGCTTGGGCTTCGGCGACGGGGAGACCGAAGCCGTGGGCTTCGGAGACGGCGTCGGCGACGGGGTCGGGGTCGGCGTGGGCTTCGGACTCGGGGTGGGGCTCGGGGTGGGCTTCGGACTCGGGGTGGGGCTCGGGGTGGGCTTCGGACTCGGGGTGGGAGTCGGGGTGGGACTCGGCGTCGGGGTGGGTGTTGGGGTCGGTGTGGGCGTCGGCTTCGGCGTGGGCGTCGGGCTCGGCGTCGGAGTCGGGCTCGGCGTCGGCGTCGGCTTCGGCGAAGGCGTGGGCTTCGGGGTGGGGCTCGGGCTCGGCTTCGGAGGCGTCACCACCGGGGTACCGCCGTTCCCGTTCCCGACGCCGTTCCCGCTGCCGCTGCCACCGCCCCGGCCGTCCGGGACCTCGTGCACGCCCTTCAGGTAGTACGTGAACCACGACCTCACCGTCCGCAGGTACGCGGAGGACTGGTTGTACGACAGCACGGCCCGGTCCAGGTCCGCGTCCACCCGCAGGTCGCGCGTGCCGGCACACAGGTAGCGGCCCGCCGCGAGGGCGGCGTCGTGCACGTTGTTGGGGTCGCGCCGGCCGTCGCCGTTGGCGTCCTGGCCCCACGAGGCCCACGTGGACGGGATGAACTGCATCGGCCCGATCGCGCGGTCGTAGCGGGAGTCCCCGTCGTAGGCCCCGCCGTCGGTGTCCGAGATGTTCGCGAAGCCGTTGCCGTCGAGCACGGGGCCCAGGATCGGCCGCAGCGTCGTACCGGCGGAGTCGACCTGCCCGCCGCGCGCCTGTCCGGACTCGACCTTGCCGATCGCCGCGAGGAGCTGCCAGCGCAGTCCGCATCCGGGGTCGGTCCGGGCGATGGCCTGCTCCGCGCCCCGGTACGCGGCGAGCACGCTCGCCGGTATGCCCTGGGCCCCCTCGGCCCCGCCCGTGGCCGCGGGCTCGGTGCGCGGTCCCGGATCCGCGGCGGCCGGTACGACGGGCGGCGCCGCCGGCGCCCCGTCCTCGGGCAGCAGCAGGGCCGGCGGCTCGGGGCTCACCAGCGGCGGCAGGGCGGTGAAGTAGGACCCGTCGCCTGCGGAACCGTCGGGCACGGGCTCCGGCGCGGGCTCCGCGACCGGTGACGCGTCGGCGCCGGCCGCGAGCGGCCCCTGCGAAGCGGTCAGCACGGCGGCCACGACGGCGGAGACGAGCACGGCCGCCCCGCCCTTGCGCACCAGCCGGCCGATCCGCACGGATATCCCCGCGGATGCGCCTGCCGGTATCCGAATCCGAGCCGCCATCAGCCGGACCCCCTCCCCCTCGACGTCCGCGTGACCCTACGTCAACTCGCTGGACAGGGCACGCATCGCGAGCCGGAATTCACGATTTCCTCATGAGTTCCGCAGAGCACCCATACTGGACGCAGTCGATGAGCCGAGCCCCTGGAGATCAGGTTCCATGCCGTTCACCCTCAGCCACGCGGCCGCCGTACTTCCGGCCGTCCGCAGGTCCGGCCGTGCGCGCGGCCCCCTCGTCGGCTCGGCCCTGGTCCTGGGGTCGTTCGCTCCGGACACCTTCTACTTCGCCGACGCGGTGGTCTCGGGGCTCAGGCCGTACGGCACCTTCACGCACTCCCTGCCCGGCGTGCTGACCGCCGACGCGCTGCTGACCGCCGTCCTCGCGGGGTGCTGGCTGCTGCTGCGCGAGCCGCTGATCGCCCTGCTGCCCGGCGCCCGGCAGGGCAGGGTGCACTCCTTCGTCCGGGGCGAGGAGTGGCGGGGGCGCCGACTGCCCTCGCTGGCCCTCTGGTTCTACCTCTCGGCGGTCATCGGCTCCCTCACGCACGTGGTGTGGGACGCCTTCACGCACGTCGACCGCTTCGGGACGCGCACCCTGCCGGAGCTGGGCGAGCCGCTCGCCTTCGGGCTGCCCCTCTACTCCTACCTGCAGTACGGGACTTCGGCGCTCGCGGCCTGCTTCCTGGTCTGGTTCACGGTGACGGCGCTGCGCCGGCTGCCGGACGGGCCGGCCCCCGCGTCCGTCCCGGTCCTGGGCCGGTCCGGGGTGTGGGGCGCGCTCGCACTGGTCCTCGTCTGCGCGGCGGTCGGGGTCACCCTGCGCGTGCTGCGCTTCTTCACCTTCTTCGACCGGATCCGCACCCCGCTCGACATCATCCCGACCATCTGTTTCGGCGCGGGCGGCGGTCTCGCCGTGGGGCTGCTGCTGTACGGGGTCCTCGTGCGGCTGCACCAGCGGCGGATCCGCGGCCGCTCGTCGGCGTCGGCGTCCGCGTCGGTGTCGGTGTCGGGAGCGGCCCCCGCCCCGGACGCCGACGCGGACGCGAAAGCGCCCGTCCCCACCACATAGGCGGGGACGGGCGCTGCCCGGAGCAGGGGCACGGGCACTCAGTGCGCGGCGGACTCCCAGTCGGGGCCGACGCCCACGGACACGTCCAGCGGGGCCCGCAGGTCGACGGCGGCGGCCATCTCGCGGCGCACCAGCTCCTCCACCTGCTTGCGCTCCCCGGGGGCGATCTCCAGCACGATTTCGTCGTGGACCTGGAGCAGCATCCGCGACTTCAGCCCGGCCTCGGTGATCGCCTTGTCCACGCGCAGCATCGCGACCTTGACGATGTCGGCGGCGGTGCCCTGGATCGGGGCGTTCAGCGCCATCCGCTCGGCGGCCTCGCGGCGCTGGCGGTTGTCGCTGTTGAGGTCGGGGAGGTAGCGGCGGCGGCCGAAGACGGTGGCCGTGTAGCCGGTGGCGCGGGCCTCCTCGACGACGCGGCCCAGGTAGTCCCGGACCCCGCCGAAGCGCTCGAAGAAGGTCTCCATCAGGCCGCGGGCCTCGCCGGGCTCGATGTTCAGCTGCTGGGCGAGGCCGAACGCGGAGAGCCCGTAGGCCAGACCGTAGGACATGGCCTTGATCTTGCGCCGCATCTCGGCGTCGACCTCGGAGCGCTCGACGCCGAACACCTGGGAGGCGACGGTGGTGTGCAGGTCCTCGCCCGACTGGAAGGCTTCGAGCAGGCCCTGGTCCTCGGAGAGGTGGGCCATGACGCGCAGCTCGATCTGGCTGTAGTCGGCGGTCATGAGGGATTCGTAGCCCTCGCCGACGATGAAGCCGCGGCGGATGGCCCGGCCCTCGTCGGTGCGCACCGGCACGTTCTGCAGGTTGGGGTCGGTGGAGGACAGCCGGCCGGTGGCGGCGACGGTCTGGCTGAAGCTGGTGTGCACCCGGCCGTCGGCGGCGATCATCTTGACCAGGCCCTCGACGGTGACCCGCAGCTTGGCCTGCTCGCGGTGGCGGAGCATGAGCACGGGCAGTTCGTGGTCGGTCTGGGTGGCCAGCCAGGCGAGCGCGTCGGCGTCGGTGGTGTAGCCGGTCTTGGTCTTCTTCGTCTTCGGCAGGTCCAGCTCGCCGAAGAACACCTCCTGGAGCTGCTTGGGCGAGCCGAGGTTGAACTCGTGGCCCACCGCCGCGTGCGCCTCCTTCACCGCCTGCTGCACGGCCGCGGCGAACTGCTGCTCCATCGCTTCGAGGTGGCTCCGGTCGACGGCGATCCCGGCCCGCTCCAGGCGGGCGAGCAGCTCGGAGGTGGGCAGCTCCATGTCGTGGAGCAGTTCCGCGGCGCCCACCTCGGGGAGTTTCACGGTGAAGGCGTCGCCGAGGTCCAGGACGGCGCGGGCCTGCGCCATCAGGGCTTCGGCCTCGGCGGTGTCGTCGGCGCCGAAGGCGAGCTGCCCGTCGGCGGCGGCGGGCGCCAGCTCCCGGTGCAGGTACTCCTGGGAGAGCACGTCCAGCGCGAAGGAGCGGCGGCCGGGCTTGACCAGGTAGGCGGCGAGCGCGGTGTCCATGGCGACCCCGGCCAGGGTCCAGCCGTGCTCCGGGAAGACCCGCATCAGGGCCTTGGCGTTGTGCACCGCCTTCGGCCTGGCGGCGTCGGCGGCCCAGGCGGCGAAGGCCTGCTCGTCGGCCTCGTCCAGCGCGGACGGTTCGAACCAGGCGGCGGCGCCGTCGGCGGAGGCCAGTGCGATCTCGGAGACGTTGCCGGTGCCGAGCGCCCAGGTGTCGACGGTGGAGATGCCGAGCGGGGCTCCCGCGTGGCTCTCCAGCCACGGCGCGAGCTCGCCGGTGCCGAGCACGGAGCCGTCCAGCTCGACCGCGGCGGCGGCCGGAGCCGGGGCCTCCTGCTCGGCTGCGCCCGGGTCGACGGCGAGCAGCCGCTCGCGCAGGGAGGCGTTGCGGATCTCCAGTACGTCCAGGACTCCGGTGACGGCCGTCCGGTCGTAGGGGGCGCGGGCCAGGTCGGCGGGGGTCTTGGGCAGGGCGACGTCCTTGACCATCTCGGTCAGCACCCGGTTGAGCTTCACGGCGTCCAGGTGGTCGCGGAAGTTCTGCCCGGCCTTGCCCTTGACCTCGTCGGCGCGCTCGACGAGCTCCGCGAAGGACCCGAACTGGGTGATCCACTTGGCGGCGGTCTTCTCGCCGACGCCCGGGATGCCGGGGAGGTTGTCGGACGGGTCGCCGCGCAGGGCCGCGAAGTCCGGGTACTGCTGGGGGGTGAGCCCGTACTTCTCCTCGACCTTCTCGGGGGTGAAGCGGGTGAGCTCGGAGACGCCCTTGGTCGGGTAGAGCACGGTGGTGTGCTCGGAGACGAGCTGGAAGGAGTCCCGGTCGCCGGTGACGATCAGCACGTCGAAGCCGAGGGCCTCGGCCTGGGTGGCGAGCGTCGCGATCACGTCGTCGGCCTCGAAGCCGTCGACCGCGAACCGCGGCACGCTCATCGCGTCGAGGAGCTCGCCGATCAGCTCCACCTGCCCCTTGAACTCGTCGGGGGTCTTGGAGCGGTTCGCCTTGTACTCGGGGAACTCCGCCGAGCGCCACGTCTTGCGGGACACGTCGAACGCCACCGCGAAGTGCGTGGGCGCTTCGTCGCGCAGCGTGTTCGCCAGCATCGACGCGAACCCGTAGATGGCGTTGGTCGGCTGCCCGGTCGCGGTGGTGAAGTTCTCCGCGGGCAGCGCGAAGAACGCCCGGTACGCCAGGGAGTGCCCGTCCATGAGCATCAGGCGGGGGCGGTCCGCTGCGGTCGGCTGGTCGGTCTTCTTCGATGCTGAATCTGCCACGCCCCCGATCCTAGGCCGCCGCACTGACAATTCCGGCGCCGGTGGTCACCCGGTCAGTGGACGGCCGGCCGTGTCCGGCCCCGGCCGGGCCGCGCACCGGCCCCGTACGAGCCCGGCCGGCGGCTCGCCGGAGCCCGCCCGGCGCTTCCCCCGGGTCCGCCGCCCGCCCCCTCGAAGCCGGTCGCCGGCCCCCGGGGGCCGCCCGCCACCGCCCCCGGAGCCCGGCCCCGGAGCCCGCCCGGCCGCCCGTACCGGGGCCGCCCCGCCCGCCTCCCCCGGCGCATCCGTCACGGCAGCCGCCCCCGGCGCACGCGCCCGCCCGTCGACGCGCTCCCGGGCGCCCTCCCCGCCGCCCGGTCACCGTGCAAGGATCGGAGATGCAGCACTATGTGCTGCATTCGCACGCATGCTCGAAGGGGAGCGCCATGGCCACCAAGCCGCCCGCAGGGGATCCCGTACAGGACGCACCCCAGGTGACGCCCCCCAAGCACGCGGCCGCCGGCCTGCCCGCGATCGGGCACACCCTGAGGATCGCGCAGGAGCAGATGGGCCTGGCCCGTACGGCCCGCACCCTCCTCAAGGTCAACCAGAAGAACGGCTTCGACTGCCCCGGCTGCGCCTGGCCCGAGGGCGACAAGCGGCACGCCGCCGAGTTCTGCGAGAACGGCGCCAAGGCCGTCGCGGAGGAAGCCACCCTGCGCCGGGTCACCCCGGCGTTCTTCGCCGAGCACCCGCTCGCCGACCTCCAGACGCGCTCGGGCTACTGGCTGGGCCAGCAGGGCCGGATCACGCAGCCGATGTACCTGGCGGAAGGCTCCGGCCGGTACGAGGCCGTGAGCTGGGAGCGGGCCTTCGCGATCATCGCCGAGGAGCTGAAGGCCCTCGGCTCCCCCGACGAGGCCCTCTTCTACACCTCGGGCCGCACCAGCAACGAAGCGGCCTTCCTCTTCCAGCTGTTCGTCCGCGAGTTCGGCACCAACAACCTCCCCGACTGCTCGAACATGTGCCACGAGTCCTCGGGCTCCGCACTGAACGAGACCATCGGCATCGGCAAGGGCAGCGTCTCCCTCGAAGACCTCCACCAGGCCGACCTGATCATCGTCGCCGGACAGAACCCGGGCACCAACCACCCCCGCATGCTCTCCGCCCTGGAGAAGGCCAAGTCCGCCGGCGCGAAGATCATCTCGGTGAACCCGCTGCCCGAGGCCGGCATGGAGCGCTTCAAGAACCCGCAGACCCCGCTCGGCATGCTCAAGGGCACCGCCCTCAACGACCTGTTCCTCCAGATCCGCATCGGCGGCGACCAGGCCCTCTTCCGCCTCCTGAACAAACTGGTCATCGAGGCGGGCGACGCCACCGACGAGCAGTTCATCCGCGAACACACCCACGGCTACGAGGAGTTCGCGGCCACCGCCAAGGACACCGACTGGGACGCGACCCTCACCGCCACCGGCCTGACCCGCCCCGACATCGAGCGCGCCCTGGCCATGATCCTGGCCTCGAAGCGCACCATCGTCTGCTGGGCCATGGGCCTGACCCAGCACAAGCACTCCGTCGCCACCATCCGCGAGGTCGTCAACCTGCTGCTGCTGCGCGGCAACATCGGCCGCCCCGGCGCCGGCGTCTGCCCCGTCCGCGGCCACTCCAACGTCCAGGGCGACCGCACCATGGGGATCTTCGAACGCCCCGCGCCCGCCTTCCTCGACGCGCTCGACAAGGAATTCGGCATCACCTCGCCCCGCGAGCACGGCTTCGACGTGGTCCGCTCCATCCAGGCCCTGCGCGACGGCGAGGCCAAGGTGCTCTTCGCCATGGGCGGCAACTTCGTCGGCGCCACCCCCGACACCGAGGTCACCGAGGCCGCGATCCGCCGCGCCTCGCTGACCGTCCACGTCTCCACGAAGCTCAACCGCTCCCACGCGGTCACCGGCCGGCGCGCCCTGATCCTGCCCACCCTCGGCCGCACCGACAAGGACGTCCAGGCTTCCGGCAAGCAGTTCGTGACCGTCGAGGACTCCATGGGCATGGTCCACGCCTCCCGCGGCAACCTCGCCCCGGCCTCCCCGCACCTGCTCTCCGAGCCCGCGATCGTGGCCCGCATGGCCCGCGCCGTCCTCGGCGAGGCCTCCCGGACCCCGTGGGAGGAGTTCGAGCAGGACTACGCGGCCATCCGCGACCGGATCTCCCGCGTCGTCCCCGGCTTCGAGGAATTCAACGCCCGCGCGGCCCGCCCGGGAGGCTTCCAGCTCCCGCACGCCCCGCGCGACGAGCGCCGCTTCCCCACGAAGACCGGCAAGGCGAACTTCACCGCCGCCCCCGTGGAGTACCCGCACCTCCCGCCGGGGCGCCTGCTCCTGCAGACCCTGCGCAGCCACGACCAGTACAACACCACCATCTACGGCCTCGACGACCGCTACCGCGGGATCACCGGCGGCCGCCGCGTGGTCATGGTCAACCCCGAGGACGCCGCCGAGCTCGGTCTCGCCGACGGCTCGTACACCGACCTCGTCGGCGAGTGGCGCGACGGCGTGGAGCGGCGCGCCCCCGGCTTCCGCGTCGTGCACTACCCGACCGCCCGCGGCTGCGCCGCCGCCTACTACCCCGAGACCAACGTGCTCGTGCCCCTCGACTCCACGGCGGACACCAGCAATACCCCGGCGAGCAAGTCCGTCGTCGTGCGCTTCGAGCCGTCCTGATAGAACGCTCCCAGGACAAGATGGTTAACGAACGTTGACGAACGGAGTAGGCCCATGGGCGAGCAGCAGCACGCGGTGAAGTTCCCGCAGGAGGTCCTGGACGAGTACACGGCCCTGGGCATCGACCTGCCCGCGCTGTTCTCGGCGGGCGACCTCGGCAAGCGGATGGACATCCGCATCCTCGAAGCCTCCGCCGAGCGCGTCGTCGCCACCATGCCCGTCGAGGGCAACACCCAGCCCTACGGCCTCCTCCACGGCGGGGCCTCCGCCGTGCTCGCGGAGACCATCGGCTCGGTCGGCGCGATGATGCACGGCGGCATCACCAAGGTCGCCGTCGGCGTCGACCTGAACTGCACCCACCACCGCGGCGCCCGCTCCGGCCTGGTCACCGGCGTCGCCACCCCCGTGCACCGGGGCCGCTCCACCGCCACCTACGAGGTGGTCATCACCGACGAGCAGGACCGCCGGGTCTGCACCGCCCGCCTGACCTGCCTGCTGCGTGACGCGAACCCGCAACAGGACGGCAACAACTAGCCGTTGCCCTCGCCGCGGCGCCCGTCTAGCGTTCCCCGCATGGGATCCGGACCGGCGCCGCGGCGCGCCTTGGCCGCGGCGGCGACGACGGCGCTGCTGGCCGCCGCACCGCTCGGCTGCGCCGGCGGCGGGCCCGCCGCCCCTCCCCCCGGCTCCTCCGCCCCGGCCTCCGCCCCGGCCTCCGCCCCACCGGCGCCCCAGGAGGTCTGCACCCGCCTGATCACCCACTGGGCGGGCGTGATCCTCGACGCGGGCGAGGGCAAGGACGCCGTCCGCCTCGACTACCAGTCCATGGGCCTGTCCGGCGGCCAGAACGACATCCTGCGCGCCGTCCTCGCCGACGCCCGCGCCGAGCGCGACACCAAGGGCCCGGCCGCCGCCCACGAACTCACCGCCCGGGAGGCGGAGCGCCGCTGCGCGGACCGCTACCGGTCGGGCGCCCCGACGGACGGTCCCTGGCAGTGAGCGGCGGCATCGGCCCGGTGGAGCCCGGGGAGGGCACCGAGTCCCTCGACGGCAGCGGGGGCCCGCACGCCGCTCCCCGCCCGCCGCGCACGCCCCTGGCCGTCCGGCGGCTCCGCGAGGCCTACGGGGGCCACCGGCGGGCCTTCCTGACCCTCGGGGCGCTGACCTGCGTGTCCGCCGTCCTGGCCGGCGGCGCCGTGCTGTACGCGGCCCGGCCGCGCCCCGCCCCGTACAGGCCGCCCGCGCCCTCACAGGTGTTCTCCCTCGCCTACGTCGCCCCGGCCGGGCAGGATCCCGCGCCGGGCTCCGCGCAGGACCCCTCCGGCGCGGCCTTCGAGTTCACCGTCCGTGTGCGCGCCTCGGCCGGCCCGGCCGTCACCCTGGAGCGGCTGGGACAGTCCTCGCGGGCGCTGACGAGCGAGGTCCGGCCACCACTTCCGGCCACGCTCGCCCCGGGCGAGGCCCGTGACCTCGTCGTACGGATTCGGGTCACAGACTGCGTGCATGTGGCACGGAATTCCGGACTCCCATTCCTCGAAGTAACCCTAAGTAATGGGTTTGAGAAAGAGGATCACAGCTACATCCCCGGTGACCGATATGCACGGGATCTCTCCACCGCTCTGACCAGGGCCTGTCCCGAAGATCGAGACGCGAGCGCCCCGTCGCCGTCATGACCAAAAGGGCCCAGAGTCCTGGCGCGACAGTACCCAAACCACTCGATGGTCCTCACGCGTCTCACCATGCGGACAAGACGAACCGGCCGGATTTCCCCCTTTCCACCCGCAGACATCCGCTATGTATTACGCCGTGGCATAACAAGAGAGTCACATCATTGGCCTCAGCCCTCCATAACGTCCTAAGACCCGCTTAGAGTCACGGCCAGTCACCGCGACCACCGGATTCCTTTCAGTTCGGTTCCCCGCGTTCGACACGGTGCGTCCCACGGGGGACGCAGTGCCAGGAAAGGACTGATCGTGCGTCAGCGTTCTCTCATTGCCGTGACCGCCGCGCTCGCCGCGGGCGCCCTCACCCTCACCGCCTGCGGATCGCGCGGAGACAAGGCCAACGACGCCGGCAGCGGCGACACCACGGTCGTCATCGGCGTCGACGCCCCGCTGACCGGCGACCTCTCCGCCCTCGGCCTCGGCATCAAGAACTCCGCGGACCTCGCCGCCAAGCAGGCCAACGAGAAGAAGTACGTCAAGGGCATCACCTTCAAGATCGAAGCCCTCGACGACCAGGCGCAGGCCTCCTCCGGCCAGCAGAACGCCACCAAGCTCACCGCCGACAAGGACGTCCTCGGCGTCGTCGGCCCCCTGAACTCCTCCGTCTCGGAGTCCATGCAGAAGGTCTTCGACGACGCCAAGCTCGTCCAGATCTCCCCCGCCAACACCAGCCCCTCCCTCTCCCAGGGACCGAAGTGGGCCACCGGCGAGAAGGTCCGCACCTACAAGAGCTACTTCCGCACCGCCACCACGGACGCCATCCAGGGCCCGTTCGCGGCGCAGTACCTCTTCAACAAGGCCGGCAAGAAGAACGTCTTCATCATCGACGACAAGAAGACGTACGGCGCCGGCCTCGCGGGCACCTTCAAGGGCGAGTTCACCAAGCTCGGCGGCAAGGTCGTCGGCGAAGGCCACATCGACCCCGAGAGCACCGACTTCGGCGCCATCGTCACCCAGGTCAAGAGCTCCGGCGCCGACGTCGTCTACTACGGCGGCGAGTACCCCGCGGCCGGCCCGCTCTCCAAGCAGATCAAGGCCTCCGGCGCCAACATCCCGCTCATCGGCGGTGACGGCATCTACGACAAGAAGTACGTCGAGCTCGCCGGCGCCGGCGCCGCGGGCGACCTCGCCACCTCGGTCGGCGCCCCCGTCGAGAGCCTGCCCTCCGCCAAGGACTTCGTCGCCAACTACACCAAGGCCGGATACAAGGAGCCCTTCTCCGCCTACGGCGGCTACTCCTACGACTCCGCCTGGGCGATCATCGAGGCCGTCAAGGCCACCGTCGACGCCAACGGCGGCAAGCTCCCCGCCGACGCCCGCGCCAAGGTCCTCGCCGCAGTCCAGGGCGTCTCCTTCGACGGCGTGACCGGCAAGGTCTCCTTCGACGAGTTCGGTGACGCCACCAACAAGCAGCTCACCGTCTACAAGGTCGAGGGCACCGAGTGGAAGTCCGTCGAGTCGGGCACCCTCGGCTGACCCTCACCGGTCACCCACCCCACCCGTAGCCGGTAGTCCGCTCGAACGGCCGGCCACGGGAGCACCACCCACCTGCCGCGCGGGGCGCGCACAAAAGCGCCCCGCGCGGAGTCACATCCGTCGAAAGACTCGGAGGACCTGCGGTGCACGAACTGCCGCAACAGCTGGTCAACGGCCTGCTACTGGGATCCATGTACGGGCTCGTCGCCATCGGCTACACGATGGTCTATGGCATCGTCCAGCTCATCAACTTCGCGCATGGCGAGATCTTCATGACCGGCGGATTCGGGGCACTCACCGTCTGGACCATGCTCCCCGGCGGCACCACCATGTGGGTCGCCCTCCCCCTCATGCTCATAGGCGCGATCATCGTCGCCACGCTCATAGCCGTCGGCGCCGAACGATTCGCCTACCGCCCCCTGCGCAGCGCCCCCCGCCTCGCCCCGCTCATCACCGCCATCGGCCTCTCCCTCGCACTCCAGCAGGCCGTATGGGCCTGGTACCCCGGCGCGAAGTCGAAGGTCGTCTTCCCCGAGATCCCCGGCGGCCCCTTCCACCTCGGCAGCATCACCATCCAGACCGGTGACGTCTTCCTCCTGCTCGCCGCCCCCATCTCCATGGCCATCCTCGGCTTCTTCGTCAAGAAGACCCGCACCGGCCGCGGCATGCAGGCCACCTCGCAGGACCCCGACACCGCCAAGCTCATGGGCATCAACACCGACCGCATCATCACGGTCGCGTTCGCCCTCGGCGCCGCCTTCGCCGCAGTCGGAGCCGTCGCCTACGGCCTCAAGTACGGCGAAGTCAACTTCAAGATGGGCTTCCTGCTCGGCCTCAAGGCCTTCACCGCAGCAGTCCTCGGCGGCATCGGCAACATCTACGGCGCCATGATCGGCGGACTCGTCCTCGGCCTCGCCGAGACCCTCACCACCGCCTACGTCGCCGACATCCCCGGCTTCGAACAGCTCGGCGGACAGACCTGGGGCAACACCTGGGCGTTCGTCCTCCTCATCCTCGTCCTCCTCTTCAGGCCACAAGGCCTGCTGGGCGAGCGCGTCGCGGACAGGGCGTGATGACCATGACGACCACCACCACGGACACCACGACCATGAACGCAGAGCCCACCAAGGCCAAGGGGTTCATCCCCCTCCCGGAGAAGACCGGCCGCGCCCTCGCCACCGCGGGCGGCGCCCTCACCGTCGCCTCCTGCTTCCTCCCCTGGACCTGGACCACCGCCTTCCCCGGCGACCTCACCGTCGTCGGATACCCCGGCGGACTCCAGTGGCTCGTCCTGGTCGGCGGCCTCCTCACCACCCTCTTCGGCCTCTCCTCCTACGGGATCAAGGGCCTGGCCTGGCTCACCCCCGCGGGCGCCGACGCCGCCATCAAGCTCTCGGCCCTCGCCGCGTTCGCCACCACCTGGTACACGGTCCTCTCGATCATCAGCCTCAACGGCGTGATCGTCGACCTCGAACCCGGTGCCGGAGTCGCCGCCCTCGTCACCCTCCTCGCCCTCGCCGGCGCCCTCGCGCTCCCCTTCGAACGCCCCGCCCTCGAAGGACCCGACCCCGACGACAGCAGCTGGGAACAGTTCAAGCACAACGCGCGCAACAAGGCCACCAGCGCCAAGGCCGCCTTCACCTCCGGCCCGGCCAAGCCCGCCCGCGCGCTCCCCGCCTGGACCGAGATCCTGATCATCGCCGCCGTCCTCGCCGTCGGCCTCGGCGTCTTCACGTACGGCATCACCACCCCGTACCAGGAACTCTTCATCGGCTTCCTGATCACCGCCGCCTTCGGCTTCGCCGCCTTCAACAAGGCCGGCCTCATGGCGCGCATCACCACCCTCACCACCCGCCACCGCAACGTCGCCCTCGTCGGCGCCTTCGCAGCAGCGGCCGCCTTCCCCTTCACCCAGTCCGACGACCAGTACGCGACCCTCGGCGTCAACATCCTCATCTTCGCCACCGTCGCACTCGGCCTGAACATCGTCGTCGGCCTCACCGGCCTCCTCGACCTCGGCTACGTCGCCTTCCTCGGCGTCGGCGCCTACACCGCGGCCCTGGTCTCCGGCTCCCCCAACTCCCCCTTCGGAGTGCAGCTCCCCTTCTGGGCCGCCATCCTCATCGGCGCCGCCGCCTCCATGGTCTTCGGCGTCCTCATCGGCGCACCCACCCTGCGCCTGCGCGGCGACTACCTCGCCATCGTGACGCTCGGCTTCGGTGAGATCTTCCGCATCTCCATGAACAACCTCGACGGCGTCTCCGGCCCCGACATCACCAACGGGCCCAACGGCATCGCCAACATCCCCAACGTCGACCTCTTCGGATTCGACTTCGGCGCCGCCCACACCGTCGCCGGCTTCACCATCGGACGCTTCGCCAACTACTTCTTCCTGATGCTCCTGATCACCCTCATCGTGGTCATGGTCTTCCGGCGAAGCTCCGAATCCCGCATCGGCCGCGCCTGGGTCGCCATCCGCGAAGACGAGACCGCCGCCGAAGCCATGGGCATCAACGGCTTCCGCGTCAAGCTCATCGCCTTCGCCCTCGGCGCCACCCTCGCCGGACTCGCAGGCGCCGTACAGGCCCACGTGAACTACACCGTCACCCCGGACCAGTACGTCTTCGCCAACGCCGTACCCCCGAACTCCGCCTTCCTGCTCGCCGCAGTCGTCCTCGGCGGCATGGGAACCATCTCCGGCCCCCTCGTCGGCGGATCGCTCCTCTTCCTGCTCCCCAACAAGCTCCAGTTCCTGGGCGAGTACCAGCTCCTCGCCTTCGGCGTCGCCCTCATCATCCTGATGCGCCTGCGCCCCGAAGGTCTCATCCCCAACAAGCGCAACCAGCTCGAACTCCACAAGGACATGGAAGCGCCCACGGTCCTCGGCAAGGCAGGGGTCTGACCCATGACGACCACCACCACCGAAACCCCCGCCACCACGGCGGAGACCGTCCTCGACGCACGAGGCGTCACGATGCGCTTCGGCGGCCTCACCGCCGTCAAGAACGTCGACCTCACCGTGCGCAGCGGCGAAATCGTCGGCCTCATCGGCCCCAACGGCGCCGGCAAGACCACCTTCTTCAACTGCCTCACCGGCCTCTACATCCCCACCGAGGGAGAAGTCCGGTACAAGGGCACGGTCCTGCCCCCCAAGTCGTACAAGGTCACCGCGGCCGGCATCGCCCGCACCTTCCAGAACATCCGTCTCTTCAACAACATGACGGTCCTGGAAAACGTCCTCGTCGGCCGCCACACCCGCACCAAGGTCGGCCTCTGGTCCTCCCTCCTGCGCCTCCCCAACTTCAGCCGGGAAGAAGCAGCGAGCCGCAAGCGGGCCATGGAACTCCTCGAGTTCATCGGCCTCGCCGACAAGGCCGAACACCTCGCCCGCAACCTCCCCTACGGCGACCAGCGCAAGCTCGAAATCGCCCGCGCGCTGGCCAGCGACCCCGGCCTCATCCTCCTGGACGAGCCCACCGCCGGCATGAACCCGCAGGAGACCCGGACCACCGAAGAACTCATCTTCGCCATCCGGGACCAGGGCATCGCCGTCCTCGTCATCGAGCACGACATGCGCTTCATCTTCAACCTCTGCGACCGCGTCGCCTGCCTCGTCCAGGGCGAAAAGCTCATCGAAGGCACCGCCGCCGAAGTCCAGGGCGACGAGCGCGTCATCGCCGCCTACCTCGGCGAACCCTTCGAAGGCGCCCCCGGCGCCGAAGAACTCGCCGAAGTCGAAGCAGCCGAAGCACACAGCGAAGCCGTACACGCCGAGACGACGGGCGACGAGGCAGCGGACGGGACAGCGGACGAGGCGACGGACGGCACGACCAGCGCGACCAGCACGGACGGAGAAGACCGGTGACCGCACTCCTCGAGGTCGAGGACCTCCGCGTCGCCTACGGCAAGATCGAAGCCGTCAAGGGCATCACCTTCAGCGTCGACGCCGGCCAGATCGTCACCCTCATCGGCACCAACGGCGCCGGCAAGACGACGACCCTGCGCACCCTGTCGGGCCTGATCAAACCGCGCGGCGGCCAGATCAAGTTCCAGGGCAAGTCCCTCAAGAAGATCCCCGCGCACGACATCGTCGCGCTCGGACTCGCCCACTCCCCCGAGGGGCGGCACATCTTCCCGCGCATGACCATCGAGGACAACCTCCTCCTCGGCGCCTTCCTCCGCAAGGACAAGGACGGCATCCAGAAGGACGTCCAGCGCGCCTACGACCTCTTCCCGATCCTGGGAGAGCGCCGCAAGCAGGCCGCCGGCACCCTCTCGGGCGGCGAGCAGCAGATGCTCGCCATGGGCCGCGCGCTCATGTCCCGCCCCAAGCTGCTCATGCTCGACGAGCCCTCCATGGGCCTCTCGCCGATCATGATGCAGAAGATCATGGCGACCATCGCCGAGCTGAAGTCCCAGGGCACGACCATCCTCCTGGTCGAGCAGAACGCCCAGGCGGCGCTCTCCCTGGCCGACCAGGGCCACGTGATGGAGATCGGCAAGGTCGTCCTGTCGGGCCCGGGCCGCGAGCTCCTGGTCAACGAGGACGTCCGCAAGGCGTACCTCGGCGAGGACTGAGCAGTCCCCTCGTGCAACGGGTGAGGCCCGCCTCCGGATCCAGGATCCGGAGGCGGGCCTCACCCGTTCCCGCTCTGCCTCACTCGCCCTTGCCGGCGGCGGCCTTCTTCTCCTCGGCGTCCTCGATGACCGCCTCGGCGACCTGCTGCATGGACATCCGGCGGTCCATGGAGGTCTTCTGGATCCACCGGAAGGCGGCCGGCTCGGAGAGCCCGTACTGCGTCTGCAGGATGCTCTTGGCGCGGTCCACGAGCTTGCGCGTCTCCAGGCGCAGCGAGAGGTCGGCGACCTCCTTCTCCAGCGCGCGGAGCTCGGCGAAGCGGGACACGGCCATCTCGATGGCGGGGACGACATCGCTCTTACTGAAGGGCTTCACGAGGTACGCCATGGCCCCGGCATCCCGCGCCCGCTCGACCAGGTCGCGCTGCGAGAACGCGGTGAGCATCAGCACGGGGGCGATGGACTCCTCCGCGATCTTCTCGGCGGCGGAGATGCCATCCAGTACGGGCATCTTCACATCAAGGATGACCAGGTCGGGACGGTGCTCCCGAGCCAGCTCGACGGCGGTCTGCCCGTCTCCGGCCTCACCGACGACGGCGTAGCCCTCTTCCTCAAGCATCTCCTTGAGGTCGAGACGGATGAGCGCCTCGTCCTCGGCGATGACGACGCGCGTCGTCAGCGGCGGAACGTGCGACTGGTCGGCGTCGGGCGTGGGCGTCGACTCGTGCTCGGCGGTCACGAAGGGCTCCTCTTTGCGGGGCATATCAAGCTCCCCTGAGCCTACCTACCTCCTGTATGGTGGTGTCGCGCAGGGCTCCCCTAAGCCTTCGTTTCTTAGGCCCCAGTACTCCAACCGGTTAGAGAGGCCGCTCTCAAACAGCGGACAGTGTGGGTTCGAATCCCACCTGGGGCACATAACTTCGATTCCATGGTCACGCGAGGCTCGCGTGACCATGGCCCTTTCTGGCGAAGTCTTCCGAAATCCACCACGTGGACGCAGTACATGCAGCAGCGTCGGCCACATGTACGACATAGCAACACGCATCCACACTCTGAGCCTTCTTGACGAAGGCCGCAGCATGAGCTCCGTCAGCAAGGAAACCGGCATCTCCCGAGCTTCAATCCGCTCCTGGCGGATACGGGTGGAACCGCTGCCCCGCCAATTCCAGTCCAGCATCTGTCCACCCATCACGGACCCGGCGTCCTACTCCTACCTACTCGGCCTCTATCTCGGCGACGGCCACATAAGCCAGCCCGCGAGCCACCGCGTGCCGAGCCTGAGGATCACCTGCGACGACAAGTGGCCGGGCCTCATGAACGCCGCGGAAGAGGCGATGCGGCGCGTACTCCCCTTCAACCAGGTGTGCCGGGCGAGAAAGGTCGGCTGCCACGACGTCAAGGTGTACTCGAAGCACCTCACCTGCCTGTTCCCGCAGCACGGCCCGGGCAGGAAACACGAACGCCGCATCGCCCTCGAAGACTGGCAGCAGGCCATCGTCGACGCCCACCCGTGGGAGTTCATCCGCGGGCTGATCCACTCCGACGGGTGCCGGGTCACCAACTGGACCGTCCGCAACGGCAAGCGCTACGAGTACCCCCGGTACTTCTTCACGAACAAGTCCGACGACATCCGGAAGCTCTGCACGGACACCCTCGCCAAGGTAGGCGTCCGGTGGACGATCCTCGCCCGGGGCAGTGACCCCTTCAACGTGTCCATCGCCCGCAAGGAGTCCGTCGCCCTCATGGACGCCCACATCGGGCCGAAGTACTAGGCCGTCGCTCGGGTTGAGGTCAAGGGGACTTGGTGCCTGCCAGGCCGTGCAGGACCGTCGCCACGTGGGCTTCGGCGTCGGCGGGGTCCAGGGGAGTGTGGGCGATGAGGAGGCGGTACCAGAAGGGGCCGAAGACCAGGTCGGTGGCGTGGTCGAGGTCCGTGCCGGCGGGGAGTTCCTCGCGCGTGACCGCCCGGGTCAACAGAGTGGCGACGACCTCGCGGCGGGTGGCGACCCAGGCGCGGAAGGGGTCGGCGGAGGCGGGGTCGAGCTGGGCTTCGGCCATGAGGCCGGTGAGGGCTTTGGCGCGGACGGGGTCGCGGCCGGTGCGGTAGAGGTCGGCGACGAAGGCGGTGAGGTCGCCGGCGAGGGTGCCGGTGTCGGGTTCGGGGACGCTGGCCGCGGTTTCGTGGGCGTAGGCGTCCATGACGAGGGCGGGCTTGGATTTCCACCAGCGGTAGACGGTGCTCTTGGCGACGTTGGCCCGCTTGGCGACGCCTTCGATGGTGAGGGCGCCGTAGCCGTTCTCGACGAGGAGTGCGGCGGTGGCTTCGAGGACGGAGTGGTGGGCGTCTTCGTTGCGGAGGCGGCCGCCGGTGCGGGGCGGGGTGCTCGAAGAGTTGCTCGAAGGAGTGATTGACACGGCTTCACGATAGCCCTAGCGTTTTATCAAAACGCAGCGTCGCGTTTTGATTTACGAGTCGACCGGCAGTGCAGGGGGCGGAGCCATGGGCAAGATCGTGATCGCGCACGAGTACAGGTACGGATACGGGTGCGGGTACGGGATGAGTGCCGGGGAGCACTGGTACACGGCGGCGGGCGAGGAGTTCGCCTCAGAAGGGCACGAGGTGCGGATTCCGAACTTCCCCGAGCCGTTCGCCCCGGAACCGGGCGTGTGGCTCAAGGAGTTGCAGGCCGCGGCGGCGGACGGTGCGCCGGCCGGTGAGACGGTGCTGGTGGGTCACAGTCCGGGTGGGGTGAATGTGCTGCGGCTGCTGCAGGAGCACGACACGGAGGCCGAGGGGGCGTTCGCGGGGGTGGTGTTCGTGGCGTCGATGTCCGGCGAGGTGGGGTACGAGGCGTTGGCGCCGTTCTTCTCGCCGGAGTTCGACTGGCAGCGGATCCGCAGGGCCGCGCGGGAGTTCCGGGTGCTGCACCCGGCGGACGACCCGGAGACCGGGGAGGCGACGGGTGAGCATGTGGTGCGGCTCGTGCGGGAGTTGGGCGCGGAGGCCCGGGTGACCGCGTCGGGCGGGCACTTCCCGAGTGGGGGTGAGTGCCGGTTGGTGTTGCCCGACGCGGTGCGTCTTATACGTGAGGTTATACGTGAGGTGCTGTAAGTCGCTGGTGTCGCCGGTGGGCGGGGTCAGCGGACTGCGTCGCCGATGTGGTGGATGCGGACGAGGTTGGTGGATCCACTGACGCCGGGGGGTGAGCCGGCGGTGATGACGACGACGTCTCCGGGTACGCAGCGGCCGATGCGCAGGAGTTCTTCTTCGACCTGGGCGACCATGGCGTCGGTGGAGTCGACGTGGGGGCCGAGGAAGGTTTCGACGCCCCAGGTGAGGTTGAGCTGGGAGCGGGTGGCGGGGTCGGGGGTGAAGGCGAGGAGGGGGATGGGTGAGCGGTAGCGGGAGAGCCGGCGGACGGTGTCTCCGCTCTGGGTGAAGGCGACGAGGAATTTCGCGCCGAGGAAGTCGCCCATTTCGGCGGCGGCGCGGGCGACTGCTCCGCCTTGGGTGCGGGGCTTGTTGCGGTCGGTGAGGGCGGGGAGGCCCTTGGCGAGGATGTCTTCTTCGGCGGCTTCGACGATGCGGGACATGGTGCGGACGGTCTCGATGGCGTATTTGCCGACGCTGGTTTCGCCGGAGAGCATGACGGCGTCGGTGCCGTCGATGATGGCGTTGGCGACGTCGGAGGCTTCGGCGCGGGTGGGCCGGGAGTTGTCGATCATCGAGTCGAGCATTTGGGTGGCGACGATGACGGGCTTGGCGTTGCGCTTGGCGAGCTTGACGGCTCGCTTCTGGACGATGGGGACCTGTTCCAGGGGCATTTCGACGCCGAGGTCTCCGCGGGCGACCATGATGCCGTCGAAGGCGGCGACGATGTCGTCGATGTTTTCGACTGCCTGGGGCTTTTCGACCTTGGCGATGACGGGGAGGCGTCGGCCTTCTTCGTCCATGATGCGGTGGACGTCTTCGATGTCGCTTCCGCTGCGGACGAAGGAGAGGGCGATGATGTCGGCGCCGATGCGCAGGGCCCAGCGGAGGTCTTCGATGTCTTTTTCGGAGAGGGCGGGTACGGAGACTGCGACGCCGGGGAGGTTGAGTCCCTTGTTGTCGGAGACCATGCCGCCTTCGATGACGCGGGTGTGGACGCGGGGGCCGTCGACGGCGGTGACTTCGAGGGTGACGCGGCCGTCGTCCACGAGGATGCGTTCGCCGGTGGTGACGTCTCCGGCGAGGCCCTTGTAGGTGGTGCCGCAGGTGTGGCGGTCGCCTTCGTGGTCTTCGACGGTGATGGTGAATTCGTCGCCGCGTTCAAGGAGTACGGGGCCTTCGCGGAAGCGGCCCAGGCGGATCTTCGGGCCTTGAAGGTCCGCGAGGATGCCGACGCTGCGGCCGGTTTCGTCGGCAGCCTTGCGGACGCGCTGGTAGCGGTCCTCGTGTTCGGCGTAGGTGCCGTGGCTGAGGTTGAAGCGGGCGATGTCCATTCCGGCTTCGACCAGGGCTTTGATCTGGTCGTATGAGTCGGTGGCGGGGCCCAGGGTACATACGATTTTCGCTCGGCGCATGGAGCGAGCGTATGCCCCTACCAGGGAGTAGGAAATTGGTTCCGGGTGTCCACTCAACAACCTTTGAGCAAAAGGTTGTTGACAATTGTTGAATGTGCATGGGGGTGCTCTGATGAGCACCCCCGGGGCGGCGGTGGTGCGGGTTTTCAGAGCCGGGGAGGAGTCATCGTGAAGCGTGCGTTCACCTGTGCGTAGACGGTCTGGCGCTGGGGTTCGAGGTCGAGGGCGGGGGCGGGGGCGGCAGTGTCTTCGGCTGCGCTGAAGGCCATGGTGCGCATGCCGGCGCCGGCGGCCTGGAAGGGGGTGGGGGCGTTCTCGGCTCCGAGGTCGGCGAGTTCGACCAGGGCGGCGAGGTCGGCTCCGAGGGCGGCGGCGTATTCGCGGGCGCGCTGGACGGCTTCGAGTACGGCTTGGCGGCGGGCTTCGCCGTGGGCGGGTGAGGTGGGGCGCAGGGCCCACCAGGGTCCGTCGACTTGGGTGAGTTCGAGGTCGGCGAGGCGGGTGGCGAGTTCACCGAGGGTGGTGAAGTCGTTGAGTTCGGCGGTGAGGTGGACGCGTCCGTGGTAGGCGCGGATGCGTTCGCCGCGGCCGTGGCGGGTGAGTTCGGGGGTGATGGAGAAGGCGCCGGTTTCGAGTTTTTCGACGGGGTCGCCGTAGCTTTTGACGAGGTCGAGGACGGCGTTGTTGCGGCGGGTGAGGTCTTCGAGGGCGGTGCGGCGGTCGGTGCCGCGGGCGCTGACGGTGATGCCGATGCGGGCGATTTCGGGGTCGACTTCGAGGGTGGCTTCGCCGCGGACTGCGACGCGGGGGACTTCGGGGGTTCCGTAGGGCTGGTGCGATGCGTCCTGGGTCATGGATTCACTGTCGCACTGCTGCTCGTACGGGGGTGGTCATCGGATTGAAACCTGGTGGGGGTGTTGCGGCTTGTTACTGCTGGGTCAGAATCTACGCGCGTTGCCTGTCTGTACACACGCACCTCACAAGGGGAGATGGCATGGCGTTCGACCGTAGGACATTTCTGGGCACTTCGGCTGCGACGGGTGCGGCTGTGGCGTTGGCGGGGGCCACGAGCACCCCGGCCGCCGCGGCTGAGGCGGTGGCCGGCGGTGCTTCCGCCCGGGCGCCGAGGACGTACGCGTTCACGGTGATGGGGACGACGGACCTGCACGGGAACGTTTTCAACTGGGACTACTTCACGGACAAGGAGTTCGACGACAAGACGCACAACGACGTCGGTCTGGCGAAGATCTCCACGTTGGTGAACCAGGTCCGGGCGGAGAAGGGGCGGTGCAACACGCTGCTGATCGACGCCGGGGACACCATTCAGGGGACGCAGCTTTCGTACTACTACGCGAAGGTGGACCCGATCACCGCGCGGCGTGGTCCGGTGCATCCGATGGCGCAGGCGATGAACGCGATCGGTTACGACGCGGCGGCGCTGGGGAACCACGAGTTCAATTACGGCATTCCGGTGCTGCGGAAGTTCGAGGAGCAGTGCGATTTCCCGCTGCTGGGGGCGAACGCGCTGGATGCGAAGACGTTGCGGCCGGCGTTCCCGCCGTACAGCATGCACCGGCTGCGCACGCCGCACGGGCGGGACGTGAAGGTGGCGGTGCTGGGGCTGACGAATCCGGGGATCGCGATCTGGGACAAGGCGAACGTGCAGGGGAAGATGACGTTCCCGGGCCTTGAGGAGCAGGCTGCGAAGTACGTGCCGCGGCTGCGGTCGCTGGGTGCGGACGTGGTGATCGTGTCGGCGCATTCGGGTTCGAGCGGTACGTCGAGCTACGGGGACCAGCTGCCGTACATCGAGAACGCGGCAGGTCTGGTGGCGGAGCAGGTGCCGGGGATCGACGCGATCCTGGTGGGTCACGCGCACACGGAGATCCCGGAGTACCGGGTGCGGAACAAGGCGACGGGCAAGGACGTGGTCCTGTCCGAGCCGCTGAAGTGGGGGCAGCGGCTGACGCTGTTCGACTTCGAGCTGACGTGGGCGAAGGGCTGCTGGTCGGTGTCGAAGGTGTCGGCCCGGGTGCTGAACTCGAACACGGCGGTGGAGGACCCGAAGATCGTCGGGCTGCTGTCGGACGAGCACCGCAAGGTCGTGGCGTATGTGAACCAGGTGATCGGTACGTCGACGCAGGCGATGTCTTCGGCGGACGGTCCGGTCAAGGACGTGGCGATCATCGATCTGATCAGCCATGTGCAGGCGGAGACGGTGAAGGGCGCGCTGGCGGGTACGGAGTGGGCCGCGCTGCCGGTGCTCTCGCAGGCTTCGTGTTTCTCGCGGACGGCGGCGATTCCGGCCGGGCAGGTGACGATCAAGGATGCGGCGGGACTGTACCCGTTCGAGAACACGCTGGAGGCGCGGCTGTTGACGGGTGCGCAGGTCAAGGACTACCTGGAGTTCTCGGCGAGGTACTACGTGCGGACGGCTCCCGGCGAGGTGGTGGATCCGGCGAAGCTGACGAACGCGGAGGGGACGCCGGACTACAACTACGACGCCGTGTACGGGCTGACGTACGACATCGATGTGTCGGAGCCGGTGGGGTCGCGGATCGTGGGGCTGTCGTTCCAGGGGAAGCCGGTGGATCCGGCGGCGCAGTTCGTGCTGGCGGTGAACAACTACCGGGCTTCGGGCGGCGGCAATTTCCCGCACGTTCCGCAGTCCAGGCAGCTGTGGGCGAACTCGGATGAAATACGCAACACGATCATCCAGTGGGTGAAGGCGAAGGGGACGGTGGACCCGGCGCAGTTCGCGTCCGTGGACTGGCGGCTGACCCGAGCCGGGACACCTGTCTTCTAGGCGGTGTTCTGAACGTTTCTCCTTACGGGTGCTCGACCAGGGGGAGCAGTTCGCCGGCCGGTCGGGGCCGGGTGTGCTCCCGCTGTTCGAGGCCGAAAGTGGTGAAGGCCGTGCGGGTGGGCTGGGGGTAGGGCTCTTTGCCCGTGAGGGTGTTCAGGATGGCGGCGCTGCGCCAGGCGGCGAGGCCGAGGTCGGGGGCTCCGACGCCGTGGGTGTGGCGTTCGCCGTTCTGGACGAAGACGCTGCCGGTGACGGCGGGGTCGGTGATCATCCGGTAGCGGTCGTCGATGCGGGGGCGGCCGGAGGAGTCCTTGCGCAGGTAGGGGTCGAGTCCGGCGAGGAGGCGGGTGAGGGGGCGTTCGCGGTAGCCGGTGGCGAGGACGACGGCGTCGGTGGTGAGGCGTGAGCGGCTGCCCTGGTCCGCGTGTTCGAGGTGGAGTTCGACCTTGGTGGTGGCGACGCGGCCGGCGGTGCGGACGCTGACTCCGGGGGTGAGGACGGCGTCGGGCCAGCCTCCGTCGAGGGTGCGGCGGTAGAGCTCCTCGTGGATGGCGGCGATGGTGGCGGCGTCGATGCCCTTGTGGAGTTGCCACTGGGCGGGGACGAGGCGGTCGCGGACCGGTTCGGGGAGGGAGTGGAAGTAGCGGGTGTAGTCGGGGGTGAAGTGTTCCAGGCCGAGCTTGGAGTACTCCATGGGGGCGAAGGAGGGGGTGCGGGCGAGCCAGGTCAGGCGTTCGCGGCCGGCGGGGCGGGAGCGAAGCAGGTCGAGGAAGACCTCGGCTCCGGACTGGCCCGATCCGATGACGGTGACGTGGTCGGCGCCGAGGATGCGCTGCCGGTTGTCGAGGTACTCGGAGGAGTGGATCACCGGGACGGTGGGGGCTTCGGCGAGGGGGCGCAGCGGTTCGGGGACGTAGGGGGCGGTGCCGATGCCGAGGGCGAGGTTGCGGGTGTAGGTGCGGCCGAGGGCTTCGGCTTCTCCGTCGGCGTCGACTTGGGTGAAGTCGACTTCGAAGAGGTCGCGTTCGGGGTTCCAGCGGACGGCGTCGACTTGGTGGCCGAAGTGGAGTCCGGGGAGCCGGCCTGCGACCCAGCGGCAGTAGGCGTCGTATTCGGCTCGCTGGATGTGGAAGCTCTCGGCGAAGTAGAAGGGGAAGAGGCGTTCCTTGTGCTTGAGGTAGTTGAGGAACGACCAGGGGCTGGAGGGGTCGGCGAGGGTGACGAGGTCGGCGAGGAAGGGGACTTGGAGGGTGGCTCCGTCGATGAGGAGTCCGGGGTGCCAGCGGAAGTCGCGGCGCTGGTCGTAGAAGGCGGTGGCGAGTTCCGGGGCGCCTTGCTGGGGCAGGCCGTGGGCGAGTGCGGCGAGGGAGAGGTTGAAGGGGCCGATGCCGATTCCGACGAGGTCGTGGGGTGCATCGTGCTGGGCGGTCATCGGTGGGTGCTGCCTTCCAGGAGGTTCACGAGGGCGTCCAGGTCCCCCGCCGTGGTGTGGGGGTTGAGCAGGGTGGCCTTGAGCCAGAGGCGGCCGTCGGCGGTGGCCCGGCCCAGTACGGCGGTGCCGCTCTGGAGGAGGGTGCGGCGGAGGGTGGCGAGTGCGGTGTCGTCGGCGTGGGCGGGCCGGAACAGGACGGTGCTGATGGTGGGCGCCGCGTGGAGTTCGAAGGCGGGGTGTGCTTCGAGGAGTCGGGCGAGCTGTTCTGCGCGGGCGCAGGTGCGGTCGATGAGGTGGGTGAGGCCGTCCCGTCCGAGGGAGCGCAGGGTGGCGGCGATCTTGAGGGCGTCTGCGCGGCGGGTGGTGCGCAGGGAGCGGCCGAGGAGGTCGGGCAGGCCTGCTCGGGTGTCGTCGGGGGCGTTGAGGTAGTCGGCCTGGTGGGCGAGGGGGGTGAGGAGGGTGGTGTCGGGGACGGTGAGGAGTCCCGCGGCGATGGGTTGCCAGCCGAGTTTGTGCAGGTCGAGGGTGATCGACCGGGCGCGGTGGAGGCCGGCGAGTTTGTGGCGGTGGCGGGGGCTGAGGTGGAGGAGGCCGCCGTAGGCGGCGTCGATGTGGAGGTCGGCGCCGTGCTGGTCGCAGAGGTCGGCGAGGGCGTCGAGGGGGTCGATGAGGCCGGCGTCGGTGGTGCCTGCGGTGGCGGTGACGAGGACGGGGCCGGGGGTGGCGGCGAGGGCCTCGGCGAGGGTGGCGGGGGTGAGGATGCCGGTGGGGGTCGGGAGGCTGCGGGCGGGGGGCAGGCCGAGGAGCCAGGCGGCGCGCGGGATGGAGTGGTGGGCGTTGGCGCCGTGCAGGACGGTGAGGTGGGGGCCGTGACGTTCGCGGGCGAGGAGGAGGGCGAGGTGGTTGGCTTCGGTGCCGCCGGTGGTGAGGACGGCGTCGGGGTGGGGGGTGTCGTGGAACTCGGCTGCGAGGGTGCGGGTGAGGAGGGTTTCGAGGGCGGAGGCGGCGGGGGCCTGGTCCCAGGAGTCGAGGGAGGCGTTGAGGGCGCTGGCGGCGAGGTCTGCGGCGGCCGCGACGGCGAGGGGCGGGCAGTGCAGGTGGGCTGCGCACAGGGGGTCGGCGGGGTCGGCCGCGCCGGCGGTGAGGGTGTGGACGAGGGTCCGTAGTGCTTCGTGGTCGCCGTGCCCGTGGTCGGGGAACACCTCGCCGAGTGCGGCGGTGACGCGGGCGGTGACGGCCTCGGGTCCGCCGGCCGGGAGCGGTCCGCCGCGGGCGCGGGCTCCGGTGCGCAGGGCGTCGAGGACGGTGGCGAGGAGTGGTTGCAGCGCGTCGGGGCCGTGGGGTCCGCCGGCGAGCGGGGCGGTGCCGCGTCTTCCTGTGCCGGGGGGCGCTGTCATGCGGTGGTCCTCACGGGAACGGGTCGGGCTGGGGTCGGGCACCCGGGGGTACAACGATCCGACCCGAATGGGGTAACCGCCCGGGTTTATGCGTGGTTGATTTCAAGCCGCCGGGGTGGCTGGCGGGGAGGGGATGCGGTAGTCGTCGTTCACGACGCCGCTCGACTCGTCGTGTCCGCTCCTGTCCGGCCCCTGTCCCCCGGTAGCGCGGGCGCCGCCGATGCCTCCGGCCGAGGCGGTACCGGATCCGTCCGCGGCCGGTCGCCGGGCACGGGTGCGTCTACGTTGCGCTGCTGTTCGGCGCATTGGCCGACGCGGGGCGTTCTGACTGCCGACCCGGGGTCCCGTTGGGCTGCGGGCGTGTAGCGGACCGGTGGCCCCAACGCGGTACGACACGGCGGGCTCCCGGCGCCGGGCGGCTCCGCCCGGTGAGCCGCGACGTGCGGTGCGGGGGCCGGCGTAGCCCGGCCACGCCGGGAGCAGGCAGCGCCGGACCCGACACCCTCGGCAGGCGGGCCGGTTTCGGCTGGTCCGAGCCCGGACAAGTGCGGCCTCGGGCAGGCACGCCCGGCGGACCGCGACGTACGGAGCGGGCACGCCGAGGCAGGCACGGCGGGAGCCCCACTCCCCCGGCATGCGCGGCCGGTTGAGCTGACTCTGGCCCGGACGGGGACGACCTCGGGCAGGCACGCACTGTACGCCGCAACCGATGCGGAACGGGGCTGCGAAGTGCGGTCAGGCGCGGCCGGAGCCCGACCCGCCCGGCAGGCATGCCGGTTGGGCTAGGCCGTCTCTTCCGGATCTTGCCGGGCCCGCGACGCCCGGCACCGCGCCCGGCCGCACTGCCGGGGCGACCACGTACGCCCAGTACGCGAACGCCCCGGCAGCACGCCCGGGCACGGCACCGGACGCCGCGGGCTCGGCCGACAAGATCCGAAAGAGACGGCCTAGACCGGGCCCGGACGGGGACGACCTCGGGCAGGCACGCACTGCAAGCCGTGACGGGTACGGAACGGGGCTGCGAGGCGCGGCCCGGGCGGCGCCCGGCACGGCGGGTACCGGCGGGCGGAGCCGACCGCCGGCCACGACCCGGGAACGTGGAGCGGGGGCCGGTCACGACACGGACGGGCGGAGCGGGGGCCGGTCACGGCACGGGCGGGCTGGCGGGGCAAGCGTTGCCCGGCACCGGCGGGCCGGGCCGATCGCCGGCGGACGCGCCCGGGCGGAGCCGGGGGCGCGTCCGGGCTGGTCGGGTTGGGCGGCCCGCCCACGGGGGCCCGGAGGGACGGGGCTCCGGGACCCCGAGGGGTCGGGCCCCGGAGGGGGCTGGGCGTTCGGGACCGGAGGCGGCGGGACCCCGAGGGGGTGGGGGCGTTGGGGTCGGCCCCGCCCCCGGGGCGGGGGCTAGGGGTGGGTGTGGAGGGCTCGGGTTAGGTCGGCGAGGTGGTCTGTGAGTTTGCGGTGGAGGAGGGGGGTGATGTCGGGGCTGGTGAGGGCGGTGCGGGCGGCTTCGAGGTTGGCTTCGGTGATGTCGTGGCCCGGGAGGGCCCAGCGGCCCGCGGCTTCGGCGATGGCGGGGCCGCGGCGGGCTGCGAGGGTGACGGCCTCGGCGTAGGCGCGGGGTACGTAGTCCCGTACAAGGTCGGCCTGTTCGGGCTGCCAGAAGCCCTGGGCGGTGGCGGTGAAGAGGTAGTTGGACAGGGAGTCGTCGTGGAAGAGGCTCTCCCAGGTGGCGGCCTTGGCCTCGGCCGTCGGGAGGGCGGCACGGCAGCGGGCGGCGCCTTCGCGGCCGGTGGCGCTGGGGTCGGCGGCGAGGGCTTCCTCGATGGCGGCTTCGTCGGCAGCGCCGAGGACGGAGAGGCGGGCGAGGATGCGCCAGCGCAGTTCGGGGTCGATTTCGGGGCCGCCGGGGACGGTGCCGTCGGCGAGCCAGCCGGCGATGGTGTCGGGCTGGGTGGCGCTGTCGATGAGGGTGCGGACGGCGAGGAGCCGCAGGCCGGGGTCGGTGCCGTCCTCGGTGCGGCGCAGCAGGTCGCGGGTGATGGTGGTGAGGCCGGTGAGGGCTTCGCCCCGGCGGTCGGGGGTGAGGTAGCGGTCGGCGATCTGGGTGCGGGTGAAGGAGAGGACGCCCTGGACGATCGCGAGGTCGGTTTCGTCGGGGATGTGGGCTTCGGCGGTCGCCAGGTAGTCGGCGGCGGCCAGTTCGCCGTCGCGGACCATGTCGCGCAGGGAGTTCCAGACGACGGCGCGGGTGAGCGGGTCGGGGATGCGGGACACGCCGTGCAGGGCGGTTTCCAGGGAGGCCGGGTCGAGGCGGACCTTGGCGTAGGTGAGGTCGCCGTCGTTGAGGACGAGGAGGGCGGGGCGCGGGCCGCTCACGGAGAGGACCTCGTCGGAGGGGACGTCGAGGGCGAGGACCTCGCGGGGTTCGACGGCTCCGTCGGAGGCGCGGTCGTAGAGGCCGGCGGCGATGTGGTGGGGGCGGTTGCCGGTGCGGTCGACGGTGAGGGTCCAGCCTCCGTGGCTCTCTTCGAGGCGGGGGGTGAGGGTGTCGACGCCGGTGGTGCGCAGCCAGGTCTCGGCCCAGGTGTGGACGTCGCGGTCGGTGTGGGCGGCGAGGGAGTCGACGAAGTCGGCGAGGGAGGCGTTGGCGAACTTGTGGCGGGCGAAATGGGTGTTGATGCCGGCCAGGAAGTCCTTCTCGCCGAGCCAGGCGACGAGTTGGCGCAGGGCGGAGGCGCCCTTGGCGTAGGAGATGCCGTCGAAGTTGAGGAGGGCGGAGGCGGTGTCGGGGACGGCTGCGGCGTCGGGGGCGACGGCGTGGGTGGAGGGGCGCTGGTCGGCGTCGTAGCCCCAGGGTTTGCGTTCCATGGCGAATCCGGTCCAGGTCTCGGTGAAGCGGGTGGCTTCGATGAGGGTCTGGTAGCCCATGAACTCGGCGAAGGATTCGTTCAGCCAGATGTCGTCCCACCAGCTGAGGGTGACGAGGTCGCCGAACCACATGTGGGCCATCTCGTGCGCGATGGTGACGGCGCGGCGCTGGCGTTCGGTGTCGGTGACGGCGGAGCGGAAGACGTAGTCGTCGCGGAAGGTGACCAGGCCGGGGTTCTCCATGGCGCCGGCGTTGAACTCGGGTACGAAGGCCTGGTCGTAGGAGTCGAAGGGGTAGGGCTCGGCGAACTTCTCGTGGAAGCGGTCGTAGCAGGCGGTGGTGAGGTCGAGGATCTCCTGCGCGTCGGCGTCGAGGTGGGGGGCGAGGGAGCGGCGGCAGTGGATGCCGAAGGGGAGTCCGGCGTGTTCGGTGCGGACGCTGTGCCAGGGGCCTGCGGCGACGGCGGCGAGGTAGGTGGAGATGACGGGGGTGGGGGCGGAGGCCCAGATGCCGGCCGCGGAGGCGGAGGCGGAGGCGGAGGTGGCCTCGGAGGCGGAGCCGTCGCCCGCGCCGCTGCCGCGCTCGCTGTCGCTGTCGGCGGGGCGTTCGCCGATGCGGGTGGTGATGCCGTTGGCGAGGACGGTCCAGTGGGTGGGGGCGGTGACGGTGAACTCGAAGACGGCCTTGAGGTCGGGCTGGTCGAAGGCCGGGAAGACGCGCTGGACGTCGTCGAGGAACATCTGGGTGTAGACGTACGTCTCCCCGTCCGCGGGGTCGGTGAAGCGGTGGAGGCCTTCGCCGGTGCGGGAGTAGCGCATGCGGGCGGCGATGCGGAGCTCGTGGGGGCCTTCGGTGAGGCCGGTGAGGGGGAGGCGGCCGTCGGTGAGGGCGGCCGGGTCCAGGGGGTGTCCGTCGAGGGCGGCGGAGCGCAGTTCGTCCGGTTTCAGCTCGACGAAGGTGTCACCGGCGGTGCGTGCGGTGAACCGGATGACGGTGCGGGACTCGAAGGTCGCGTCGCCTGTGGTGAGGTCGAGGGCGACCTCGTAGTGCTGGACCTCGATGAGCCTGGCTCGGAGCTGCGCTTCGTTGCGCGTCAGTGCGGACATGGGGCCCATGCTGCCGGATGGCGGCGCCGGGCCCCAGCTCCTGGGCTCAGCCCCGGCTGTCGCCCGCGCTGCCGCCCGCGCTGTCGCCCGCGCTGCCGGCCTCGGCGTCGCCCTCGCCCGCGGCGATCGTCTCGTGGTGGCGGATGACCTCCGCGATGATGAAGTTGAGGAGCTTCTCGGCGAAGGCGGGGTCGAGCTTGGCGTTCTCGGCGAGCTGGCGCAGCCGGGCGATCTGGCTGGCCTCGCGGCCCGGGTCGGCCGGGGGCAGCTGGTGGCGGGCCTTGAGGTGTCCGACCTGCTGGGTGCACTTGAACCGCTCGGCGAGCATGTGGACCACGGCCGCGTCGATGTTGTCGATGCTGTCCCTGAGCCGGGCCAGCTCGGCGGTCACGTTGTCGTCGATGTCCCTGGTGTTCATGGTCACCGAGAATACGTGGCGCGCGCGGTCGGTTCCTCGGCCGATCGACCACTGAGACGGCGTGGCCGCGCCCGGACCCGCCCGGCTCAGGCCGGCTCAGGCCGGCTCGGCGGCGGGGTCGTGGGTGATCAGGTCTCCGGGCTGGCACTGGAGGACGTCGCAGATCCGGGACAGGGTGGAGAAGCGGATGGCCTTGGCCCGACCGTTCTTGAGCACGGACAGGTTGACGACCGTGATGCCGACCTGTGCGGACAGTTCGGTGAGCGTCATGCCGCGCTCGGCGAGGACGCGGTCGAGGTGGATCCGGATCGCGTGGAGTTCCTCTTCGGGCATCAGATGGTCCCTTCGAGGTCCTCTCGCATGCGCACGCCCTCGCGCATGATCTTCCCCATGATGACGGCGGCGAGGCCCGCGAGGATGAGCACCTGCGGATCGGACACCTCCGGCCCGGAGCCGATCATGGGCGCCATGCTGCCGACGAGCCAGGACTGCGACCAGCCTACGACGAGGCCCGCGAGCGGTGTGCCCAGGGTGACGAACCAGCCGAGGACGGTGAGGCGTCGGGCCACCTCGTCGGTGAACGGCCCCTGGGACAGGACGGCCTTCAGCAGCCGGGAGAAGAACAGCAGGGCGAGGGAGGCGAACAGCATCCAGGGCAGTCGGCTTCCGAGGTCCGCCGCGCGCTGTGCCGTGGAGGGGCTGTTCTGGCAGAGCCGGGTGGTGCTGCTGGACGCCTCGACGCCCTGGGCGACCGGCAGGCTGTCCTCGAGGGAGGCGTTGGCCCAGAAGCCCGTTTTCACGCAGACCGCGCCGTCGTCGAACAGGTGCGCGATGCCCGTGCCGACGAAGATGAGCCCCCAGAGCACCGCCAGCCCGAAGGTCACTGCGGCCAGGATTTTGATGAGTCGCGTGTTCACGGCATTTCCCCTTATCGACTTTCGATATGCCGAAGCCTAGAGGGCCATATCGATAATCGACAAGTGCCTGACCGTCAGAGGGGCAGGAGCGCCGTCACCAGCCAGCCGCCTTCGGGGGCGGGTCCGGCGCTGAGGGAGCCGCCGAGCGCTTCGGCGCGTTCGGCCATGCCCACCAGGCCGTAGCCTCCGCCGCGGGCGTTCTCGGAGAGCTTCGCGGGGCGACCGCCGTCGTCGGCGATCCGGACCTCCAGGCCCGCCGGGACGGTGCGCAGGCCGACCCGGACCGCCGTGGCGGTGGCGGCGTGCTTGCCGATGTTGGTGAGCGCTTCGAGGACGATCCGGTGGGCGGTGGCGGCGACGTCGGCGGGGAGCCGGGCCTCCAGGCCCTCCTCCACGTAGAGGACGACGGGCGGGCCGGTGGCGGCGAACCGCTCCGTCAGCCCGCGGATCTCCCGGAGGCCGGCGACGGGGGCCGTACCGGCGGAACCGCCCGCCCGGCCGGCGCCCTTGCCCGTCTCCGGGCCGGTGTCCGCGGCGCCCTCGCGCAGGATCTTGACCAGACGGCGCATGGAGCCGAGCGCCTCGTCCCCGGCGGTCTCGATGCGGCCGAAGATCTCGGCGGCGCGTTCGGCGGAGACCTTGGTGTAGCGGGCGGCCCGCGCCTCGACGACGATCCCCGTCACGTGGTGCGCGACGAGGTCGTGCAGCTCACGGGCCAGCTCCAGGCGCTCGGCACTGCGTACGGCGCGCAGCTCGCGGACGCGCTGGACGGACTGCAGGCGCAGCAGCAGGGAGTACGCGGTGACGACGACGGCCAGCCCGGAGAAGAGCAGCGTGAAGCGGCCCGGATCCCCGTCGCGCACGGGCGCCGCCATGGAGCCGAGGGCGAGCAGGGGGCCGAGGACGGCGGCGGTGCGGGCGGGGGCGTGGAGCAGCACCTGGGTGAGGAGCACGAGCAGGGCGACGGCCTCACCTCCGCCCCAGACGACGAGGGGGTGGCTGCTGAAGATCAGGGACAGGGTGACGGCCCAGGTGACGGCGGCGGCGAACCAGGCGCGGGCGAGCAGCGGGATGCGGGGCCAGGGTGCGGCGCAGAGGCAGACGAGGATGCCGGACACCCAGACGGCGGCGTGCGGGGTGCTGGGCTGGCGGGCGAGGACGACGCCCTCGAAGGTGACGAGGGAGAGGAGCGTGACGGAGAGGAGGATGCGGATCCAGTCCGCGGCGTAGGGGTGGCGGCGGGCCCATGGCCCCAGGGGGCTCATGCCGGGGCCCGATCGTCCCCGCGGGTGGCTCCGCCGGCTGTACGGGACCCCGCGCGGGTGGCTCCGCCGGCCTTACGGGATCCCGCGCGGGTGGGCGCGCCCGCGGGTCGGGCGGCTCCGCCGGGGGTGTGGGGGCCTTGGCGCGGCGGCCGGGGGGACTGGTTCGCCGGGGCGCGGCCTGTCTCCGTGGCGGCCGGGGTCGTCGGAGACGGCGTGTGCCGGGCTCCTGGGGCGCCGCCCCAGACCCTGCGCCTCAAACGCCGGCGAGGCTGGATTTGCCCGACGGCGCCCGCCCGGCAGCGCGGCCCGCACCGCACCACGGAGGCCAGAGTCGACGGAGACAGCGCGCGCCGGACTCCTGGGGCGCCGCCCCAGACCCCGCGCCTCAAACGCCGGCGAGGCTGAATTTGCGCGGCGGGCGCCGCATGTCGACGGGAGTGCGGGTGGGTCACGCCGGGGTGCCTGCCAGGCCGCTTTCCCAGGCCCAGGCGGCGATTTCCACGCGGTTGCGGGCGTCGAGTTTGGCCTGGACGTTGGCCAGGTGGGTCTTGACCGTGGAGAGGGAGACGAAGAGTTCCCCGGCGATCTCGGCGTTGGTCAGGCCGCGCGCGAGGCAGCGTACGACCTCGCGTTCCCGGTCGGTCAGGGGCTCCGCCGGGCGGCGGGCGGCTGCGGTGGCGGCCGGGGTGCGGTGGGCCATTTCGCGGAGCAGTCGTACGGTGATGGCGGGTGAGACGAGGGAGTCTCCGACCGCTGCCGCCCGCACCGCTTCAACCAGCATGGCCGGGCTCGCGTCCTTGAGGAGGAAGCCGGAGGCTCCGCCCTGGAGCGCCGCGTGGACGTACTCGTCGAGGTCGAAGGTGGTGACGATGACGATGCGGGGGGTGTCGCGGCCGGAGAGCCTGCGGGTGACTTCGAGCCCGTCGAGTTTGGGCATGCGGATGTCGAGGAGCAGGACGTCGGGGCGGTGTTCGGCCACGGCCGCGAGGGCTGCTTCGCCGTCTTCGACGTCGGCGACCACCTCGATGTCCGGCTGGCTTTCGAGGATCATCCGGAAGCCGGTCCTGACCATCTCCTGGTCGTCCGCGATGATCACTCTGATCGCCATGCGTCGCCTGCCCCACTGTCGCCACTGTCGCCACTGTTGCCCGTTGCCTGTGCCGTCCCGGTTCTCCCGGCGTTCCCGGTTCTCCCGGCGTTCCCGGTTCTCCCGGCGTTCCCGGTTCTCCCGGCGTTCCCGGTTCTCCCGGCGTTCCCGGCATTCCCACCCGGTGGGATCTCTCCATGGGACCTGCGGGCGACTCGGCCCGCAACCGCACAGCAGAGCGCCGGGAGCATGCCGCAAGGCCGGAACGGCGTCGTTCCGGCCTCACGGGACTGGGGTCGACCTTACGGACATGTCGGGCATCGCGCCTCGTTCTTCCGGCCCTCACCGGATGGGCCGGAAGGACTACCGGGGGCCCGCGGCGGGGTCAGAGCGTGGCGGCCGCGCTCCTGATCGCCGCCGCGAAGGTGGAGACCTCCGTGTAGACGCCGGGGTAGTCGGGGCGGGCGCAGCCCTCGCCCCAGCTGACTATGCCGACCTGGATCCAGGCGTTCGCGTTGTCCCGGCGGAACATGGGGCCGCCGGAGTCTCCCTGGCAGGTGTCGACGCCGCCCGCGGCGAAGCCGGCGCAGATCTCCTCGGCGGGTACGAGCGAGCTGCCGTAGGAGGCCTGGCAGGAGGCGTCGGAGACGAAGGGGACGGTGGCCTTCTGCAGGTAGCGCTGCTGGCCGCCGCCTTCCCGGGTGGCGCCCCAGCCGGCGACGGTGAAGGTGCCGTTGTCGTAGGCCTTGGTGTCGGCGATCTTGAGGGTGGGCAGGTTGATGGGCTTGGCCAGCTTGATCAGGGCCCAGTCCTTGCCGGTGCCGTTGTAGCCGGGGGCCTGGAGCACCTTGGTGGACTTGACCTTGATGGCGCTGGAGCTGTTGAGGTCGACGACTCCGGCGGTGGCGGTGATGGAGGTGTTGTTGCCGGAGCCGTTCACGCAGTGGGCGGCGGTGAGCACGATCTGCTGGGTGTAGAGGGCGCCGCCGCAGCCCATGGAGAGGCGGACCATGAAGGGGAACTCTCCCTGGGCGGCGCGGGTGCCGCCGACGACGGGCGCCGTGCCGGCGGTGGCGGTGCCGGGCTGGAGGCTGACGGCCGCGAGGGCCACGGCTCCGACGGCGAGGGCGCGCTTGAGGGTGGTGACGAGGCTGGACACAGTCGACACACTGCCTTTCGTGGGGGGTTGGGCCGTGCGTGTCGCCTCATGGCGGGTGGGACGGACCGCATGAGTGACGGGGACATGACACACCGCTCCCGCCGGGCCCATCAAGAACGCGTTTTCGGACAACTTCCGGCCGGGTGCGCCCCATGACGCACAACGGACGGCGCAGCGGCCCGATCGAGCACGGATTTCCTCATCTGGAGACGGTCCGCGCTTCCGTCACCGCGCTGTTCCGGCGGCTGTCCGCCGACGGGATCCGCGCCTACGACGCCCCCTTCGCCCCCGCCGATGCGGCCTTCCCCGCCTCCGAGGACCTGTATCCGGGCGCCCACCGGGTGGCGTCCGCGATGGTCCGCGCCCTGCGGCTGCCCGATGCGCGCCTGATCGTGGGTTTCCGGGCGATGGAGGAGGCGGCGACGGTGGAACTGACCGCCGGGCCGGAGTACTTCGTCGAGGTCAACGACCGCTTCCGGGTCCACCGCCGCGATCTGGCGGCCGCCCTCTCCCACGAGGTCACGCACGTGCTGCTGCACCGCCTCGGCCTGCGCTTCCCCGCAACCGCCGACAACGAGATCCTCACCGACACCGCCGCCGCCTACCTCGGCGCCGGCTGGCTGCTGCTCGACGCCTACCGGGAGGACGAGCTCACCCACCAGAAGCTCGGCTACCTCACCCCGGAGGAGTTCGGCTACGTCCTCGCCCGGCGCGGCCGGTTCCTCGGGGGCGAGGACCTCTCCGCGTGGTTCACCAGTCCGCAGGCCTACGAGGCGTACGTGCGCGGCCGCGCCCGGGCCGACCGGGACCTGCGCCGGGCCCCCCTGGCGGCCGCGGGCGCGGCGGAGCGGCTGCGGTACGCGGCGGCCCGCCGGGCCGGGGCCGCCCCGCCCGGAGCGGCGTACGGCTTCGAGGAGCACCCGGCCGGGCCGCGGGTGCGCTTCCCGTGCCCGGTGTGCGGGCAGCACCTGCGGCTGCCGGTCCGCCGGGGGCCGGTCCGGGCCCGCTGCGGGCTGTGCCGCACGGTGCTGGACTGCGATACGTGACGGAGGTTCACCGACCGTCCATGAAAAGTTACTTACCGGCCGGTAGACATGGGGTCGGGGTGATCCCCAACCTGATCACGTACACGCCGACACGTGATCGAGGAGCGTCCCCCATGCGCAGCACCCGCACCCGTACCCGCCGCACGGCCGCCGCGGTGGCCGTGGCCGCAGCGGCCGTACTGGCTCTGGTTCCGGCCTCCGCCGCCCAGGCGGCCCCCGCCCCGACGGCCGCCCCCGCCGCCGCCGTCGCGGCCGTCACCGCCTCCGCCCCCGGCGGCAACGCGGTGTTCCTCGGCATCGACTACGCCACCTGGCAGCGCGACGTCTCCGCCGTCCTCGACGCGGCCCGCCCCGGGATCGAGCAGCGCATCGCCGCCTCGCCGGCCGGTGAGAAGCCGGCGATCGTCCTCGACATCGACAACTCCTCGCTGGAGACGGACTTCCACTGGTTCTGGACCTTCCCCACCCCCGCGATCGCCCAGGTCCGCGATCTGACCCGGTACGCGAACGACCGCGGGGTCGCCGTCTTCTTCGTCACCGCCCGCCCGGGGATCGTGTACTCCCTGACCGAGCGCAACCTCAAGGCGGTCGGCTACCCGGTCTCGGGGCTCTACGTGCGCGATCTGCCCGCCCTGTTCGGCGAGGTCAGCGCCTACAAGACGGCCAAGCGGGCGGAGATCGAGGCGCGCGGCTACACGATCATCGCCAACATCGGCAACAACGAGAGCGACCTGGTGGGCGGCCACGCCGAGCGCACCGTCAAGCTGCCGGACTACGGCGGCAAGCTCTCCTAGACCGGCGCCCCAGGGGGCCTACTCCAGCCCCGCCGCGATCGCGTTGACGGCGGCCCAGCCGAAGGCCATGGCGGGGCCGATCGTCGCGCCGGGCCCGGGGTAGGTCTCTCCCATCACCGCCGCCGAGCAGTTGCCGCAGGCGTAGAGGCCCGGGATCGGGACGGAGTCCTCGCGGAGCACCCGGCCGTCGGTGTCCGTGACGAGGCCGCCCTTGGTGCCGATGTCCCCCGGGTGCACGGGGACCGCGTAGAAGGGGCCCTTCTCGATGGGCGCCAGGTTCGGGTTGGGCAGGGTCGGGTCGCCGTAGTAGCGGTCGTAGACGCTCTCGCCCCGGCCGTAGTCCCGGTCGGTGCCCGCCTCGGCGAAGGAGTTGAAGCGGCTGATCGCGGCGGGCAGGCCGGGGGCGGAGATCTGGCGGGCCAGGTCCTCCACGGTGTCGGCCTTCTTCAGGAAGCCGCTCTCCAGCCACTTCCTGGGGAAGGGCTGCCCGGGGAAGAGCCCGGCGAAGATGTACCGGGCCTTGGAACGGGCGTCCAGGATCAGCCAGGAGGGGACGGTCGAGGCCCCGGGCCGGTCGGCGGCGTACATCCGGTCCACGAACGCGTGGTAGGGCAGGGCCTCGTTGGCGTAGCGCTCCCCCGCCTCGTTGACGATGACCATGCCGGGGATGCCGCGGTCGGCGACGAGGAAGAAGGGCTTCTCCCCCGGCGGGCACACCGACGGTGCTCCCCAGACCTTGTCCAGCAGGTCGGTGGCGGCCCCCAGTTCCTCACCGAGCTTCAGGGCGTCGCCGGTCTGGCCCTCCGAGGCGTGCGTCCAGGCCGTGGACGTGGGCGCCGGCAGGTGCTTCTCGCGCAGGGCCTGGTCGTGCGAGAACCCGCCCGAGGCCAGCACCACCCCGCCCCGGGCCGCCACGGTCACCTCGCGCCCGGCGCGCAGGACCCGTACGCCCGTCACCCGGCCGGCCGGGTCCGTGACCAGGCCGGTCAGGGGCGACGACAGCCACAGTTCGCCGCCGAGCGCGTCGAGGGAGAGCCGCATGCGGGCGATGAGCGCCTCGCCGAGGGAGAGCAGCTTGCGGCCGGTGGCCAGCGCCCCGACGGCGCGCAGGCCCACCTTGACGGAGGTCTTCTTGCCCGCCCAGGTCCGGCTGACCATGTTCAGGAAGCGGAAGTCGTACGAGGTCATGGTCAGCCCGTACGTGGGCAGTCCGGCCCGGCGCATGGAGGCGCCGAGCGGGCCGAGCCGCTTGAAGTCGACGATGCACGGTTCGACGGAGCGGCCCTGCGCCATGCCGCCCTGGGCCTCGGGGAAGTAGTCCGCGTAGCCGGGGGTGTACATGAAGCGGATCTCGGTGCGGTCGTGGAACTCCCGCACCATGCGCGGGCCGTGGCTGAGGTAGGCGTCCTTGCGTGCGGCGGGGACCCGGTCGCCGACGGTGGCGTCGAGGTAGGCGCGGGCCTTCTCCCGGGTGTCGGCGAGGCCGGCCCGGTCGAGGTGGAAGTTGCCGGGGACCCAGATCGCCCCGCCGGACAGGGCGGTGGAGCCGCCGTAGCGGTCGGTCTTCTCCACGACGAGGACGCTCAGCCCGCGCAGCCGGGCGGTGACGGCAGCGGCGAATCCGGCGGCGCCGGAGCCGACGACCACCACGTCGTAGGCGTACTGCGGGGCAGCCTCGGCGGGTCCGGTGGCGGGTCCGGTGGCAGGCTCGGTGGCGGGCTCGGCGGTGTGCTCGGCTGTCATCCGAAGGCTCCCGTGGCGTAGTCGCTGCGGTAGTAGAGGAGGGGGGATCCGCCGTCCCGGGCGGTCAGTTCGAGGACCCGGGCGGTGACCAGGTAGTGGTCGCCCGCCTCGTGGACCTCTTCGAGGGCGCAGTCGACGGTGGCCAGCGCGCCGGTGACGCGCACGGCTCCGTGGGCGGAAGGTTCCCAGTCGACGCCGGCGAACTTGTCCTCGCCGCGGCGGCCCAGCGCCTCGCACACGGCGCGCTGCTCCTCGGCGAGGATGCTGACGCCGAAGCGGCCGGCGGCCCGGACCCTGGGCCAGCTGGAGGAGCCCTTGCCCACGCAGAGCAGGACCAGCGGCGGGTCGAGGGAGAGGGAGGCGAAGGACTGGCAGGCCAGCCCGGCCGGGCGGCCGTCGTCCGCGAGGGCCGCGACGACGGTGATGCCGGAGGCGAAGGCGCCGAGGACCTCGCGGAACAGGGCCGGGTCGACGGCGTCGGAAGCGGGGGCCGCGCCGGGGCCGGTCAGCCGTTCCACTGGTGGCCCCAGAAGCTGTCCGCGGTGATCTCCTTCGCGGTCCAGGTGGCCGGGTCGACGAGCAGGCCGTCCCAGCCGTACTCGACCTGGAAGCCGCCGGGGGCCTGCGCGTAGAAGGAGACCATGTGGTCGTTGGAGTGCCGGCCGAGGGTGGAGGCGATGGGGATGCCCGCCTGGTTCATCCGGTCGAGGCAGTAGCCGACGTCGTCGAGGGTCTCCAGCTCGACCATGAAGTGGACGATGCCGGGCGGCAGCGCGCCGGGGTAGAGGCCGAGGCTGTGGTGACGGCGGTTGGGGCTGAGGAAGTGCATCCAGTAGAAGTCCCGGCCGGGCCTGCCGGTGGGGACCGCGACCGGGGGCAGCCGCATCGAGTCGCGCAGCTGGAAGCCGAGGAGGTTCTCGTAGAAGTCGAGGGTGGTCTCGGTGTCGGCGGCGGGCAGGACCACGTGGCCGAGGCCGAGGCTGCCCTCGCGGCCGCCGGTGACGAAGCGGTTGCCGTACCGGGCCGGGAGCGGGGTGTGGTCCTGGGCCTGGCCCCAGTAGATCTCCAGGGGGTTGCCGCTGGGGTCCTCGCAGTGGATGAGGCCCTGGACGCGGCGGTCGGCGAGGGTGTCGGCGTCGCCCTGCTTGACGGGGTGCCCGGCGGCCTCCAGTTCGGCGGCGGCGTCTTCGAGGGCGCGGGCGTTGGCGACTTCGAAGCCGGCGGCGAGCAGCCGGTCCTGGGCGCCGGCGAGGAACTGGAAGCGGTGCGTGCGGTCGTCGATGCGGACGCCCAGGCAGGTGTCCGTGGTGCCGGCGGCTTCGGCCATGCCGAGGATGTCGAGGACGTAGGTGCGCCAGGCGGCGAGGTCGGCGGTCTCGATGCGGAGGTAGCCGAGTGCGCGGATGTCCATGCTGGAACTCCTCGGTGAGGTCAGTGCCCGCGGTGCGGGTTCAGTGGAGGAAGAAGTCGGTGGCGAGGCGGTTGAACTCTTCGGCGGCCTCGGTCTGTGCCCAGTGCCCGCAGTGCGGGAAGACGTGCAGCCGGGCGTCGGGGATGGTCTTCAGCGCGAGGAAGGCGCCGTCGACCGGGTTGACGCGGTCCTCGCGGCCCCAGGTCAGCAGGACGGGACGGCTGATGCGGTGCGCTTCGCGCCAGAGCATGGCGGCCTCGGGCCACTTGGCGAAGGAGGCGCCCATGCGGGCGTTGCCGAGCCGGGCTTCGGGGTCGGTGGCCTGGGCGTAGCGCTCCTCGACGAGGGCGTCGGTGACGATCGCCGGGTCGTGGGCGAGGGTGGTGAGGAAGGTCCGCATCTGCTCGCGGGTGGGGTCGGGGGCGAGGCTGAACTCGAAGAGCCGCTTCATGCCCTCGGTGGGGTCGGCGGAGAAGAGGTTGAGGGAGATCCCGCCGGGGCCCATGAGGAGGAGCTTGCCGACGCGTTCGGGGTGGTCCAGGACGAGCCGGGTGGCGGTGCCGCCGCCGAGGGAGTTGCCGATGAAGTGCGCGCGTCCGATGCGGAGTTCGTCCATGAGGGCGATGACGGCGTTCGCGCTGAAGGCGAAGTAGTCGCGGTCGGGTTCCGGTTTGTCGGAGCGGCCGTAGCAGGGCTGGTCGACGAGCAGGGTGCGGAACCGTTCGGCGAAGTGGGGCAGGTTGCCGCCGAAGTTGGACCAGCCGGAGGCGCCGGGTCCGCCGCCGTGCAGCATGATCACGACGGGTGCGTCGGCCTCGTGGAGGGGTCCTGCCTCGTGGTAGTGCAGGGTCATCCCGCCGGCCTTGGCGGTGCGGGAGGTGTTCTCGTACGTGAATGCCCGCGCGCTCACAGCATCGTGTCCTGGATGTCGAGGCCGAGGGCGCCCTGCCCGAACAGGACCAGGGCCCGCTCCGGGTCGTTGGCGGCGTGTCCGCGGCCGGTGTGGACGTCGCGCCAGGCGCGCTGGACGGGGTTGGGGCCGGTGCGCATGGCGCTGCCGCCCGCGTTCTCCATGAGGAGGTCGACGGCGGCGACGCAGCGTTCGGTGGCGAGGACCTGGTCGCGGCGGGCCCGGGTGCGCAGCGGTGTGGGGAGTTCCTCGCCGCGTTCGGCGAGGGCGTAGAGCTCGGAGACGTTGCGCCGGAGCTGGAGCCAGGAGGCGTCGATGTCGCTGGCGGCGCGGGCGATGCGGACCTGGGCGAAGGGGTCCTCGGCGACCTGCTGGCCGTAGGAGATGCGGAAGCGTTCGCGGGTCGCGCGGACGTAGTCCTCGTAGGCGCCTTCGGCGATGCCGACGATGGGGGTGGAGATGGTGGTGGTGAAGATGGAGGCGTAGGGGAGCCGGTAGAGCGGCTCGGGGTTGAGGCGGTGGCCGGGTACCTGGAGGGCGGTGACGGGGCCGAAGCTGAGGGCGCGGCGTTCGGGGACGAACACCTCCTCGACGACGATGTCGTTGGAGCCGGAGCCGCGCAGGCCGACGGTGTCCCAGACCTCGTCGATGCGGTACTGGGTGCGCGGGATCAGGAAGGTCCGCATGTCGACGGGGCGGCCTTCGGCGTCGGTGACCAGTCCGCCGAGCAGGGCCCAGTCGGTGTGGTCGCAGCCGGAGGAGAAGTGCCAGCGGCCGCTGAGGGTGAAGCCGCCGTCGACGGGGGTGACCTTGCCGGTGGGGGCGTAGGAGGAGCAGATCCGCGTGTCGCGGTCCTGGCCCCAGACCTCTTCCTGGGCGCGGGGGTCGTAGAGGGCGACGTGCCAGGGGTGGACGCCGACGACGGAGGCGACCCAGCCGGTGGAGCCGCAGGCCTTGGCGATCTCCTTGACGGCGGCGTAGAAGAGGGCGGGGTCGGCGGCGTACCCGCCGTGGGCCTTGGGCTGGAGCAGCCGGAAGAAGCCGGTGGCGGCGAGTTCCTTGATGCTCGCTTCGGGGACCTTGCGCAGGTTCTCGGCCTCGGCGCTGCGCTCGCGGAGGGCGGGGGCGAGGGCGCGGACCGCTGCGAGGACCTCTTCGTCACTCATGGTGTCCCCTTCTCAGATCAAGGATCTCCGGGTGTCCGGGATCGGTGCCCGGGACCGGTTTCCGGTTCGATGGCGAGGAACGTACGCCGGGTGGTCCGGGCGCGGAACGCGCTGTTCCCGCTGAGCGGGAAGCCCGCCCGAACTCCCGGAAACGACTACTTGAAGTATTACTGAATGAAATAGACCCCTCCGGGTGCTTCCCTCCGGCCGGGGGCCCGTGGCAGGGTCGCCCCAACGCCTCACGCAGGGGGTTTTCTCGTGCTGGACCAGTTCATGGAGCAGGTCGCGGAGACCGGGCTCGCACCGCTTTCGCTGCTGGAGAAGGCCGCGAAAGTACTGGGCGCCTTCGAAGGTCCGCAGCCTCGGCTGTCGCTCACCGAGGTCGTGCGCCGCTCCGGAATCCCACGCTCTTCCGCCCACCGGATCCTCGACCAGCTGGTGCAGTTGCGCTGGCTGGACCGCGAGGGCCGGGACTACCGCATGGGCATGCGCATGCTGGAACTGGGCGCGCTCGCCTCCCACCACAACCGGCTGCGCCGGGCCGCGCTGCCGCTGCTGCACGCCCTGCACGAGCAGACGGGCCGGGTCGTGCACCTGTCGGTGCTCGACGGGGCCGAGGTGGTGTGCCTGGAGCGGATCGGCGGCTCGGAGGCCACGGCCGTGCCCTCGCGGGTCGGCGGCCGGATGCCGGCGTACTGCACGGCCGCCGGGAAGGCGATCCTCGCGTTCAGCGATCCCGCCGCGGTGGAACACGTCCTCGCGCAGGGGCTGCGCCCGCGCACCGCGCGCACCCTGATCCGGCCCCTCGCGCTGCGTTCGGAGCTGGCGGCGGTCCGCGAGCGCGGGGTGGCCCACGACCGGGAGGAGAGCTTCCGGGGCATCTCCTGCGTGGCCGCCCCACTGCGGGGCGCCGGGCGGGCCGTGGCCGCCGTGTCGGTGTCCTCCGGCCGCGGCGAGCGGGATACGGCCCGTCTCGCGCCGGCGGTACTGGCCTGCGCGCGGTCGGTGTGGCGGGAGCTGTACGGGCCGGGCCGGCCGGGGCGGGCAGCCGCGGCGCCCGCGCGGGACCTGGAGCCGGCGGTCTCGGCGCAGGCGATGGACAACATGATGGGATGGCTGCGGTTCAGCGAGTGGATGTAGTGGGTAGTGGTACCGCACGCACGAGTGAACGAGTCCGGGCCCGACCCCTCGCCAGGGGGCCGGGCCCGTGGCCGTTGGGCGCCCGGCGGGCCCGGCGGCGCTGTCCGGGGGTCGGACCGGCCGCCGGACCAGCGGTCGGACCAGCGGTCGGACCAGCCGTCGGATCGACCGTCGGACCAGCCGTCGGATCGACCGTCGGACCGGCCGCCGGACCAGCCGCCGGACCAGCCGCCGGATCAGCCGTCGTAGCTGATGCGGATCCGGTCGCCGAGCGGACGGGCCTGGCAGGCCAGGACGTAGCCGTCGGCCAGGTCCTCGCGGTCCAGCACCTCGTTGCGCACCATCGTGACCTCCCCTTCCAGCACCCGGCAGCAGCAGGCACTGCAGGCGCCTTCGCGGCAGGAGTACGGGGCGGGGACGCCCGCGGCGAGCAGCACGTCGAGCAGCGGGGTCCCGGCGGGCCAGTCCACGGTGTGCACGCTCCCCTCGAACTCCACCTCGGCGGTGGCGCCGCCCGCCGCGGCGGGGGCGGGGGCCGGACCGGAGGCGGGACCGGCACCCGGACCGGGGGCCGGACCGGAGGCGGGATCCGGGCCGGAGTCCGGGCCGGTGAAGACGTCGCCGCTCAGCGAGAAGTACCGCTCGCGGTGGATCGCCCGCCCCCGGCCGCCCGCGGAGCGGATCGCCGCCTCCGCCGCGTCCATCAGCGGAGCGGGCCCGCACAGGTAGGCCTCGCGGAGCGCGTACGGGGCCACGAGCGGGCCCAGCTGCGGGGCGGTCGGCAGTCCCTGGAGGGTCTCCAGCCAGTGCACGACGGTGAGCCGCCCGGGGTGGTCCTCGGCGAGCCCCCACAGTTCGTCGCGGAAGATCACCGAGCCGGGGTCGCGGTTGGCGTACACCAGGGCGACGTGCGCCCCGCCGGTCACGAGCGCCGACTTCGCGATCGACAGCACCGGGGTGATCCCGCTGCCCCCCGCCACCAGCAGCAGGTCCCGGTCCAGGTCGGGCGGGGTGAAGGTGCCGGCGGGGGGCAGGATCTCCAGCTCGTCGCCGACGGCCACGTCCTGGCACAGCCAGCCGGATCCGAGGCCGCCGGGGACCCGCTTGACGGTGATGCGCAGCGGGTCCCCGGCGTGCGGGGAGCCCGACAGGGAGTAGCAGCGGGCCGCGCCGCCCGCCCCGCTCGACGGGGGAAGCCGCACGGTCAGGAACTGCCCTGGCCGGTACGGGAGTTCCGCGTCGAGTACGAGGGTGACCGCCTCGGGGGTCTCCTGGATCCGGTCCGTGACGCGGACCAGTAGCCTGCCGCCGGCTCCGCCCCGGGCGGAAGCCGGGGCCGGGCTCCGGACCTCCGCGGCACGGGGCGTCGTACGACTGTCGGTGTCGGTGTCGATGTCGGTGTCGATGTCGGTGTCAGACATCGGCCGGCACCTCCAGGCGGCCCGCCAGGACGGCGGCCTCGATGGCCGCGCTCAGGGCCCCGCAGGAGCGGACGCGGGCGCTGGGCCGGCCCGCCGCGACCTCGGCGGCGATGCGCGGGCATCCCCCCGGAAGCACGGCGGCCTCCTCGGTCCACTGGATCTGGGTGTGGGCGGGGCTGAACTTCTCGCAGAGCACCACCGCGGCGCACTCCCCGCAGGCGACGGGGGTCATCACGGGTTCCCGGCCGCGCGGCGGGCGAGGTTCTCGGCGACCTCGGCCTTCCAGGCGGCGGTGGCGCGGGCGGTGTCGATCTCGAACTCGAAGCGGCGGACCATCTCGTCCTTGACGTCGGCGGCGTCCACGTAGAACTGCTCGTACCAGCGGCGGAGCTGGTAGACGGGGCCGTCCTCCTCGGTGAGGAGGGGGTTGTCGATGCGGGTCTTGTTCTTCCAGATCTCGACGTCCTGCTCGAAGCCGACGGCCAGGCCCTCGGAGGTGAGGCGGGCGGCCTCGGCGGCCTGTTCGTCGGTCATGCCGGGGAGCTTCTTGACGATGGTCCCGTACATCAGCACGAAGCTGTTCTCGTCGATCGGGTAATGGCAGTTGATGAGGACCGATTCGAGTTCGACGCCGCCGCCGATGTCGCTCCACAGCTTGTCGATCATGTAGGAGGGGCCGTGGTACGAGGCGTCCGAGCGCAGGCCGCCGCCGGTGGAGAGGGTGCCGAGGTCCACGTCGCCGCGCGGGGTGGACTCCATGTACTGGGTGGCGACGTGGCCGTCGAAGACGTTCTTGAAGTAGTGCGGGAAGGCGTAGTGCACGTAGTAGAAGTGCGCCATGTCGACGACGTTGTCGACGATCTCCCGGCAGTTGGAGTTCTCGACGCGCAGGGAGTTCCAGCTCCAGTCGCTCCACTCGGGGTCGCCGACGCCCTCGATGACGGGGATCGTCACCTCGGGCGGGGGCGGGTTGCCCTCCGGGTCGTGCCAGACGTAGAGCTGGCCGTTGCGTTCCAGCGTGGTCCAGGCGCGGGTCCTGGCGCGCGGCGGGACCCGCCGGGCGTAGGGGATGCCGGCGCAGCGGCCGTCCGCGGACCAGCGCCAGTCGTGGAAGGGGCAGGCGACGGTGTCGCCCTTGACGGTGCCGTGGGCGAGGTTGCCGCCCATGTGGGGGCAGTAGGCGTTCAGGACGCTCAGCTCCCCGCTCCCGGCTCCCTGGAAGACGACGAGTTTCGTGCCGAAGGCCTGCACCTCGTGGGGGGCGCCGTCCTTGAAGGCGGCGGCGAGGCCCAGGCAGTGCCAGCCGCGGGCGAACCTCGCGGGCACGGCGGCGGCTTCGATGACGCGGGGCGCCTCGTCGACTGCGGTCGTTTCGGCCATGGGGTGGCCCTCCACTTCGTTGTGGGTGTGCTCGGGTGCGATGGGGGTGCGGCTACGGGGCTGCGTGGTTGCAGGGCCCCGGGGCTACGGGACTACGGGACTACGGGGCTTCGGCGGCGAGTTCGACGGCGATGTCGATGAGCTGGTCCTCCTGGCCGCCGACGAGGCGGCGCTCGCCCGCGCGCAGCAGGATCTGCGCGCCGGAGACCCCGTAGCGCTCGGCCTGCCGGTAGGCGTGCTTGAGGAAGCTGGAGTAGACCCCGGCGTGGCCCATGAGCAGGGCCATGCGGTCGAGGGTGCACTCGTCGTCCATGACGGGGCGGACCACGTCCTCGGCCGCGTCGATGATCTTCAGGACGTCGATGCCGGTGCGGATGCCCATCTTGAGGCAGACGGCGGCGAAGGCCTCGACGGGTGTGTTGCCCGCTCCGGCGCCCAGGCGCCGGGTGGAGCCGTCGATCTGGAGCGCTCCGGCGCGGACGGCGGCGACCGAATTGCCCACGCCCAGCCCGAGGTTCTCGTGGCCGTGGAAGCCGACCTGGGCGTCGGCGCCGAGCTCGGCGACGAGCGCCGCGACCCGGTCGGTGACCTCGTCCATGACCAGGGCGCCCGCCGAGTCGACCACGTACACGCACTGGCAGCCGGCGTCGGCCATGATCCGGGCCTGGCGGGCCAGGTTCTCGGGGGTGGTGGAGTGGGCCATCATCAGGAAGCCGACGGTCTCCAGGCCCATCTCGCGGGCGAGCCCGAAGTGCTGGACGGAGATGTCCGCCTCGGTGCAGTGGGTGGCGATCCGGCAGATCTGCCCGCCGTTGCCGTGGGCGGCGCGGATGTCGTCCTTCACGCCGAGCCCCGGAAGCATCAGGAAGGCGATCTTCGCCCGGCCCGCCGTCTCGGCGGCGATCTTGATGAGCTCCTGCTCGGGGGTCTTCGAGAAGCCGTAGTTGAAGGAGGATCCGCCGAGTCCGTCGCCGTGCGTGACCTCGATGACGGGGACCCCCGCGCCGTCGAGCGCGGAGACGATCGACCGTACGTCCTCGCCCGTGAACTGGTGGCGCTTGGCGTGCGAGCCGTCGCGCAGGGAGGAGTCGGTGATCCGGATGTCGAGGGTGTCGGAGTAGCTGGTCACGTCCGCGCTCACTTCTGCAGTCCCTTCGCGAACTCCTCGCCGACCTTGGTGGCGGCGGCGGTCATGATGTCGAGGTTTCCGGCGTAGGGCGGCAGGTAGTCGCCGGCGCCCTCCACCTCCAGGAAGATCGCGACCCGGGCCAGGCCCCCGTTGAGCGGGGAGGGGTCGTCGAACTGCGGCTCGGTGCGCAGCCGGTAGCCCGGTACGTACGAGGCCACGTCCTCGGCGACCTGCTTGACGGAGGCGGCGATGGCCTCGCGGTCGGCGTCGGCCGGGATCGCGCAGAAGACGGTGTCGCGCATGATGACCGGCGGGTCGGCGGGGTTGAGGATGATGATGGCCTTGCCGCGGTCGGCGCCGCCGATCTCCTCGATCCCGCGGGCGGTGGTACGGGTGAACTCGTCGATGTTGGCCCGGGTGCCCGGGCCCGCCGAGACGGAGGCCACCGAGGCGACGATCTCCGCGTAGGCGACGGGGACCACGCGGGAGACGGCGTACACCATGGGGATGGTGGCCTGGCCGCCGCAGGTGATCATGTTGACGTTGGCCCGGTCGAGGTGGGCGGTCAGGTTCGCGGGCGGGACCACGGCGGGGCCGACGGCGGCGGGGGTCAGGTCGACGGCCTTGATGCCGAGTTCGGCGTAGCGCGGGGCGTTGGATCGGTGCACGTAGGCGGAGGTGGCCTCGAAGACCAGGTCCGGCAGCTCGTCCTGGGCCAGCAGCCAGTCCACGCCCGCGTGGGAGGCCTCGATTCCGGCGCGGCGGGCGCGGGCCAGGCCCTCGCTGGCGGTGTCCACGCCGATCATCCAGCGGGGTTCTATGTGCGGGGAGCGCAGCAGCTTGTAGAGCAGGTCGGTTCCGATGTTCCCGGAGCCGACGATGGCGGCGGTCGCTTTCCTGGTGTTCGTCATGGCACCTCAGATGAAGGAGAGGGAGACCGGGCCGAGCCCGGTGAAGTCGGCGGTGTAGGTCCGCCCGGCGGCCACGTCCACGGCGCGGGTGCAGGACCCGGGCAGGATGAGGTGGCCCTTGCGCAGCTCGACCCCGAAGCGGGCGACGGTCCGCGCCAGCCAGGCCACGGAGGCGGCGGGATCCCCGAGCACGGCGTCGCTGCGGCCGCTCGCCAGGGTGTCGGATCCGCGGGTCAGGGTGGCTTCGATCGCCTTCAGGTCGAGCCCGCGCGGGTCGCGGCCCTCGCCGATGACGTATCCGGCGGAGGAGGCGTTGTCGGCGATGGTGTCGGCGATGGCGATCCGCCAGTCGGCGATCCGGCTGTCGATCAGCTCCAGGGCGGGGACGACCCGCTCGGTGGCGGCCAGCACGTCGGCGACGGTGCAGCCCTCGCCGGGCAGGTCGGCGCCGAGCACGAAGCCGACCTCGACCTCGACGCGCGGAGCGATGTACGCGGCGGCGGGGACGGGGGTGTCCTGGCGCAGCTCCATGCTCGCCAGCAGGTGTCCGTAGTCGGGTTCGTCGACGCCCATCATGGCCTGCATCACGGGGGACGACAGGCCGACCTTGTGGCCGGTGATCCGGTCGCCGTCGGCGAGACGGCCGCGGATGGCGAGGAGCTGGATCTCGTACGCGTCCTGCACGTCGATGCCCGCGTGGAGCTCGGTCAGGGGCCGTACGGGGGTCCGCCGGAGCTCTGCCGTGCGCAGCAGGTCAGCGGCTTCGCGCCGGCGCCGGTCGTCGAGCATGGGGTCCTCCCGGCTGCGGTGGTGTGTGGTGCGGCAGACGGTAGGCGGGGCCGGGGCGCGGACGGGAGGGCGTGTTCCCGCTGAGCGGGAACGAGTGCGGGCCGGGACCTTTTTCAGGTCCCGGCCCGCGTGTATCGCTGTGCGACTACAGGGTGCCGACGAAGGCGGCGAAGGCGGCGTGGCCGACGGTGAAGGCGGGGCCTTCGGGGTTCTTGGAGTCCCGCACGGCGACGAGGCAGGGCTGGGCCGAGACCTCTACGCAGTCACCGCCGGTGTTGCCGCTGTACGAAGCCTTGCGCCAGGCGGCGGAGCCGAGGGGGGCACACTCGACGCACTCGCCGCCGGTGCCTCCGCTGTAGCTGGACTTACGCCACGACGCGCCTGTCAGGTTCTTGATGGTCCCCATAACGTTCCTCCCGTACGCGGGCGATCAGCGCCGCAGACTGCTCCACGGACAGGGCCGCGGCCTGCAGGTGATCGTAACGGTGCGCACAGTCCCTGACCGTTTCCGGATTGGCCGTCACGTTGGCCAAGCCATAACTCTCGGCGTAGAGGACGTCCGGATCCCGTTCGAACCGTAGGACGGTGAATGACCCCACTGTTGCCGGGTGTTGCCCGGCAGTGAATGGGAGCACCTGGATTCGCACCTCACGTCGGTCCCCGAACTCCAACAAGTGAAGGAGCTGGCTCCGCATGACCTCGCGACTCCCGAACGGCCGGTGCAACACACCTTCGTCCAGTACAACCCACACCAGAGGTGGGCGCTCCCTCTTCAGAATTCGCTGGCGCTCCATCCTTGCGGCCACCGCCTCATCAAGCTTGTCCGACCACCCCGCGTGGAGCACCGCCCGCGCGTACTCTTCCGTCTGCAACAACCCGTACACCAACTGCGCCTGGAAGCTGGAGATGTAGGTCGCCTTCGCCTCCATCTCAGCGAACGCCTGGAACCACGCCGGCAACTGACTCCGCAGCACAAGCCCCACCAACCGCGAGAACACCCCGCCAGTCCCGAGCGCCGCGTCCACCCGTTCCGAGAACTCCCGCGTCGGCACTTTCCTCGCCGTCTCGATCTGCCCGATCAGCGACGCCGCGCAGAAGATGATGTCGCCCAGCTGCCCCTGTTTCAGCCCGGCGGCTTCCCGCAAGCGCCGCAGCTCGGAGCCGTAGTAGTCCAGCGGAGACGCGCTGGGATCGAGATCGCGAATGTTGACCACGAGGCGGCCACCCCCAAGTTCACGCCCTGCGGCGTCCGTTCAGGTCCGTAGCCGAGCGTAACCAGGCCACCGCCCACCGGTGACCCGAATCACGCAACTCCCCCTCAACGGGCCCCGTACACCGGCTGCGGCCGCTCCGATTCAGCGAGGAGCTTCGCCGCCGTCTCCCCCGCCTCCGACGGAGTCCACCGCGCGCCCAGGTCCACCGTCGGGCCGGGCCGCCAGCCCTCCATGACCGTGATGCGGCCGCCCTCCGCCTCGAAGACCCGGCCCGTGACCCCGGCCGAGGCGTCGGAGCCCAGCCAGACCACCAGCGGGGACACGTTCTCGGGGGCCATCGCGTCGAAGGCGCCGGGCTCGGGGGCGGCCATGGTCTCCGCGAAGGCCTGCTCCGTCATCCGGGTCCGTGCGGCCGGGGCGATGGCGTTGACCTGGACCCCGTACCGGCCCATCTCCGCCGCCGACACCAGGGTCAGCCCCAGGATGCCCGCCTTGGCCGCGCTGTAGTTGCCCTGTCCGACCGACCCCAGCAGCCCTGCCCCCGACGAGGTGTTGACCACCCGCGCGGCAACCTGCCGGCCTTCCTTCGCCTCCGCCCGCCAGTACGCCGCCGCGTGCTTCAGCGGCAGGAAGTGCCCCTTGAGGTGCACCCGCATCACGGCGTCCCAGTCGTCCTCGTCGAGGTTCACGAGCATGCGGTCGCGCAGGAACCCGGCGTTGTTGATCAGGGTGTCCAGCCGCCCGAAGGCCGAGACGGCCGTCTCGACCAGCGAGGCCGCACCCTCCGTCGTGGCGATGTCGCCGCCGTGCGCGACCGCCTCCCCGCCCGCCGCCCGGATCTCCTCGACCACGAGCGCCGCCGGGCTGTCCGCCGCCGGGAGCCCGTCCAGGCCGACCCCCAGGTCGTTGACCACGACCCGTGCCCCCTCCGCCGCGAAGGCCAGCGCGTGGGCGCGGCCCAGCCCCCGTCCGGCGCCCGTCACGATGACCACACGGCCTTCGGCAAGTCCCATGTCAGCTCTCCTTGTTCGCAGTTGCCGCATCCAAAAACGCCGGGCGCTCGCCGCCCCCGTGCACGAGCAGGCTCGCCCCGCTCACGTACGCCGCCCGGTCCGAGGCTAGGAAGACCGCCGCGTCCCCCACGTCGGAGGGCTCCGCCAGCCGTCCCAGCGGGACGGTCGCGCCGACCGCCGCGATGCCCGCCTCGTCGCCGTAGTGCAGGTGCGACAGCTCGGTCCGCACCATGCCCAGGACCAGCGAGTTGACCCGTACCTCGGGGGCCCACTCCACGGCCATGGAGCGGGCCAGGTTCTCCAGGCCGGCCTTCGCAGCCCCGTAGGCCGCCGTGCCCGGCGAGGGCCGGGTCCCGCTGACGCTGCCGATCATGACGATCGAGCCCCGCGCCTCCTTCAGCCAGGGGTACGCGGCGACCGAGGCGGTCATCGGGGCGATCAGGTTGAGCTCGACGACCCGTGCGTGGCGCTCGGCCTCGCCCTCCCCCAGCAGCCGGTACGGGGTCCCGCCGGCATTGTTCACCAGGCAGTCGAGCCGCCCGTGACGGCGGGCCACCGCGCCGAAGAAGTCCTGCACGGCGGCCGGATTGCGCAGGTCGACGGCGGTGAACGACGCCGCGCGGCCCTCCACCGTCACCGGTTCCTCAGGCGGCCGGCGCGCGCAGACGACGACTTCGGCTCCCGCCGCGAGGAACGACCGCGCGATCCCGGCGCCGACGCCCCGGGTTCCGCCGGTGACGACGACAACCCTCCCGTTGAGCTCCATCGGCTGCTACCTTCCTCACCTAACAAATGTTTGGTGGAAAGGTAGCTGATCCGCTCATGGGTGTCTCCACCTCAAGCCCCGACAAGGGCATCGCACTCGTCACAGTCGACTTCCCGCCCGTCAACGCACTGCCCGTGCAGGGCTGGTACGACCTGGCCGACGCCCTGCGCGCGGCCGGCCGCGACCCGGAGGTGCGGTGCGTGGTGCTGGCCGCCGAGGGCCGCGGCTTCAACGCCGGCGTCGACATCAAGGAGATGCAGCGCGACACCGGCCACGCCTCGCTCATCGGCGCCAACCGGGGCTGCTACGAGGCCTTCGCCGCCGTCTACGAGTGCGAGGTGCCGGTCGTGGCGGCCGTGAACGGCTTCTGCCTCGGCGGCGGGATCGGCCTGGTCGGCAACGCCGACGCCATCGTGGCCTCCGAGGACGCCACCTTCGGACTGCCGGAGCTGGACCGGGGCGCCCTCGGGGCCGCCACCCACCTGGCCCGGCTCGTCCCGCAGCACCTCATGCGGACCCTGTACTACACCTCGCGCACCGCCACCGCCGCCGAACTGCACGCGCACGGCTCGGTGTGGAAGGTGGTGCCGAGCGCCGAGCTGCGGGCGGCCGCCCTGGAGCTGGCCGCCGAGATCGCGAGGAAGGACGGCTACCTCATCCGGCTCGCCAAGGCGGCCATCAACGGCATCGACCCCGTGGACGTGCGCCGCAGCTACCGCTTCGAGCAGGGCTTCACCTTCGAGGCCAACCTCAGCGGCGTGGCCGACCGGGTCCGCGACACCTTCGGCAGCGGCAGCACGGACGCGAAGACGGACGCGAAGACGGACGCAAAGGCGGAATCGGCATGACCGACAAGAGCATGACCCCCGAGGAGGCGGTCGGCCGCCTCAGCAGCGGAATGACCCTCGGCATCGGCGGCTGGGGTTCGCGCCGCAAGCCCATGGCCCTGGTGCGGGCACTGCTCCGCTCCGAGATCACCGATCTCACCGTGATCTCGTACGGCGGCCCCGACGTCGGCCTGCTCGCCGCCGCGGGCCGGATCCGCAAGCTGGTCACCCCCTTCGTCACCCTCGACTCCATCCCGCTGGAACCGCACTACCGGGCCGCCCGCGAGAGCCGCGCCTTCGCCCTCACCGAGCTCGACGAGGCCATGTTCATGTGGGGCCTGCACGCGGCCGCCAACCGGCTGCCCTTCCTGCCCGTCCGCGCCGGCCTCGGCTCCGACGTCATGCGCGTCAACCCCGAACTGCGCACCGTCACCTCCCCGTACGCCGACGGGGAGGAGTTCGTGGCGGTCCCCGCCCTGCGCATGGACGCCGCCCTGGTCCACCTCAACCGCGCGGACCGGCTCGGCAACGCCCAGTACCTGGGCCCGGACCCGTACTTCGACGACCTCTTCTGCGAGGCCGCCGACGAGGCGTACGTCTCCTGCGAGCAGCTCGTGGAGACCGCGGAGCTCGCCAAGTCCGGGCCTCCGCAGTCCCTCCTGGTCAGCCGCCACTCGGTCACCGGGGTCGTGGAGACCCCGAACGGCGCGCACTTCACCTCCTGCGCCCCCGACTACGACCGCGACGAGGCCTTCCAGAAGCTGTACGCGACCACCCCCTGGCCCGAGTTCGCCGAGCGCTTCCTCTCCGGCGGCAGCGAGCACGCCTACCAGTCGGCCGTCCAGGCCTGGCACGAGGAGCAGAAGTGAGCACGCCGGTGAGCACGCCCCCCACGACGACCGCGGCCGCGGTCACCCGCGCCGAGTACTGCGTGATCGCCTGCGCCGAGGCCTGGCGGGACAACGGCGAGGTGCTGGCCAGCCCGATGGGCCTGGTGCCCTCCTTCGGGGCCCGCCTCGCGAAGCGGACCTTCTCCCCCGACCTGCTGCTGACCGACGGCGAAGCCATGCTGGTCGGGCTCGACGGCTCGGCCGAGGGCTGGCTCCCTTACCGCCGCCACCTGACGATGGTCACCGGAGGGCGCCGGCACGTGATGATGGGCGCCAGCCAGATCGACCGGTTCGGCAACCAGAACATCTCCTGCATCGGCGACTGGGAGCAGCCGGCCCGCCAGCTCCTCGGGGTGCGCGGCGCCCCGGTGAACACCCTGAACAATCCGGTGAGCTACTGGATCCCCAAGCACTCCACCCGGGTGTTCGTCGAGCGCGTCGACATGGTGAGCGGCGTGGGCTACGACCGTGCGGAGGCGGCCGGGGTGACCCGCTTCCACCGCCTCCCCCGGGTGGTCAGCGATCTGGGCGTCTTCGACTTCGGCGGCCCGGACCACGCCATGCGCCTGGCCTCCCTGCACCCCGGGGTCACGGTGGAGCAGGTCCGGGCGGCCACCGGCTTCGAGCTGGACCTCCCCGAGGAGGTCCCGTACACGCGTGAGCCGACGGCGGAGGAGCTGCGGCTGATCCGCGAGGTCATCGACCCCAAGGGGCTGCGCGACCGCGAAGTGCGGGTCTGAGCCGATGGAGACGGCATTCACCAAACTGGTCGGGGTCGAGCACCCGATCGTGCAGACGGGCATGGGCTGGGTGGCCGGTCCCCGCCTGGTGTCGGGGGCGGCCAATGCGGGCGCGCTCGGCATCCTGGCCTCGGCGACCATGACGATGGACCAGCTGCGGTCGGCGGTCCACGAGGTCAAGTCCCGTACGGACGCCCCCTTCGGGGTCAATCTGCGCGCGGACGCCGGGGACGCGGCCGAGCGGGCGCAGCTGATCATCGACGAGGGCGTCCGGGTGGCCTCCTTCGCGCTCGCCCCGTCCAGGGAGCTGATCGCGCGGCTCAAGGACGCGGGCGTGGTGGTGATCCCCTCGATCGGGGCCCGCCGGCACGCCGAGAAGGTGGCCGCGTGGGGCGCGGACGCGGTGATCGTGCAGGGCGGCGAGGGCGGCGGGCACACCGGTGACGTGGCCACGACCGTGCTGCTGCCGCAGGTGGTCGACGCGGTGGACATCCCGGTGATCGCGGCGGGCGGTTTCAGCGACGGCCGCGGTCTGGTGGCGGCGCTGGCCTACGGGGCCGCGGGCATCGCCATGGGCACCCGGTTCCTGCTGACCTCCGATTCGACGGTCCCGGACGCGGTGAAGGCCGAGTACCTGAAGGCGGGCGTGAAGGACGTCACCGTCACCACGGCCGTGGACGGGCTCCCGCACCGGATGCTGCGCAGCGAGCTGGTCGCCTCCCTGGAGCGGTCCGGGCGGGCGAGGGCGCTGGCCAAGGCGGTGCGGCACGCGGCCGGCTTCAAGAAACTGTCGGGCCTGTCCTGGGCGGAGATGATCCGGGACGGCCTCGCGATGAAACACGGCAAGGACCTGTCCTGGAGCCAGGTGCTGCTCGCCGCGAACACCCCCATGCTCCTCAAGGCGTCCATGGTCGAGGGCCGTACGGACCTCGGTGTCATGGCATCGGGCCAGGTCGCGGGCGTGATCGAGGACCTTCCGTCCTGTGCGGAGCTCGTCACCCGCGTCATGGCCGAGGCGTACGCCGTGCTGGAACGGCTGAACGCCCCCACTCCCCCACAGCGTGTCCCCCTCCCCCCGCACCCGCTCGGCACCCTGCCACCACCAGGGTGATCCCCCTTCTCCGTTACAGGAGTTGCCCCAGATGAGCCGTGCACGAATCCGCCTGGCGACCGCGGTGCTCGCTTCCGCCCTCGCCATCGGGACCCTGCCCGCCGCCGCGTACGCCGCGCCGGCCGGCAGTGCCGCCGCCTCGCGTCACCCCTGGCACACGCAGTCGACGGAACCGATCCGCCAGATCCCCCTGCAGGGCGCGGTCAACGTCCGCGACCTCGGTGGCTACCGCACGTGGACGGGAGGCCAGGTTCGTCAGGGACTGGTCTACCGCGCCGACGCGCTGGGCAAGCTGACCGCCCCGGACATCACGGCCGTCGGTGGTCTGGGCCTCACGAAGGTCCTCGACTTCCGCATCCCGATGGAGGTGCAGTACGACGGGGCCGACAAGCTTCCCGCCGGTCTGGCCTCCACCGCCCGCCCGGTCAACGACAACGGTCTGTACGGGCTGCTGCTGTCCGCGATCGGCAGCGGTGATCCCGTGAAGCAGGAGCAGATGCTCGGCGGCGGCCGCGCCGAGGCGTACATGCGCGAGGTCTACCGCGCGTTCGTGACCAGTCCCGAGAACCGGGCGCAGTTCGCGGCCACCCTCCGCGACATCGCCGACGGCAACCAGGGCCCGCTGCTGTACCACTGCACGTCGGGCAAGGACCGGACGGGCTGGATGAGCTACCTCCTGCTGAACGCCCTGGCCGTCCCCAAGGCCACGGCCGAGCGGGACTACCTGGCCTCGAACACCTTCCGCGCGGCGTACGACGCCCAGGTGCGGGCGGGGCTCAAGGCGTCCGGCCGGATGCAGAACCCCGATCTGCTGATCCCGCTCCAGGAGGTCCGCCAGACCTATCTGGACGCGGCGACCGCGCAGATGGAGGCCGACTACGGCAGCCTCTACGGCTACCTCACCGAGGGCCTCGGCCTGGATCTGCGGACCCTGGCGAAGCTCCAGGCGAAGATGGTCCGCTAGGCAGCCGAAAACACCCCTGCGCCGGGCGGCGTGTGCCGCCCGGCGCAGGGGTGCGTACGAGATCGTCCGGATCAGGCGGAGCGGCGGCGGCCCTGGCCGGCGCCACCCACCCGGCTGCGGGCCGAAGCCGCGGCCGCACCGCCGGCGGGGGCACCGCCGGTACGACGGCCGCGCTCGCCGGAGCCGCCCGTGGCGCCGCCCTGTCCGCCCTGCCCGCCGCGGCGGGCCTGGCCGGAGCCGGAGGCCGGAGCCTGCCCGGCGGCGCCGCCACCGGTGCGACGGCCGCGGCCGCCCCCGGCGGCCGGAGCCGCGCCCGTGCCGGAGCCGGTGCGCGGGCCGCCCGAGCGGCGGCGCGCGCCGCCGCCGGAGCCGCCGGCCTGGCCGGTGGAGCGCTGGCGCGGCGGGGTGGCCTGCGGCACCTCCATGACGACCGGGATGCCCGAGGGCTCCTTGGCGCCGGTGATGCGCGCGAGCTCCTCGTCGGAGGACTTGATCTGCGCGGTGCGCGGGGAGATCCCGGCGTCCGACATCAGGCGGGTCATGTCGCGCTTCTGGTCGGGCAGGACCAGGGTGACGACGCTGCCGGACTCACCGGCGCGGGCGGTGCGGCCGCCGCGGTGCAGGTAGTCCTTGTGGTCGGTCGGCGGGTCCACGTTGACGACGAGGTCGAGGTCGTCGATGTGGATGCCTCGCGCGGCCACGTTGGTGGCGACCAGCGCGGTGACCTCGCCCGTCTTGAACCAGTCGAGGGTCCGGTTGCGCTGCGGCTGCGAGCGGCCGCCGTGCAGGCCGGAGGCGCGGACGCCGTCGGCGAGGAGCTTCTTGACCATGCGGTCGACCCCGCGCTTGGTGTCGACGAACATGATCACCCGGCCGTCGCGAGCGGCTATGCGCGTGGCCACGGCCTTCTTGTCGGTCTCGTCCATGACGTACAGGACGTGGTGCTCCATCGTGCTGACCGCACCGGCGGACGGGTCGACGGAGAAGGCGACCGGGTCGGTGAGGAACATCTTGACGAGCTTGTCGATGTTCTTGTCGAGGGTCGCCGAGAACAGCATGGTCTGGCCCTCGGGCTGGACCTGCTTGAGCAGGGCGGTGACCTGCGGCATGAAGCCCATGTCGGTCATCTGGTCGGCCTCGTCGAGGACGGTGATGGAGACCTGGGAGAGGTCGGCGTCACCGCGGTCGATGAGGTCCTTCAGGCGGCCGGGGGTGGCGACGAGCACCTCGGCGCCGCGGCGCAGGGCGCCGGACTGCCGGTTGATCGACATGCCGCCGACGACGGTCGTGATCCGCAGGTTGACGGCCGTGGCGTACGGGGACATGGCGTCGGTGACCTGCTGCGCGAGCTCGCGGGTCGGTACGAGGACCAGGGCCAGCGGCTGCTTCGGCTGGGCGCGGCGGCCGGCGGTGCGGGCCAGCAGGGCCAGGCCGAAGGCCAGCGTCTTGCCGGAGCCGGTGCGGCCGCGGCCGAGCAGGTCACGGCCGACGAGGGAGTTCGGCAGGGTCGCGGCCTGGATCGGGAACGGCTCGGTGACGCCCTGGGCGGCGAGGGTCTTCAGCAGCGCCTCGGGCATGTCCATGTCTCCGAACGCGTCCACCGGCGGCAGGGCCGGGGTCAGCGGTTCGGGCATGGTGAATTCTTGGGGCCTGGCTACGGGGGCGGACTTCTGCCGTCCCGCGCCAGCCTTCGGACGTCCCTGGGCCGCACCTCGACCCCGGGTGGGGCGGCGGCTGGGTCGTGCGGAGCTGGAGCTGGTCATGCGGGAAAGCCCTCCTGAAACCGGCAGGTACTACTAAGGCACTGCAATCAAATGGTGCGAAACAGCAGACAAGCCGGGGCCCGCACCTACTCGGTGCGGACCCCGGCGTGCTGACTGCCTTAGGCGGGGAGGATGTTCTCCGCCTGGGGGCCCTTCTGGCCCTGGGTGACGTCGAAGGACACGCGCTGGCCCTCGTTGAGCTCACGGAAGCCCTGGGTGGCGATGTTCGAGTAGTGGGCGAAGACGTCCGGGCCGCCACCGTCCTGCTCGATGAAGCCGAAGCCCTTTTCCGAGTTGAACCACTTCACGGTGCCAAGTGCCATTTTTGAATCTCCTGAATAGGCGGCAAAGGGCCCCATCCGGAGATTCCGGCAAAACAATAAAAGCGCCTGTCGGAGCAATCCCGTCAGGCGCACATAAAGTTCATGGGTACCACAACTGCAACGAGCTCTAAGCTAGCACACGTCGGTCGGGGAGTGTCGCCGCGAGCATGTGACCTCCGTCCTGGGTGGGTCCGGCGCGCAGGTTGCCGCCCACCTCCGTGAGGGCCTGCCGGAGCCCCGGAATGCCCATGCCGCCGGAGTCGAGGACGATCCGCTCCCCCTCCGGGGCGGTGTTGACCACGTCGAGGCGGACCTCCCCGTCCTGGGCGTACAGATTCATCCGGACGGCGGAGCCGGGGGCGTACTTCGCCGCGTTGGTGAGGCCCTCGCGGGCGATCCGCAGCAGGAGCCGCCCGTCGGCCGCGGGGAAGGCGCCCAGGCCGGGCCGGGTGTGGTGGGTGATCTCCATGCCGGTGGCCCGCATGTTCCGGGCCAGGGAGCCGAGGAAGCGGCCCACGTCCACGGGCGAGGTGTACGCGCGGCTGCCCGCGGGGTCGGTCAGCATGTCCAGCACCTCCCTGACCTCGGCCATCGCGGCCCGCGCCGATTCCTCCACGGCTCCGGCGGCCTCCCGGACCCGGGGGTCGGCCCCGGCGTCCAGGCGCAGGGCGGCGGCCTGCAGGGTGAGGGCGGTGAGGCGGTGGCCGAGCCCGTCGTGGGTGCGCTGGGCCAAACGGGTGCGTTCCTGGACGACGGCCAGATCGGCCGCCTGGTCCACGGCGGCGTGGGCCTGGCGGGCCCGCTCGCGCAGTGCGGTCATGACGTGCCGGTTGCGCCGCACGGTCTCCCCGTACAGGGCGGGCACGAGGATGGAGCCGAGGACGAAGGAGGCGGGGTCGCGTCCCGCGTAGCCGAGCGGCAGGATCACGTCGCGGGTGGCGGCGTAGACGAGGGCCATCAGCAGGATCCCGCCCCAGCGGTGGGCCCTGCCGTACGCGGCCAGGGCGTAGGCGCCGAAGACCAGGGGGCCCCGGTCGTCGGAGATCAGGGTGGCGGCGGTGGCCACGAGGGCCGGGAGCCAGGCGTGGGAGCGGCGCCAGAGCAGGGAGAGGGCCGCGAGCCAGCCGACGGCCAGGCTCGTGGGGTAGTCGGTGACGAAGCCGAAGCGGTGGACGTCGTGGAGGTTGAGGGTGGTGAGCAGTCCGCAGGCCAGGGCGAGCCAGAGGTCGGTGCGGTGGGCCCGCACCGGGTCGGGCGCCCCGCTGCTCTCCCCGGTCAGGGTGCGCAGACCCCGTTCCAGCAGCTGTCCGGCGCGACCGGGCACGGCCTGCATGACTCCACCCCTCCCCCGCCTGCGCATGGAAATGCGCAGAACACACCAGAACGTCCCCCCAGGTTGCCCTTCTTCCGCCGAAGGGGCATCCCGGGGGGACGTGTTGAGCCGGTTCGCGGCTACAGGGAGACGCCGAGGCCGTTCAGCCAGGTGACCGGGTTGACGTCGGCGCCGTAGCTGTTGCTGGAGCGGACCTCGAAGTGGAGGTGCGGGCCGGTGGAGTTGCCGGTGTTGCCGGAGCGGCCGATCTGCTCGCCGGCGGAGACCCGCTCGCCTTCGGAGGCGGTCGCCGAGGAGAGGTGGGCGGACAGGGTGTAGCGGCCGTCGTCGTGCTTGATGACCACGGCGTTGCCGTACGCGCCCTGCCAGCCGGAGGAGACTACGGTGCCCGCGGCCGCGGCCCGGACCGGGGTGCCGGTGGACACCGCGAAGTCGATGCCGGTGTGGTAGCCGGCGGCCCAGCCGCCCGCCTGGTGGTAGCGGGCGGAGATGCTGCCGCCCGAGACGGGCAGTACGCCCTCGGCGCCGCTGCTCTTGGAGCTGCCCTTGGCACTGCTCTCGGAGGATTCCGAGGAGCTGGAGGAGCTCGTCTTGCCGGCCGGCTTCGGCGCGGCGGCCGGGGTGCTGCTGCCGGAGTCGGCGGAGCCGCCGGAGCCGTACGCGAGGCGCTGGCCCGGGAAGATCACGTCGGGGTCGGACCCGATCACCGAGCGGTTCTCGGAGTAGAGGGTCTGCCAGCTGACGCCGAGTTCCGAGCCGATGGTGCCGAGGGTGTCGCCGGCGGCGACGGTGTAGGCGTTCGCGCCCCGGGCCTTCGGGGCGGCGTCGCCGTTCTTGTTCGCGGTCGAGGTGCCGGCGCCCCCGGCAAGAGCTTCGGGAGCTTCCGGTGCCTCGGGGGCCGGGCCGCCGCGCTGGAGGCCGGCGAGCTTGCCGCAGGAGGGCCAGGCGCCGGGGCCCTGGGTCGCCAGGACCTTCTCGGCGACGGCGATCTGCTGCGCCTTGGTGGCCTGGTCGGCCTGGGGGGCGTACTGCCGGCCGCCGAACTCCGCCCAGGTGCCGGAGGAGAACTGCAGGCCGCCGTAGTAGCCGTTGCCGGTGTCGATGCTCCAGTCGCTGGTGGACTCGCACTGGGCGACCTTGTCCCACGTGCCGACCGACGCGGCGGACGCGGGCTGTGCCACGAGACCCACGGCGGCGGGTGCGGCGATACCGGCGACGACGAGACCGGCGAGGGTGCGGGCAGAGGGGAAAGACATGCGGGGTTCCTGACGTCGGGGACATGTGCGGAGGCCGGTGCACCGGGTGGAGCGGTGGTGCGTTCCGCCTCGGTATCCACCGTCCGGGAGGACGGGGGGTCCTCGAAGTCGCCGAAAGAGGACAAGCGGGACAGCAAAAGGGGACTGGGGAAGGAGGGTTGACGGGCCTTAAGTCCCGGTATGCCGGTAATGTCCGCACAGAGACGGGGATTCAGGGGAGGTGGGTCACATGACGATCCGCGTGATGGTGGTCGACGACCAGGGCCTCATACGGTCGGGACTGGTGACCCTGCTCGCGAGCGCGCCCGACATCGAGGTGGTCGCGGAGGCCGCCGACGGGGCCGAGGCCGTACCGCTGGCGCGCACGTACCGGCCGGACGTGGTGCTGATGGACCTGGTCATGCCGAAGGTCGACGGCCTGGAGGCCACCGTGCAGCTGCTGCGTCTGCCGGAGCCTCCGCGCGTGCTCGTCCTCACCGGGTACACGGCGGACGACCTGGTCCTGGACGCGCTGCGGGCCGGGGCGGCCGGGTTCCTGCTGAAGGACCTGCGCCCCGAGGAGCTCTTCGCCGGCATCCGTACGGTCGCGGCGGGCGGCAGCGCGCTGGCCCCCGGGGTGATGCGGGTCCTCCTGGAACGGGCGGACACCCGCACCGGCACGCCCGACCACGCGGAGCAGCTCTCCACCCTGTCCCCCGGCGAGCGCGACGTCCTCGCCCTGGTCGGCGAGGGCCGCACGAACCTGCAGATAGCGCAGGCGCTGCACCTGTCCCCGGCGAGCGTGAAGACGTACGTCTCCCGGATCCTGACGCAGCTCGACCTCTCCAACCGCACCCAGGCCGCGATCCTCGCCTACGAGGCGGGGCTGGTCCGCGCCGCGTGAGCCCGGCCCCGGAGGGCTGGCCTGGACGGGCCCGGTCGAAAAGAATGGCTTCATGACAACCCAGCCGACGCGGACGGCTCCCCGCTCCCGGGCGCGGTCCTTCGACGGTGCCGCCGCTCTCTACGGGCGGCACCGGCCCGGTTATCCCGAGGCGCTGTACGACGCGGTCGAGGAGCTGGCCGGGCGCCGGTTCGCCGGGGCCCGGGTCGCCGACGTGGGTGCGGGGACCGGGATCGGGACGGCGCCGATGCACGCCCGGGGGGCCGAGGTGGTGGCGGTGGAGCCCGGGGACGGGATGGCCGCGGAGTTCCGGCGCACCCGGCCGGGGATCCCGCTCGTGCGCGGGGACGGGGACCGGCTGCCGCTGGCCGGGGCCGCCTTCGACTTCCTGACGTACGCCCAGGCCTGGCACTGGACGGATCCGGCGCGGTCCGTGCCGGAGGCCCGCCGGGTGCTGAAGCCCGGCGGGGCGCTGGCGATCTGGTGGAACGATCTGGACGAGTCGGCCGGCTGGGTCGCGGCGCAGGGCGAGCGGATCCGCGCCTTCTTCGGGGCGGACGGCCCGGGCGGCGCGGTCGCGGGCGGGGCCGGTGCGGTGGGCGGGACCGCCCAGACGCTGGGCTACCGCACGCTCCCGCGCGGCCTTGCCTCCGGTTTCGCCACGACGACCGTCCCGTGGTCCCGGCGGATCCCGCTGGAGGCGCACCTGGCGAACCTGGCCAGCCACTCCGCGTTCCTGCTGCTCGGCGAGGCCGGCACCCGGGAGTTCCTGGACGCCGAGCGGCAGCGGCTGGCTCCGGCGTTCCCGGACGGAGTGGTGGAGGAGCCGTACCTGGTCACCCTCAGCGTGGCCGTCATCTGAGACGGCCCGGCGCGGAGTGGTGGGTTCCGCCCCGGCAGCTCGGGTGAAGGCGGTGGTGTTCGGCGCCGCCGCCCTGGCGCTGGTCGCGCTCGGGCAGCGGCTGCCGGTCCTGTGGTTCGCGGTGATCGTGGTGGTGAACGCCGTGTCGGCGGCCTTCTACCGCAGCCGCTCCTGAAGCACCGCCGCCCGGCACTGCGCGGGGCTTCCCCAGGCGTCGCGCAGCGGGCGGGCCTTGCGCAGCCACAGGGAGAGGTCGAGTTCCTCGGTGTAGCCGACGGCTCCGTGGAGCTGGAGGGCGGTCAGCGCGGCCGCGTACGCCGCTTCGCCCGCGGTCAGCTTGGCCGCCGCGACCTCCCCGGGGTCCAGGGAGAGCGCGGCGGCCCAGAGCAGCGGCCGGGCGAACTCCAGGCCGAGCAGGGTGTCGGCGAGCCGGTGCTTCACCGCCTGGAAGCCGCCGATCGCGGTACCGAACTGCGTGCGCTGCTTCGCGTACTCCACGGTGCGGGCGAGAAGGGCCTCGCCGGTGCCGAGGCACTGGGCGGCGGTGAGCAGCCGGGCCCAGTCGGCGGCGTCCCGGGCCGCGGCGGTGACCGCCGGGCCGGTGGCGAGGAGTTCGCCGCCGCCGTCGGGGAGGGCGAGGCGGCGGGCGGGGTCGGTGGAGGTGCGCAGCGGTCCGGCGCCGGGGGCGAGGCGGAGCTCCCCGGCCGGGGAGACCGTGAAGAGGTGGGTGGCCGCGTCGGTGTCGAGGGCGTACGGGCCCCCGCCGGGCAGGGTGAGGGTGGCCGAGGTCTCTCCCGCCACGAGTCCGGGGAGGAACCGCTTGGCCAGTGTTCCGTCGCCGAGCCGGGTCAGGAGTACGGCGGCGGCCGCCGTTTCCACCACCGGGCCGGGGACCCCGGCGCGGCCCAGCTCCACGTATCCGAAGGCCATCTCCGCCGGGAGCAGGCCCATGCCCTCGTGGGCCTCGTCGGCCGCGAGGGCGAACAGTCCGGTGGCGGCGAGCCGCGCCCACAGGGCCTTGCCCGGGGTGTGGTCGCCCGCGCCCCAGGCCCGTACCGCCGCCGGGACGTCGGAGGCGGCGAGCAGGGTGCGCAGGGTGCGGGCGAAGTCGGACTGTTCCTCGGACGGCAGGAAGCGCATCAGCGGCGGCCCTTCGGGAGGCCGAGCAGCCGCTCGGCGATGATGTCGCGCTGGATCTCGTTGGTTCCCGCGTAGATGGGGCCGGCGAGGGAGAAGATCCACGGCTCGGCCCATTCCCCGTCGGCGAGTTCCGCGTCGGGGCCCAGCAGGTCGAGGGCGCTCTCGTGCAGGGCGATGTCGTACTGGGACCAGAACACCTTGTTCAGGCTGGACTCGGCGCCGATCGTCTCCCCGGCGGCGAAGCGGGAGGCGTTGGCCCAGGTGAAGAGCTGGTAGGCGCGGGCTCCGACGACCGCGTCGGCGACCCGGTCGCGCAGGGCGGTGTCGGCGGGGTCCCCGTGGCTCCGCCACAGGTCCACGAGCCGGTCGGCCGCGGCGAGGAAGCGGCCGGGGGCGCGCAGGGTCAGTCCGCGCTCGTTGCCGGTGGTGGACATGGCGATCCGCCAGCCCTGGCCGGGTTCCCCGATGACGTCCGCGTCGGGGACGTAGACCTCGTCGAGGAAGAGCTCCGCGAAGGCGGGCTTGCCGTCGAGGCGGCCGATGGGCCGCACGGTGACCCCGGGGGCGTGCAGGTCGAACATCAGGTAGGTGAGGCCCTGGTGGGGTTTGGGGGCGTCGGGGTCGGTGCGGAAGATGCCGAAGGCCCGGTCGGCGAAGGCGGCCCGTGAGGACCAGGTCTTCTGCCCGGTGAGCAGCCAGCCGCCCTCGGTGCGCACCGCGCGGGAGGTGAGGGAGGCGAGGTCGGAGCCGGATTCGGGCTCGGACCAGGCCTGGGCCCAGATCGTCGCGCCACTGGCCATGGAGGGCAGGATGCGGGCGCGCTGTTCCTCGGTGGCGTGGTCGAAGAGGGTGGGGGCGAGCAGGTTGATGCCGTTCTGCGAGACCCGGCCGGGTGCGCCGGCGGCCCAGTACTCCTCCTCGAAGACCAGCCAGTGCTCGATGCCGACGCCGCGGCCGCCGTACTCCTCGGGCCAGGAGACCACCGACCAGCGGGCGGAGTGCAGGAGCGCCTCCCATTCCCGGTGGGCTGCGAAGCCCACGCGGGTCTCCAGCGAGGGCAGGGGGGTGGCGGGCACGTGGGCGGCGAGCCAGGCGCGCGCCTCGGCCCGGAAGGCCTCCACGTCGGCCGCGTGGTTCAGGTCCATCAGCTGTTCGCCTCCTTCATGGCGGCGATGTTCATGCCGCCGAGCGAGTCCGCCGCCGTCTCGGCGTTGTGGGCGTGGGCGAGGTGGTGCAGGCCGAAGACGGAGTCCATGCCGGTGTGCAGGCCCTGGAGGTCCTCGGCCTGATTGACGGCCCGCTTGGTGAGGGCGAGTCCGAAGGAGGGCATCTCGGCGATGCGCAGGGCGAGCCGGTCGGTGGCCGCGGCCAGTTCGGTCCGCTCGACGACGCGGTTGACCATGCCGATCTCGTGGGCCCGGCGGGCGGGCATCCGGTCGCCGGTGTAGAGGAACTCCTTGGCGATGCGCGGGGGCATGGCCCAGGGGTGGGCGAAGTACTCGACGCCCGGGATGCCCATGCGGACGACGGGGTCGGCGAAGAAGGCGTCCTCGCTGGCCACGATCAGGTCGCAGACCCAGGCGAGCATCAGCCCGCCGGCCACGCAGGCGCCGTGGACGGAGGCGATGACGGGCTTGGGCAGTTCGCGCCAGCGCCGGCACATGCCGAGGTAGACCTCGGATTCGCGGGCGAAGCGGGATTCGGCTCCGGAGCGCTGGGAGTGGTCCCACCACAGGCCCGCCCGGCGTTCGAAGGGCAGGTGCGCGTCGCGTTCGGGGGTGCCGATGTCGTGGCCCGCCGAGAAGTGCTCGCCGGCCCCGGCCAGGACGAGGACCTTGACCGCGGGATCGTCGGCGGCCCGGTAGAAGGCGTCGTCGAGGGCGTAGGTCATCGCGCTGTTCTGGGCGTTGCGGTACCGGGGGCGGTTCATGGTCACGTACGCGACCGGGCCGCGGCGCTCGTAGAGCACGGGGGTTTCGTCGGGCGTCTCTTCGGGCATCCCTGATCCTTCCCTAACAAGTGTTTGGTAGGTTAACGTACGGGCATGAGCAGCGTCGAGGAGTTCCGCACCGAGGTTCGGAGTTGGCTGAAGGCCCACCTCACCGGCGAGTTCGCCGCCCTCAAGGGCCGCGGCGGACCGGGCCGGGAACACGAGGCCTTCGCCGAACGCCTCGCGTGGGAGCGGCATATGGCGGCGCACGGCTGGACCTGCGTGGGCTGGCCCGTCGCGTACGGGGGCCGGGGCGCGAGCACGGCGCAGCAGATCGCCTTCCACGAGGAGTACGCGCTCGCCGACGCGCCCGCCCGCGTCAACCACATAGGGGAGCAGCTCCTCGGCCCCACCCTCATCGCGCACGGCACCGAGGAGCAGCGGCGGCGCTTCCTGCCGCCCATCCGGGCCGTGGAGGAACTGTGGTGCCAGGGCTACAGCGAGCCCGACGCCGGCTCGGACCTGGCGAACATCCGCACCCGGGCCGCCCTGACGGACGGCGCGTGGGTGGTGGACGGCCAGAAGATCTGGACCTCCCTGGCCCACGAGGCGCAGTGGTGCTTCGTCGTCGCCCGCACCGAGCCCGGCTCCCGCCGGCACGCCGGGCTCTCCTACCTGCTGGTCCCGATGGACCAGCCCGGGGTGGAGGTCCGGCCCATCGTGCAGCTGACCGGGACCTCCGAGTTCAACGAGGTCTTCTTCGACGGGGCCCGCACCGACGCCGCCCACGTGGTCGGCGCGCCCGGAGAGGGCTGGGCCGTCGCCATGGCCACCCTCGGCTTCGAGCGCGGCGTCTCCACCCTCGGCCAGCAGGTCGGCTTCCGCCGCGAGCTCGAAGACCTGGCCGCACTGGCGCGGCGCAACGGGGCGATCGCCGATCCGCTGATCCGCGACCGGCTCGTGCGGGCCTGGATCGGCCTGGAGACCATGCGCGCCTCCGCGCTGCGGCCCGGGGTCGCCCCGTCCACGGCCAAGCTGTACTGGGCCCGCTGGCACCGGGACCTCGGCGAACTCGCCATGGACGTCTGCGGAGCCGCCTCCCTCCTCGCGGCCGGGGCGCACGGGGACCCGTACGACCTCGACGACTGGCAGCGGCTCTTCCTCTTCTCCCGCGCCGACACCCTCTACGCCGGCTCCGACGAGATCCAGCGCACCATCGTCGCCGAGCGCATCCTCGGCCTTCCCAAGGAGGTACGGGCGTGAACCCGATCGGCAACGCACCCCAGTACGTGTCCGGACACGGGCTGCTGGCCGGCCGGAGCGCCGTGATCACCGCGGCCGCCGGCGCCGGCATCGGCGGGGCCACCGCCCGCCGCTTCCTGGAGGAGGGGGCCCGCGTCCTCATCGGCGACGCGCACGCCCGCCGCCTCAAGGAGAGCGAGGAGGCGCTGGCCGCGGAGTTCGGCGCGGACCGGGTCGCCTCCCTGCCCTGCGACGTCACCGACGAGGAGCAGGTGGGCGCCTTCTTCGCGCTCGCCGAGCGGCTCCACGGCCGCCTCGACCTCGTCGTCAACAACGCCGGGCTCGGCGGCACGGCGCACCTCGTCGACATGACCGACGACCAGTGGTCGCGCGTCCTCGACGTCACCCTGAACGGCACCTTCCGCTGCACCCGCGCCGCGATGCGCGCGATGAAGGCCTCCGGAACGGGCGGGGTGATCGTCAACAACGCCTCCGTCGTCGGCTGGCGCGCCCAGACCGGGCAGGCCCACTACGCCGCCGCCAAGGCCGGGGTGATGGCGCTGACCCGCTGCTCGGCGCTGGAGGCCGCGGAGTTCGGCGTACGGATCAACGCGGTCGCGCCGAGCCTGGCCATGCACCCGCACCTGGTGAAGGTCACCAGCGAGGAGCTGCTCACCGAACTCACCGCCCGCGAGGCCTTCGGCCGGTACGCCGAGCCCTGGGAGGTCGCCAACGTCATCGTGTTCCTTGCCAGCGGCTACTCCTCGTACATGACGGGCGAGACCGTGTCGGTCAGCAGTCAGCACGCGTAGGCGACCTGTGACGAGAATGGCCGGGTGCCAACGAACAAGCCGATCGCATCGACGGCCAAGAAGAAGCCCCAGGTGACGGCGTCGCCCGAACGCCGCCGCGAACTCCTCGACACCGCCGCCGAGGTTTTCGCCGCGCAGGGCTACAACGCCACCACCGTCCGCAAGATCGCCGACGCCGCCGGCATGCTCGCCGGCAGCCTCTACTACCACTTCGATTCCAAGGAATCGATGCTCGACGAGATCCTCTCCGCCTTCCTGACCGAGCTGTGGGAGGGGTACGACACCGTCCTCGCCGCCGGTCTCGGCCCCAGGGAGACCATCGAGGCCCTCGTCACCGAATCGTTCCGGGAGATCGACCGGCACCGTGCCGCGGTCGCCATCTACCAGAAGGAATCCCGGACCCTGTCGGTCCAGCCCCGCTTCCACTACCTCTCCGACTCGCAAGTCAAGTTCGAGAAGGCGTGGCTGGGGACGCTGGAGCGCGGGGTCGCGGACGGCATCTTCCGCGCCGACCTGGACATCCGCCTCACCTACCGCTTCGTGCGCGACACGGTGTGGGTGGCGGCGTCCTGGTACCGGCCGGGCGGCCAGCACAGCCCCGAGGAGATCGCCCGCCAGTACCTCTCGATGGTCCTGGACGGCATCGCCACACGCACGTAACCCTGAGGAGTTCTGATGCCCGAGGCCTACATAGTCGAAGCGGTACGCACCCCCGTGGGGCGGCGCAAGGGAGGCCTGTCCGAGGTCCACCCGGCCGACCTGGGAGCGCACGTGCTCAAGGCACTCGTCGAACGGTCCGGGATCGACCCGTCGGCCGTGGAGGACGTGGTCTTCGGCTGCCTCGACACGGTGGGACCGCAGGCCGGCGACATCGCCCGGACGGCCTGGCTGGCGGCGGGACTCCCCGAGGAGGTGCCGGGGGTCACCATCGACCGCCAGTGCGGCTCCTCGCAGCAGGCCGTGCACTTCGCGGCGCAGGGAGTCATGTCCGGCACCCAGGACCTGGTGGTCGCCGGCGGCACCCAGAACATGTCCATGATCCCCATCGCCTTCGCCTCGCGGCAGGCGGCGGAGCCGCTCGGCTTCACCGAGGGCCCCTACCTGGGCTCGGAGGGGTGGCGGGCCCGTTACGGGGACTCCCCCGTCAACCAGTTCTACGGAGCCCAGCTGATCGCCGAGAAGTGGGGCATCTCCCGCCTCGACATGGAGGAGTTCGCCCTGCGCTCCCACCAGCGGGCGCTGCGCGCGATCGACGAGGGCCGCTTCGAGCGGGAGATCGTGCCGTACGGGGCGGTGTCGGTGGACGAGGGCCCGCGCCGCGACACCACCCTGGAGAAGATGGCGGGGCTCAAGCCGGTCATGGAGGGCGGCACCATCACGGCGGCGGTCTCCTCCCAGGTCTCGGACGGCGCGGCGGCGATGCTGCTGGCTTCGGAGCGGGCCGTACGGGAACACGGGCTGCGCCCGCGGGCCCGCATCCACCACCTCTCGGTGCGCGGCGAGGACCCGATCCGCATGCTGTCGGCGCCGATCCCGGCGACGGCGTACGCCCTGAAGAAGACGGGCATGTCCCTGGCCGACATCGACCTGGTCGAGATCAACGAGGCCTTCGCCCCGGTGGCCCTGGCCTGGCTGAAGGAGACGGGCGCGGACCCGGAGCGGGTCAACGTCAACGGCGGCGCGATCGCCCTGGGACACCCCCTCGGCGCGACGGGCGTCAAGCTGATGACGACCCTGCTCCACGAACTGGAGCGCACGGGCGGCCGCTACGGCCTCCAGACCATGTGCGAGGGCGGCGGCCAGGCCAACGTCACCATCATCGAGCGGCTGTAGCCTCCGGCATCCAGCCTCGCCGGCGTTTGAGGCGCGGGGTCCGGGGCGGAGCCCCAGAAGGGGTCCGGGCACAGCCCGGGGAACGGGCGAAGGGCGGGTAGGGGAAAAGCCCCTCCCGCCCCGCTCACGCGTGGAACTCGCGCACCACTTCGATCCGCCCCACGATGTGCGCGTTGAACTCGTCCAGCTCCTCCGCCGGAACCCACAGCTCCAGGATGGTCTCCCCGCCGGCCTGCCGGACCGGGTACCGCTCCAGGAACGCCGAGTCCACCTCGAACCGCGTCACATAGCCGGACCCGCTGTGCTTGACGTTCCAGTCACTGGCGATGCGGACCGCGTAGTCCTCGTTCAGCACCGGATAGAAGATCGGCTGCTCGGGCAGTCGCGGCGGCCAGGCCCGCCAGTCGAGGTCGCGGACCAGGCCGAGCTCCACCGGGCCCGTCGGGCGCCACAGGGTCGTAGTAGGGGACATGGGCGCAGCGTAGGCGGGTGGCAACGGCTGCGACCAGCGGTTTTCAGGTGCGCGAGAGGCGGGTCAGGGAGACCGTCTGGGTCAGGACCAGGGCGCCGGTCAGGAGCTGCCAGAGGAGCGGGTCGGCGGCGTCCAGGGCTTGGGCCGCGGACAGGGCGATCGCCACCGCGCCCAGCGCGAGCACGATCCGGTGGACGAAGCCGGCTTCGGTGCCGTGGGGCAGTCCGGACACGAGCGCGACCAGGGCCAGCAGCACCGGCAGCCAGTGCGACTGGGAGCCGCGCATCAGCAGAGCGGCGGCGAACTCCGCTGCGAGGGCCAGGGAGTTGCGCACCAGGGCCCCCGGGGCCGATATCGACATGCGCACATCATGCCGGGGGTATTCGGATGCGCGTCCGGCGGGGCCGGGACTAGGATCCGGGGCAAGGGCTGGGTCGTAGCACAGAGGTAGTGCGCCTACACATCATGGAGGAGGACGCCGGTTCGAATCCGGCCGCCCAGCCCCCTTCCCCCTCACCTCTCCCCTACTTCGCGGCCGTCGCCGCGATCCACGCCCCCGCCGCCCCGATCGCCGAGGCCGCCGCGGGCAGCGGCAGGCCGAGGAAGCCGTGGAACACCCCGGGGACCAGGTGGATACCGCAGTCGACTCCCGACTCGCCCAGCCGGCGCCCGTAGGCCAGGCCCTCGTCCCGCAGGACGTCGCAGTCGGCCAGGACCAGCAGCGTGCGCGGCAGCCCCGAGAGGTCGGGGGCCCGCAGCGGGGAGACGTGGGGGTGCTCCGGGTCGCCGCCGTACTGGTCCCAGTACCAGGCCATGTGCGCGGCCGTGTGGAAGTACCCCTCCCCGAACTCGGCCACCGAGGGGTGTCCCATCGAGGCGTCCAGCGGCGGGTAGAAGAGGAGCTGGCCGGCGATGAGCCCGGGGGCCCGCAGGGCGGTGACGGCCGCGAGGTTGCCTCCGCTGGAGTCTCCGGCGACGACCAGCCGCGCGGGGTCGCAGCCCAGCGCGGCCGCCCGGGCCCGGGCCCACAGCAGCACCGTCAGCGCGTCGTCGGGCGCGGCCGGCCAGGGGTGCTCGGGCGCGAGGCGGTAGTCCGCGGAGACCACCACCGCGCCCGAGGCCACGGCCAGGGCCCGGCACAGCGCGTCGTGGGTGTCGGGGCCGCACATGACCCAGCCCCCGCCGTGGAGGAACACCACCAGCGGGCGCCCCCCGGCGCCCGGGGCCGGGTCGTAGATCCGGACGGGGACCCCGTCCGCGACCGCGTCCCGTAAGGAGGCCACCTCCGGGCCGCCGCCCGGGGAGGCGGAGGCCGCCGCCCGCAGGGCCGCCGCGTCCCCCGGCCCGGGGAAGTGGGCCGCCATCGCGTCGCAGAGCCGGCGGGCCGCCGGGGACAGGGAGCCGGCGCCGCTCATCGCGCGGTCATCCCGCCGTCGACCGTGAACTCCGCGCCCGTGATGTACGAGGAGCCGTCCGAGCAGAGGAACAGGACGAGCTCCCCGACCTCCTCGGGCCGTCCGATCCGCCCCAGCGGCAGGTGCGACCAGTCCCGCCCCGCGACGGCCTCGCTGACCATCGGGGTGTCGATCGCCCCCGGATGCACGGAGTTGATCCGGATCCGGTCCCGCGCCAGGTCCAGCGCGGCCGACTTGGTCAGCCCGCGCAGGGCGAACTTGCTGGAGCCGTACGCCGCGTGGCCCGGGATGCCTACCAGTCCGGCGGTGGAGGAGACGTTGACGATCGAGCCGCCCCCGCCGGCGCGCAGTACCGGGGCCACCGCCTGGATGCCGAGGAACGGCCCGAGCAGGTTGACCCGCAGGAGGGCCTCGAAGTCCGCCAGGCCCTGGCGCTCCACGTGGGCCGTGCGCCACAGCGCGGCGTTGTTGACGAGGGCGGAGACCGTCCCGAAGGCCCGTACGGCCTCGCGGACCACCTCCGCCCAGCTGTCGGCGTCGGCCACGTCGTGGCGGACGTAGAGGCCCCGGTCGCCGAGGGAGGCGGCGACCTCGCGGCCCTCCTCCTCCCGGATGTCGGTGACGACGACCCGTGCTCCGGCCTCGGCGCACAGCCGGGCCTCGGCGGCGCCCTGGCCGCGTCCGGCGCCGGTGATGACGACGACCTTGCCGTCGAGGGAGATGCTCACGGGTCAGCCTTCCAGGGCACGGAAGTGCGGGATGACCGTTTCGCCCCACTGGCGGATGGTCTCCATGCAGGCCTCCTGGGGGACGGTGCCCATCTGGATCAGGCACATGACCTCGTCGACGCCGATCTCGCGCAGCTGCTCGACGTAGGCGATGGCCGTCTGGGCGTTGCCGTAGGCATGCTCGGCGTTGTAGGTGCCGGTGTCTATGGGGCGGGCCGGGATGTTCGCCTCGTGGAGCTTGGCGACCAGCTCCTGGCGGCCCTTGTCCAGCGCGGCCACGTGCTCCTCGGCGGTCTCGTCCTCGGAGTAGCCCGTCGGCTCGGGGGCGTTGCCGTACCAGTGGGCGATGGACTCGGCGAAGAAGCGCTGGCCGCGGGTGCCCAGGCGCAGGGCGCGTTCGGCGTCGTCGAGGACGATGGTGGGGCAGAGCGCGGAGAGGTGGTCGTTGACCTCGGTGGAGACGAAGCGGTCCCCGCTGCGGGTGGCGATGGCCTCGTCGTAGACCTTGCGCATGGTGCGGACGTCGTCGGCGCCGGCGAAGCCCATGACGAGGGCTCCGATGCCCAGTTCGGCGGCGAGCTTGAGGGTGTCGTGCTTGGAGCAGGCCATGAAGAGCGGCGGGTGCGGGTCCTGGACCGGCCGGGGCAGGATCGCGCCGGGGCCGATGTCGATGGAGCCGTGCCACTCGAACTCCTCCTCCCGCCAGGCGGAGGAGAAGATCCGCAGCGCCTCTTCCATCTGCGGGTAGGTGTCCTCGGGGCGGACCCCGTACATGGACATCTCCTGGCGGGTGGCCCCGCGTCCGGCGCCGATGTCCACGCGGCCGCCGGAGAGCACGTCGAGCATGGCGGCGCGTTCGGCCACGCGCACGGGGTGCTGGTAGCCGAAGGGCATGGTGACGACGCCGTGGCCGATGCGGATCTTCTCGGTCCGGGCGGCGACCCAGGTCAGGAAGATCTCGGAGGCGCTCATGTGGGCGTACTGGGTGAGGGAGTGGTGTTCCACGGCCCAGATCCGGTCGAAGCCCATCTCCTCGGCGAACACGGCCTGTTCGACGCAGTCGTGGATGACCTGGCGCTCGCGTGCGGGCGTCGGGTCGACGAGCTGCGCCTCGAAGATCATCGAGAACTTCACGGGGTGCCTCCCAGCCGTGCGCTGTGCACGGCACATCGGTGATGTATTTCGAATAGGAATACTTCTAGCAGTCATATTGGGTTGGGGGAAGAGCCACCACGAGGACCGGCCGCGGACCGGTCGTAGACTGCGCTGCGTGACCAACGAGGCGGCAGAAGACACGAACGGGCGCACGCTCCCCGCGACCAGCTGGGCGGTGCTCGGGCTGCTCTCCTTCGGGGAGGAGCTCTCCGGTTACGACCTGAAGAAGTGGTCGGACTGGTCGCTGCGCTTCTTCTACTGGAGCCCGTCCTTCAGCCAGATCTACAGCGAGCTCAAGCGGCTGGAGAAGGCCGGCTACGCCTCTTCGCGGATGGTCGCCCAGGAGACCGGCAGCCGCGACAAGCGGGTCTACCGGATCACGGACGAGGGCATGACGGCCGTACGGCGCTGGGCGCGCGAGGCACCCGTCGACCCGCCGGTGCTCAAGCACGGGCCGATGCTGCGGCTGTGGCTGGGCCACCTGCTGGAGCCGGAGCAGATGCGCGAAGTCCTCGTACAGCACCAGGAGTTCGCGGAGAAGATGCGGCGGCGCGCGGTGGCCGACGCGGACGGGGCCCGGGAAGAGGCCGCGTGGGCGTACCCGACGCTCACCCTCAAGTGGGCGGAGCGGTACTACGCCTCCGAGCGCGACCTGGCGGCCGCCATGCTGGACGACATCGCCGCGCTGGCGAGCGGGCGCACGGCGGACCCCGCACCGGATCCCGCACCGGACCCCGCCCCGGGCACGCCCGGCAAGCGCCCGTAGGTGCGCCGGAAGTAGAGCAGCGGCGCGCCTTCGCGGTGCGCCGTCAGGGCGGTGACCCGGCCCAGCGCGATGGCGTGGTCGCCGCCGTCCAGGACCGCCTCCAGATCGCATGCGACGGTGGCGAGGACCCCGTCCAGCAGCGGTGCGCCGTTGCCGCCGGCCCGCCAGGGGACCCCGGCGAACTTGTCGCCCCCGGTGACGGCGAACCGGCGGCACAGTTCCTGCTGGTCGGCGGCGAGGATGTTGACGGCGAAGGCTCCGGCCGCCTGGATCCGGGGCCAGGTGGTGGACGTGCGCGCCGGGCAGAAGCAGACCAGCGGCGGGTCCAGGGACACGGACGAGAAGGACTGCACGGCCATCCCGACGGGACGGCCGTCGGCTCCGCGCGCCGTGATGACGGCGACGCCGGTGCAGAAGCTGGACAGGACCGACTTCATGGCGGACACGACTTCCTCCCTCATGGGAACCCCCTGATTATTTCTACTAGGTATATGCCTAACCGAAACACCTGTGATTGGATACCGCCCACGCTCGCTCGTCAAGTAGGGAGGGTCCGATGCCACCACCACCCCCGCCTCAGCCACAGCCACAGCCACAGCCCCGGTTGCAGCCGCAGCCGCCCGGCACGCTCGCCCGGCTCCCCGAGTACGCCGCCGCCGCGTACGGGGAGCGCGAGGCGCTCGCCGACGGAGAGGTCCGCTGGACCTTCGCCCGCCTCGCCGCCGAGATCTCCGCGGCCGCCCGCGCCGCCATCGCCCACGGCATCCGCCCGGGCGACCGGGTCGCGATCTGGGCCCCCAACAGCCGCCACTGGATCACCGCCGCCCTCGGCGCGGTCGGCGCCGGAGCCGTCCTCGTACCGGTCAACACCCGCTACAAGCCCGCCGAGGCCGCCGACATCATCCGGCGCAGCGGCTCCCGCGTCCTGCTCACCGAGCGCGGGTTCCTCGGTACCGACTACGCCCGTGACCTGCACGCCTCCGGCGAAGACCTCGGGGCGCTCGCCTCGACCGTGATCCTGCGCGACGGACGCGAGGGGGTGCGCGAGGGTGCGCGCGAGGGGGACGGCGGCGCAGGGCCCGGCGGCGCAGGGCCCGGCGGCCCGCCCGGGGCCGTCTCCTGGGAGGCGTACCTGCGGGCCGGCGAGGAGGTCCCCGACGCCGAGCGCGCCGCACGCGGGGCCGCCGTGCGCCCCGAGGACCTCAGCGACATCCTCTACACCTCCGGCACCACCGGCCGCTCCAAAGGCGTCATGACCACCCACGGCCAGACCCTCCGGCTCTACGCCTCCTGGTCCGGCCTCGTCACCCTGCGCCCCGGCGACCGGTACCTGCTGGTCAACCCCTTCTTCCACACCTTCGGCTACAAGGCCGGGGTGCTCGCCTGCCTGCTGCGCGGGGTCACCATGCTCCCCGAGGCGGTCTACGACACCGACCGCATCCTGCACCGCATGGCCGCCGAGCGCGTCACCTGCCTGATGGGCCCGCCGACCGTCTTCCACGGCCTGATCCGCCACCCCGCGCGGGCCGCGCACGACCTGTCCGCGCTGCGCCTGGCCGGCACCGGAGCCGCCTCGGTGCCCGCCTCCCTCGTCGAGGAGATCCGCACCGAACTGGGGGCGCCCGACGTGTTCACCGCGTACGGGCTCACCGAGTCCGGCGGGGTCGTCTCCGTCTGCCCCACCGACGCCGATGCCCGGACCCTCGCCCACACCGTCGGCCCGCCACTGCCGGACACCGAGGTACGGATCACCGACCCGCTCGGCGCGGTGCTGCCCGCCGGGGAGCCGGGCGAGGTGCAGGTCCGCGGCTACCACGTCACCCCCGGCTATCTGGACGACCCGGCGAGCACCGCGGACGCCGTCCTGCCCGGCGGCTGGCTGCGCACCGGGGACATCGGCGTGCTCGACGGGCGGGGCTACCTCTCCATCACCGACCGGCTGAAGGACATGTACGTGGTCGGCGGGTTCAACGCCTACCCGGCGGAGGTGGAGAACGTGCTGCTGACCCACCCCGCCATCACCGACGCGGCGGTCGTCGGCGCCCCCGACGAGCGGCTCGGCGAGGTCGGGGTGGCCTACGTCGTCACCACCGGGCCGGTCACCGCCGAGGAGCTGACCGCCTGGACCCGGGAACGGCTGGCCAACTTCAAGGTGCCGCGCCGGTTCACCCGGCTGGCGGAACTCCCGCGCAACGCGGGCGGCAAGCTGCTGAAGACGGAGCTGCGCCGCGCGGCGCGAGGGGAGTCGGCATGAAGGGGGTCGGCATGAGCGGAGCCGGCACGAGCGGGGTCGGCACGGGCCTGCTGGAGCCGACCGCGGAGCACGGGGAACTCCGGGACGCGGTACGGGCGGTCCTGGCCCGCCACCCCGGCCACGCGGCCTGGGCTCCGCTGACGGCGCAGATCGGCGCGGCCGCGCTGGCGGTCCCCGAGGAGTACGGCGGGCTGGGCTGCGGTCCGGCCGAGGTCGGGGTGGTCATGGCGGAACTGGGGCGCGCGCTGAGCCCCGTACCGTACCTGGGCTCGGCGGTGCTGACCACAGGGGCCCTGCTCGCGTCCGGTGACCGGGAGGCCTGCGCGAAGCACCTGCCGCAGCTGGCGGAGGGGACGGCCGTGGGGGCCCTGGCCTGGGCGGAGGATCCGGGCGACGGACCGGCGCCCCGCAAGGCCGGCGCGGGCTCGCGGGCGAGCAGCGGCTCCGGCGTGGAAGCCGGGGCAGGCGCGGAAGCCGGGGCGGGCTCGGAAGCCGGGGCAGGCGGCCCTCGCGGGAGCTGGGAGGCCCACGAGCTCACGGCCCGGGCCGAGCCGGCGGGCTCCGGCTGGGTGCTCACGGGCAGCAAGCGGTACATCCTGGCTGGCCCGGCGGAACCGTCCCTGCTGCTGGCCTTCGCCAGGACGGCCCCGGTCCCGGGCGCAGCCGGCGGGCCCGGGGCCGGAGCCAGTAACGGCACCGGACCAGGCCGGGGCCACGGACCGCTCGGGCTGTTCGAACTCCTCGCCCCGCCGGCGGCCTTCACCGTACGGTCCACCATGGACCTCACCCGGCCCCTCGCGGAGCTGACCCTGGACCGGACCCCGGCCCGGCTGCTGTCGGCCGACGGGGCCGGGGTCCTCGCCCGGGTCCGGGACCTGGCCTGCACGGCGCTGGCCGCCGAGCAGGCGGGCGCGGCGGCCCGGGCGCTGGAGGCGACGGTCCGGTACGCGAAGGAGCGGGTGCAGTTCGGGCGGCCCATCGGCTCCTTCCAGGCGGTCAAGCACCGGCTGGCCGACCTGCACACCGCGGTGGAGGGAGCCCGCTCGCTCGCGCTCGCGGCGGCCGCCGCCGACGCGGACCCGGACCTGGCGGCCGCCGCCCGGTCCGCCTGCTCGGAGGCCTTCGCGTACGTGGCGGGCGAGATGATCCAGCTGCACGGGGGCATCGGCATCACCTGGGAGCACGAGGCGCACGAGTACTTCAAGCGGGCCCACGGCTCGGCCCTGCTCTTCGGCTCCCCCGCAGCCCACCGCGAACGGCTGGCGGCCCGGCTGGGGTTCCTCCCGGCCGGGTGACGCGGGGGCGGGTTACGCGGGGGCGGGTTACGCGGGGGCGGGCCGGGCCCGGGAAGCAGCGGCGCGCAGCGCGCGGGCTGTCGTACGCTCGGCCCATGACGGGCAGCGCGATGGACCTCCGGAAGATCGAAGAGACCGCCCCGGCGCTGGTGAGCCTGTACAAGAGCGCCGGGACCTCGCTGCGCACCCACGGTCTGGAGGGCGGCCGGGCGGCGGTCTACCTGGTGCTCGACTACTCCGGCTCCATGCGCCCGTACTACGACGACGGCAGCGTGCAGGCCCTCGCCGACCGGGTGCTGGGGCTGTCGGCGCACCTGGACGACGATGCCCGCGTGCCGGTCGTGTTCTTCTCCACGGAGGTCGACGCGGTCGAGGAGATCTCCCTGGCCGGCCACGAGGGGCGGGTCACCGCCATCGCCGCCGGCCTCGGCCACATGGGCAAGACGGCCTACCACGCGGCGATGGACGCGGTGATCGACCACTACCTGGACTCGGGATCCACGCTCCCCGCGCTCGTGGTCTTCCAGACCGACGGCGGCCCCATCAACAAGCTCGCCGCCGAGCGGTACCTGTGCAAGGCGGCCCGGCTGCCGCTCTTCTGGCAGTTCGTCGGCTTCGGGAACACCCGCAGCTCACAGTTCGACTTCCTGCGGCGGCTGGACGAACTGCCCGTCCCGCAGAAGCGGGTGGTGGACAACGCGGGCTACTTCCACGCCGGCCCGGACCCGCGGACCCTAGCGGACTCGGAGCTGTACGACCGGCTGGTCGGGGAGTTCCCGGGGTGGCTGGCGGCGGCCCGGGCGGCGGGAATCGTGCGCGCCTGAGCGGCGGGTGGGAGCGCCTCGCGCTTTGATGGAGCTATGACGACGAACAACTGGGCCGTATTCGAAAAGGCGGAACCGGAATTCGCGGGGGCCGTCCGGGCCCGCTTCGCGCAGTTCCCGCACCACGTCCTGGCGACCCTGCGCAAGGACGGCTCCCCGCGCGCGACCGGGCTGAACGTCGAGATCCGCGGCGGCGAGCTGTGGCTGGGCATGATGCCGGGTTCGATGAAGGGGAAAGACCTGCGGCGCGATCCCCGCTTCGCCCTGCACACCAACCCGGGCGCGGGCGAGACGATGCCCGACGGGGACGTGCGGATCGCCGGGCGGGCGGTGGAGATCGTGGAACAGCCCGAGCTCCACCGGTACGCGGAGGAGGCCGAGGAGAACGACACCCCGCACCCCTTCGACCTGTTCCGCGCCGAGCTGACGGAGGTGGTCCACGTCGGGGTGGAGGGCGACGACCTGGTGGTCCGCTCGTGGACCCCGGAGCACGGACTGCGCACCCTGCGCCGGGGCAACGACGACGAACCGGCCCGCGAGGAGCCTGCGGCGGGCTGAACCGGGGGCTCGCCCCAGGGTCTCCCCCCTCTAGACCCTGGCCGGGTTCTTCGCCGGGGCGGCCGCCGGCGAACCGGCGGGCGCCTTGACCGGGAGTTCGACCGGGAGCTTGAGCGGAAGCTTGGCCGGGGACGTGGCCGGGATCTTGGCGGGGGCCTTGCGGGACTTCGCGGGAGCCTTCTTGGTCTTGCCCGGGGCCTTCGGGGCCTTCGAGGGCTTCGGGGCCTTCGGCGCCTGGGCCTTGGCCGGCGTCAGGGCGCCGACGTCCAGCCAGCTCCGGTCGATGTTGAGCGTCACGTCCCCGTACGTGGCGTCGTGGTCGCCCCGGAACTGGTGGGCGCGGCGGCCCCCCGTCCACTGGCCGGTCCCGGCGGGGAGCCCCAGGTCGGCGTCGGTGACCGAGGCCGATCCGTTCCAGCGGGCCACCCACAGCACGTCGGGCATGGCCTCCGGGGCCTGGGCGTAGTGGGCGCTCAGCGCCTTGGCCCCGGAACTCGCCGAGACGTAGGCGGCGGCCCCGTAGCCCAGTTCGTGCAGCCGGACCGTCCAGGCCGTGAGGTAGGCGACGACCGGGGCGTCCCAGGTGGCCCGGTCCGTGTAGTTCTCCAGGTCGTTGTAGAGGACCGTGCCCCCGGCCATGCCCAGGGCCGCGGCCGCGTGGGCCGCGCCCTCGGCCTCGGCCCGGCCCTGCTCGTCGGCCTCCGAGGGGTCGGTGGAGAGCCCCGTGGAGGAGCTGTTCCAGGGCTGGGGCCCCACCCAGATCGGCATCAGGTGCCAGCCCGCCCCGGCCTGCCGGCTCACCCAGCCCGCGGTGAGCTGCGGCTGGGCGCAGGCGCGGGCACGGCCGCCGATGTAGACGCCGACGGCTCCGAAGGGCGAGTCGGCCCGCCACGCGTCCATGGTGCGCTGGGTCGGGGCCGTGCAGGCGTCGAACCCCTCGCCGGTGAAGGGGGTCTGGACGGTCGTACGGGACCCTCCGCCGATGACGCCGACCGGATCGACGGGGACCGGGCCGGGGGCGGCCGGGGGTGTGAGGGCGCGGGCCCGGGTGAGGACGGAGCGGACGGCCTCGGGGGTGGACCCGTAGGAGACGGTGGCCATCACCCCGGCGCGGCGCAGGGCGTAGCGGATCTCGTTGCTGTCGCCCCGGACCTTGGGCAGGGGGTCGCCCTCCTCGCCTCCGACCGTGGGGATGTCGGCGCGCGGCGGGGCCCCGTCGAGCGGCTCCAGGTGCAGGGTGTCGGCGCGGGGGGCCGCGGCGCGGGCGGCTCCGCATTCGCCCTGGGCGCCGGCGTGCCCGAGGTAGAGGGTGGGCACGTCGAGGCGCAGGCAGGCGCCGGGGTGGCGGTCGAGGTCGACGACCCGCCAGTCGGCGGGGACGGTGAGGCGCAGCCCGCGGTAGTCGACGGTGCGGCCGTCGGCGCCGGCGCCGGTGCCGGTGTGGCTCTCGGCGGCCCCGAGGGGGACGGGGGCGAGCAGCGCGGCACCCAGCAGGCAGCTCAACATCATGTGGGAGGGGAGCATGTGACCCACTGTTACCAGAAGGTCCGGGGGTTGACGCAGAGGCACGAGAGCCCGCCGTCACCTGTTGACGGGACGGCCGCACCGCTCCGCGGCCACCCCCCTCGCTCCCCTACTCGGCCGCCGGCCGGCCCTTGCTCCGGCGCGGGGCGGTGCCGGCGCGGATCTCCTCCGTGGCCGCGCGGAACGCGGGTGCGGCGCGGGCGAAGTAGTCGAAGAGCAGGGCCTGCTGCTCGGGGGTGTAGGAGCCGATCACGGCCGCGATGTGCCGGCGGGCCGGTCCGACCACGCCCTCGATGCGGTCCAGCGCGTCCGGTACGGGTTCCACGATGACCCGCCGCCGGTCCCCCGGATCGGCGGCCCGGCGGGCGTAACCGGCCCGTTCGAGGCGGTCGATGAGCCGGGTCGTCGCGCCGGTGGTGAGGCCGGTGCGCGTGGCGAGCTCTCCGGAGGACAGGCCCCCTTCCAGGGTGATGAGGCTGAGTGCGTACCACTCGGAGGTGTGCAGTCCGGCCGCCTCGGCGCTGGCCAGCCCCTGGAGGCCGACGGCGTCGAGGTACTGCCGGAAGACCGTGTGCGCGTCCGCGCCGCCGCTGCCTGTTGCCATTCCCGGGATCTCCTCCTACATTTATATCTGCACGCATGCAGATACTGCTTTCAATCAGTATCTGCCTCAGTCTAACCAATTGGGGAGTGGTCCGTCATGCAGCAGTCCACCAGCGAGTCCCCCGGCGAGTCCACGAGCGGTTCCGCCGCCGCCGTCCGGACCGTGCTCGACCGGCTCGTCGCCGCCTGGGAGCAGCACGACGCCGAGGCGTACGGCGAACTGTTCACCGAGGACGCCACGTACATCACCTACGTCGGCACCTACTACCGGGGCCGCCGCGACATCGTGGAGAGCCACCGCACCCTCTTCGCCGGGTTCCTCAAGGGCACCCGGCTGGCCGACGAGATCCTCGACGTCCGCTTCTACGGACCGGGCGTGGCCGTGGTCAACGGCCGCGGGGACACCTACAAGGGCAAGCGCCCGGCGAAGCTCACCAAGATCCAGACCTACACCCTCGTCCGCGACGCGGACGCCGGGCCGGACGCGCCGTGGCGGATCGCCGCCTTCCAGAACACCCGGCGCAAGCCCCTGATGGAGGCCGTGTCCTACCGGTTCGCCCCGGGCCTCGTCCCGGCCGCCGATCGGTGACCGCGCACCCGGGCCACTCGGCCTCCCCTGTCCCTGCCCCTGTCCCTGTCCCTGACCCGGCCCCTGACCCGGCCGGCGCCACCCGGACGACCTTACGGAGAGCCCGCATGACCACCGCCCAGCTCCAGGACCCCGCCACCGCCACGGACGCCGCCCCGGCGGCCCCGCCCGTACCCCGCCCCCGCTCCCGGCGGCGCACGCTCAAGCGGGCCCTGACCGGCGCCGCGCTCGCCCTGGGCCTCACGGCCGGGGCCGGCTACCTGTGGCTCGACGCCACCTCGGAGGTCAAGGCCACCGGCTCCGCCGCCTGCACGGCCGTCACCGCGACGGGCGCCGGTACCGGCACGGGTACGGGTACGGGCGACCGCGACGCCGTCTGCGCCGTGCTGGCCTCGCTCGCCGGGGCCTGGGGCGCCGCCGACGCCGACGCGTACGGAGCCCTCTTCACGCGGGACGCCACGTACACGACGTACGTCGGCACCCACTACCAGGGCCGCGGCGACATCACCGAGGCCCACCGGGCCCTCTTCGGCGGCTTCGTCAAGGGCACGAAGCTGGCCGACTCGGTCCTGGGCATCCGCTTCCTCGGCCCCGACGCGGCCGTGGTGACCAGCCGCGGCGACACCTACGAGGGCGGCCGGCCCGCGGAGCTCTCGAAGGTCCAGACGTACACGCTGACCCGCGAGAGCGACGGACGGTGGCGGATCGCCGCCTTCCAGAACACCCAGCGGCAGCCGGTCATGGAGCGGGCCTCCTTCCTGCTCTCGCCCGGCACGGTGCCCGGAGCCGAGAAGTGACGGCGCGCACCGCCCTGGTCACCGGGGCCAGTTCGGGCATCGGCCGGGCCTTCGCCCGCGAACTCGCCGCCGCCGGCTGGACCGTGACCGCCGTGGCCCGGGGCGAGGACCGGCTTCGCGCGCTGGTCGCGGAACTCGGCCCCGGCCCCGGCCCCGGTCTCGGCCCCGGTCTCGGCCACCGCCACCTGGCCGCCGACCTCTCGACGCCCGAGGGCCGGGAACTGGTCGCCGCCGAGCTGCGCCGACACCCCGTCAACCTGCTGGTCAACAGCGCCGGCACCGCCCATCACGGCCCCTTCGCCCCGGCCGACCCGCGCGAGGCCCTCGCCGCCACGCGCCTGGGCTGCGACGCCGTCGTCACACTGGCGCACGCCTTCCTCGCCGGAGCCCGACGCGGCGACGCCCTCATCAACGTCTCCTCGACCCTCGGCAGCGCCCCGGCGCCCGGCCTCGCCGTCTACAGCGCCGGCAAGGCCTTCGTGACCGCCTTCTCCGAGGCCCTCTGGCACGAGCAACGCCCCCTCGGGGTGCGGGTCATGGCCCTCTGCCCCGGCCCCACCGGCGACACGACGGCAGCGGCGGAGGCAGCGCCGCAGACAGCGGCAGAGGCAGAGGCAGCGGCGATGCCCCTGCCCGCGGCCCCGCCCCGTCGGCACCAGGACGCACCTGCGGCCCTGGTCCAGAGCCCGCGGGCCGTCGCACGCACCGCCCTGCGGGCCCTGGAGCGCCGCAGTCGCCCCACCGTCGTCCCCGGGCGCGCGAACGCCCTCTTCATCCTCGCCGCGCGCCTGCTCCCGCGCCGGGTTATCCTCGCGCTGCTCAGCCGCTAGGGGGCCCCCGCCGCGCTACTCCCCCTGTTCCCGGAAGGCCGGCAGGGCGAAGATCCGTTCCTTCCCCGCCTCGTCCATGAGCTCGACGAGGGGCAGCACCAGCTCCCACAGGTCCTGCTTGTCGACCTCCCGTACGAGGCCTTCGAGCTCCGCGTCGCCCAGCCCGGCGGCGGCATCGGCCACCACCTTGCGCGCCTCCTCCGGCAGGACGCCGACCAGCGGCAGGAAGGCGCCCCACAGTGCGGTCGCCACGACGGCCCGTACCACTCCGGCCAGGACGAGCGGGTCCCGCAGGGAGTCCAGCCGGGCCACCGCGAGCCGGTCCTCCTCGCCGAGCAGCGCCACGAGCGGGAGCAGGGACTCCCACAGCCCCTCGGCATGCGTCACCCGTACGAGCGAATCGAGCTCGGCCGGACCCAGGCGGGCGGTGAGTTCCGCGATCCGCAGCCGCTGGTCGCCGCCGACCATCGCGGCGACGCCGAGGGCCTCCTCCCAGAGCCCCTCGGCGGCAGCGGCCCGTACGACCGCGCCGAGGCGGTCGTCGCCCATGAGCTCCAGGATCCGGGGCAGCCGCTCGGGCAGGTCGACGTAGAAACCGGCGCGCAGCACCACCGCGTCGTCGACCTGGTCGAGGATCCGGCGGAGCACCTGGTCCCGCATGTGGCCGACGAACCGGCCCATGGTGAGGTGGTCGCGGTTCTCGGCGAGGGTGGTGGCGATGCGTACGACGAGCCCCTCGTCGAGCCGGTCCACGATCCCGGCGATCTTCCGCGGGTCCAGGTGTCCGCAGGCCTCGGCGGTGAAGGAGACGGGCAGCTTCTCGATGATGGCGGCGGCCCGGCCCGCCTCCAGCCGGCCGGCCACGCCGGCGGCCAGCCGGGGTCCGAGCGCCTTCTGCGAGATGGCGGCCGCGACCCCGGCCGGCACCAGTTTGGTGGCGGCGGCGATCCGGTCGAGCATCTCGGGTGCTCCGTCGTTCAGCACCCCGCTGACCTGCTCGCGGAAGGCCCGTACGTCCTCGTCCGGCAGCCCGCGCAGGAAGCCGAGCTCCGCGGCGTCCGCGCCCACCAGCCGGGCGATCTTCTCCACTTCGGCGCGGCTCACCGGAACAGCACCTTGCGCACGGCCCCGCGCGCGAGGGCGGGGACCAGCCCCAGCGCCTCCTCTGCGGCCCGGTTCAGCCCTTCGGCCTGGCGCGCCCGCTCCGCTTTGAGCGCTTCGGCGAGCCGCGCGAGCTCCCCGGCAGCCAGCTCCTCGAACGAAGCGGGCGGGCGGACTCCGCCCAACTCTCCGCTCAAACGGCCCATTTCCTCATCTGTACGCACGGGACGACCTCCCACACCAGAGACGACACGACGGCTCGCGTCGAGCGTGGGCCCGAATTGACTAATAGTCAATACTCACGGGTAGGGTCGGCCGGAGCTGTCCGCGCGGGGCCGGCGGCGATGCCATGCCCTGGACGGGGTCAGCCGGCCAGCCGGGCGAGGGCCAGCGCGTGGGCGCGGTCGAGGGCGTCCGCAGCGGCGCACGGAACGTCCGGCTGCACGCCGACGCCCTCCCAGTTCGTGCCGGAGACGGGGTTGACGGCGCGGCCGAAGGGGACGGTGACCTCCAGGTGCGGGTGCACCGTCCAGCCCTTGCACGGGTGGGCCCCGCCGCGGGTGCTCTCGCCGACGACCACGGCGCGGCCGAGCTGCTGGAGGTCGTACGCCAGCTCCTCTGCGGCGGAGAAGGAGCTGTCGCTGGTCAGCACGTACAACGGCTTGCTGCCGCCGAAGCGCTCGCCGGGAACGTACGGCAGGCTCCAGGACTGCTCCCTGCGCTCGCCGCCGCGCCAGTGCATGGTGTTGAGGTGGGTGCGCTCGTCGAGCAGGTGGCTGCAGACGAAGGCGACCGTGTCCGGGTCGCCGCCCCGGTTGGCGCGGAGGTCGACGATCAGAGCCCGGGCGCGGGAGGCCAGGGTGAGCGCGGCGCCCAGCGGTTCGGCGGCCCACTCCAGCGGGAACAGCATCGGCGCCAGCTCCACCACGGCGACCCCTCCGTCGAGCAGCTGCACCCGGGGCGCACCGCCGAGCGAGGTGTCGAAGTCCCTGCGCATGGCCTGCAGGGTGGCCCCGTCCTGCTTCGCGGGCACCGGATCCGCGTGGTGCTTCAGCCTCAGGTGCCGGTCGCCGTTGACGGATTGCAGGTCCGCGGTGACCAGACGGGCGAGCTCCTCGGCGTCGTCGACCCCGTAGGCCCCCTCGGCGAGGCGGCGTCGCAGCAGATCGGCGAGCTGCTCGGCTATCTCGGGGAAGACGTAGTGCTCGGTCAGGAGCCGGACCGTCTCGTCGACGACCGGGGCCGGCGCAAGCTTCGTTGAATTCGTCATGGCAGGGAGTAGAGCACGGCGCCCTGCTCCCTGGGCCACGGCCCCCGCCTCCGTCAGGCCGCTTGCCGCGCGGCCCGTTCCAGCACCTCCAGCACGGTGTCGCGGAACAGCGTGGCCTTGTAGCCGGTCTGCGGCAGCGGCCGGCAGCGGGCGAGCACCGTCGCGGCCGCCGCCTCGAGCAGTCCGGGGGTGACCTCCCTGCCGATCAGGACGGTCTCCACCTCCGGCAGCCGCAGCGGAACCCGCGCCACTCCGCCCGCCGCGACGGCGGCGTGCGTGACGGTGGCGCCGTCCAGCGCGAGCCGGGCGGTGGCCTCGACCAGGGGCCATTCGCCGTGGGCCCGGCTGGTGGCCCGGTGGTAGGCGGCGCGCTCGCCCGGCAGGGGCGGCGGCAGCAGGACGGCGGTGAGGACGCGGTCCGGCGGCAGCAGGTGGTCGGCCTGGTGGAGCCGGTCGCCGTCCCCGTACAACCCGGCCACCATGCGCGGCGATTCCCCGTGGATCTCGGCCCCGGCGTCGTAGGTGAGCAGGGCCGTCGCGAGGGTCGAGGGGTGCGGGGCCACGCACGGGCCGTCGCCGCTGACCACACCGAAGTGGTGGTCCCCCTCGCGCGCGGGGCAGCCGGAGCCGCCCTTCTGGAGGCAGCTGAAGTGCGGATTGCGGTAGTACCAGCAGCGGTTGCGCTGGAGCAGGTTGCCGCCCAGGGTCCCGGCGGCACGGATCTGCGGGGTCGCCGCGGCCCCGGCCGATACCGCCAGGGCCGGCCAGCCGGAGCGCACCCGCGGATCGGCGGCCAGTGCGGCGAGCGTGGTCAGGGCGCCGATCCGCAGCCCGCCGCCGGGCAGCGGCGTACAGCCGCGCAGGCTGCCCGCGCCGTCGAGGTCGGTGAACGGGCCGGCGGCGATGCCCGCGCGGTACCGGGCGCCGGTGTCGGTGCCGCCGGCGCGCAGCTCCCCGCCGCGCGTCAGGACGGCGGCCGAGAGGTCGGTGAGGGTGGGCTCGGTGCTCACGTACCCAGTCCTTCCAGGATCCGGTCGGGGCGGATGGGCATGTCGTACGGGCGCCGGCCGGTCGCGTCGTGGACGGCGTTGGCCAGGGCGGCCGCGGTGGGCAGGGTGGAGATCTCCCCGAGGCCGACTCCGCCGCCGGGGACGTGGGCGAAGCCCTCCTGGTGGAAGTGGACGGTGATCTCGGGGGTGTCCCCGATGCCGGGGATGCGGTAGTCCTCCAGGTTGTCGGTCAGCACCCGTCCCGTGGCCGGGTCGGTGCGCCGCTCCTCGAACAGGGCGTAGCCGACGCCCTGGACGACGGCGCCCTCGCACTGGCTGCGGGCGAGCCGTTCCTCGTGGATGCGGCCCGCGGCGATGCCGCTCCACACGCGCAGCGGGCGGATCCGGCCGAGCCGGGTGTCCACCTCCACTTCGGCGACCTGCACCGATCCGGTGAAGCCGCGGCCGATCGCGATGCCGCCCATGGTCAGGTTGAGGGGGGTGACGAAGCCCCGGCGGTCGCGGGGGCGCCGGCCGGTGACCCGTACGCCGTTCGCAAGGCCCAGCCGAGCGGCCACGTCACCGTCATCGCCGCCGTGACCGGGGCCGTCACCGTCACTGCCGCCGCCGAGCGCCGCGCGCAGCCGTTCGGCGGCGTCCAGGGCGGCGGGCACGATCGACGGCGTGGTGCGGCTGCCGCCCGAGGTGGGTCCGTGCACCGTGTCGCTGTGCCCGACCTCGGCGCGCACCCGCTCCTGCGGCACGCCGAGCCCTTCGGCGACGGCCCGGCGCAGCACGGTGCGCGAGCCGGTGCCCATGTCCTGCACGGCGCAGCGGGCCACCACGATCCCGTCCTCGACGGTGAGCTCGACCTCGGTGACGGGGTCGAGGAAGTACAGCCAGTTGGCCGCGGCCACCCCGACGCCCCGGCGGAACCGCCCGGTGCCGCCGCGGGTGCCCGACCAGGCGGGGAGGGCCGCGGCCAGGTCGTACAGCGCGTGCCGTTTCGGATTGCCGTCCCAGCGGCGCCGCAGGGCGATCGGATCCTCTCCCAGCCGGTGGGCCATCTCGTCGACGGCCTGCTCCAGCGCCCAGCACATCGTGGGGCCGCCGGGGCCGCGGAAGGGCGCGCCCGGGGGCCGGTGGGTGACGGTGTCGAAGTCCCGCAGCCGGCGCGGGGCCTTGCCGTACATGAACCGGGCCAGCGCCGCGACGGTGCCGCCCACCGCGACCCCGCCGTCGGTGTCCACGTCCATCGCCAGCGCGCTCAGCCCGCCCCCGGCGTCGGCGGCCATCGCCAGCCGGATCCGGGTGCCGGGCCGGTACCCGCCGTCGGTGAGCTCCTCGGCCCGGTCCAGCACCACCCGTACCGGCGCGCCGTGCAGCCGGGCCAGCTCCACCGCGGCGACCACGTCGGAGGTCAGCCCCATCTTGCAGCCGAAGCCCCCGCCCACGTGGACGGCCCGGGCCACCACCCGGTCGAGGGGCACGCCGAAGCGTTCGGCGGCGAGTACCGCCACCTGCCTGACCGACTGCGTGGACACCTCCAGATGGAGGGTGCCGTCGTCCCACCGGGCCAGGCAGGCGTGCGGTTCGAGCGGGGTGTGCGTCTGCGCGGCGGTCGTGAACAGCCCCTCGACCACCCGCTCGGGGCTGTTCCTGCGGGCCTCGGTGATCCGGCGCACCGCCGTGGCGGGCCGCTTGCTCATGGCCGAGGGCCCGCGCCGGTTGCCGCGCCAGCGGGCGGGCGTCAGCTGCGGGGCCTCACCGGATCCGGGCGCCAGCTTCCGCGCCGCCTTGTCCTCGTAGACCAGCGGCCCTTCACCGGCCCGCGCCCGGTCCACGTCGAGGGCGGCCGGCAGCACCTCGTACTCCACGGTGACCCGCCCGGCGGCCGCCAGCGCGGAGACCCGGTCGGGCCCCGCGACCGCCGCCACCGGCTGCCCCACGTAGCGGACCACGCCGTCGGGCGGGAGCATCGGCACCACGGCGACGTCCCCGGCCTCCAGGGACCGTACGTACGCATGCGCGTGCGGCGACCGGATGATCACCCCCTCCAGCAGCCCCTCGGGCAGCTGATCGGTGGTGTACCGGGCCGACCCGTCGACCTTCTGGGGAGCCTCGGCGCGCGGAACGGCGGCCGTCTCCCCCTCGTAGTCCCCCGCACAGGCCGCCGCGACGGCGCTGAAGATCCCCTCGTAGGCCCCGCACCGGCACAGGTGGCCGGCCAGTGCCTCCGCGATCTCCTCCCGCCCCGGCCTGCTCCGCCCGTGCGCGGCCCGCCACCGCTCGAAGAACGCGGCCGCCTCCACCACGAACCCGGGCGTGCAGTACCCGCACTGGAGGGCGTCCTCACCGGCGAAGGCACGCCCGACCGGGTGCCCCGCCAGACCCTCCACCGTCGTCACCCGCCGCCCGCCCAGCCGCACCGCCGGCGTCAGACACGCCACCCGCGGCTCCCCGTCGACCTGGATCGTGCACGCCCCGCACACCCCGCCGGCACAGACCAGCTTGGTCCCGGTCAGCCCCAGCTGCTCCCGCACCACCTCGACGGCGGCCGGATCACCGTCCACGTCCACCGTGCACGGGACGCCATTGACCTCGAACTCCACGGGAAGCACTCCTCAGCGCCGGGGGCGGCGACCCCCACCCATCCGAGGCTCGCCTTCACCCCCTTGATAACCCGCCCCCACCCACCCCGCAGCCCGAAGCCCGGCGAACGGCCGCAGCCCGCCCACCCCACAACGCCACAACGCCCGCCACCCCTGGTCGGGGACGTGGCGGGCGTCGTGTCGGAGTGCCGCACTTCGTTGTACGGACCGTATGAGGGGTCCCGGCCGGGGCCGGGGGTACTGCTGGGCCTCAGTGACCACCCGACGGCCGGAGGCCGGCGCAGCCGGGCGAAGCCCGGGAGGCCGCCTGCGGCCGAGCGGTGCGAGCACGGCGTCCGGAAGGAGTCGTGGCGGGCGTCGTGTCGGAGTGCCGCACTTCGTTGTACGGACCGTATGAGGGGTCCCGGCCGGGGCCGGGGGTACTGCGCGTCGGGCTGGGTGGTACGGGTCAGACGGTGATCGAGCGGTCCGTCGGCTTGACCGGGTACGGGAGGGCGCTGGTGCCGGTCAGGAAGCGGTCCACGCCGCGGGCGGCCGAGCGGCCCTCCGCGATGGCCCACACGATCAGCGACTGGCCGCGGCCGGCGTCACCGGCGACGAAGACGCCGTCGACGTTGGTCGCGTAGGAGGCGTCGCGCTCGATGTTGCCGCGGGCGTCCATCGCCAGGCCGAACTGCGCCGTCAGGCCGTTCTCCTGGTCGGTGCCGGTGAAGCCCATCGCCAGGGTGACCAGCTGCGCGGGGAGGACGCGCTCGGTGCCGGGCTTCTGGACGAGCTTGCCGTCTTCGAAGGCGACCTCGACCAGGTGGAGGGCCTGGACGTTGCCGTCCTCGTCGCCCTCGAAGTGGGTGGTGGAGACGGAGTAGATCCGCTCGCCGCCCTCCTCGTGAGCAGAGGTGACCTTGTACAGCATGGGGAAGGTCGGCCAGGGCTGGCCGGCCGGCCGGTCCTCGGAGGGACGCGGCATGATCTCCAGCTGCGTGACCGAGGCCGCGCCCTGGCGGTGGGCGGTGCCCACGCAGTCCGCGCCGGTGTCGCCGCCGCCGATGACGACCACGTGCTTGCCCTCGGCCGTGATGGGGGGCGCCATGAAGTCGCCCTCCTGGACCTTGTTCGCGAGGGGGAGGTACTCCATCGCGAAGTGGATGCCGTTCAGTTCGCGGCCCGGGACCGGGAGGTCGCGGGAGATCGTCGCGCCCGCCGCGATGACGACCGCGTCGAACCGCTTGCGCAGGTCGGTGGCGGTGATGTCGCGGCCGACCTCGACGCCGGTACGGAACTTGGTGCCCTCCGCGCGCATCTGCTCGATGCGGCGGTTGATGTGCACCTTCTCCATCTTGAACTCGGGGATGCCGTAGCGCAGCAGCCCGCCGATGCGGTCGGCGCGCTCGTACACCACCACGGTGTGGCCGGCCCGGGTCAGCTGCTGGGCCGCGGCGAGACCCGCCGGGCCGGAGCCGATGACCGCGGCGGTCTTGCCCGACAGGCGCTCGGGCGCCTGGGGGGTGACGTCGCCGTTGTCCCACGCCTTGTCGATGATCGAGACTTCGACGTTCTTGATGGTGACGGCCGGCTGGTTGATGCCGAGCACGCAGGCGGACTCGCACGGAGCGGGGCACAGACGGCCCGTGAACTCCGGGAAGTTGTTCGTCGCGTGCAGACGCTCCGAAGCCGCGGTCCAGTCCTCGCGGTACGCGAAGTCGTTCCACTCGGGGATCAGGTTCCCAAGCGGGCAGCCGTTGTGGCAGAACGGGATGCCGCAGTCCATGCAGCGGCCGGCCTGCTTGCTGATGATCGGCAGCAGCGAGCCCGGAACGTAGACCTCGTTCCAGTCCTTGAGGCGCTCGGCCACAGGACGGGTGCAGGCGGTCTCGCGCGGGGTGGTGAGGAAGCCCTTCGGGTCAGCCATTGGTCGCCGCCTCCATCATCTTCTCCGTGGTCTCGGACTCGGAGAGTCCGGCGAGCTCAGCGGCGTCCTTGGCGGCGAGCACTGCCTTGTACGTGGTCGGGATGATCTTGCTGAAGCGGGCCGCCGAGGCGGTCCAGTCGGCCAGGAGCTTCGCGGCCACGGTCGAGCCGGTCTCCTCCTCGTGGCGGCGCACCACATCGTGCAGCCACTGGGAGTCGGTGTCGGAGAGGGCCTCGAGCGCGCCCGTGTTGCCGACGTTGACGTTGGCCGGGTCCAGGTCGATGACGTACGCGACGCCGCCCGACATGCCCGCCGCGAAGTTGCGGCCCGTCTCGCCGAGGACGACCGCGGTGCCGCCGGTCATGTACTCGCAGCCGTGGTCGCCCACGCCTTCCGAGACGACCAGCGCGCCGGAGTTGCGGACGCAGAAGCGCTCGCCGGTGCGGCCGCGCAGGAACAGCTCGCCGCCGGTGGCGCCGTAGCCGATCGTGTTGCCCGCGATGGTCGAGTACTCGGCCAGGTGGTCGGCGCCGCGGTCGGGACGGACCACGACGCGGCCGCCGGAGAGGCCCTTGCCGACGTAGTCGTTGGCGTCGCCCTCCAGGCGCAGCGTGACGCCGCGCGGCAGGAAGGCGCCGAAGGACTGACCCGCGGAGCCGGTGAAGGTCAGGTCGATGGTGTTGTCGGGCAGGCCCGCACCGCCGAACCTCTTCGTGACCTCGTGGCCGAGCATGGTGCCGACCGTGCGGTTGATGTTGCGGATCGCGACCTGGGCGCGGACCGGCTGGGCGGTCTCGGCCGAGTCGGCGTTCAGCGCGTCCGCGGCGAGGCGGATGAGCTCGTTGTCGAGCGCCTTCTCCAGACCGTGGTCCTGCTCGATCAGGGCGTGGCGGACCGCGCCCTCGGGCAGCTCCGGCACGTAGAAGAGCGGCTCCAGGTCGAGGCCCTGCGCCTTCCAGTGCGTGACGGCCTTGCTGGTGTCGAGGAGCTCGGCGTGACCGACGGCCTCCTCGATCGTGCGGAAGCCCAGCTCGGCGAGGAGCTCGCGCACCTCCTCCGCGATGAACTCGAAGAAGTTGACGACGAACTCGGGCTTGCCGGAGAAGCGGTCGCGCAGGACCGGGTTCTGGGTGGCGATGCCGACCGGGCAGGTGTCCAGGTGGCAGACGCGCATCATGACGCAGCCGGAGACGACGAGCGGCGCGGTCGCGAAACCGAACTCCTCGGCGCCGAGCAGCGCGGCGATGATGACGTCGCGGCCGGTCTTGAGCTGGCCGTCCGTCTGGACCACGATGCGGTCGCGCAGCCCGTTGAGCAGCAGGGTCTGCTGGGTCTCGGCGAGGCCGAGCTCCCAGGGACCGCCCGCGTGCTTCAGCGAGGTGAGCGGGGAGGCGCCCGTACCGCCGTCGTGGCCGGAGATGAGGACGACGTCCGCGTGGGCCTTGGAGACACCGGCCGCGACCGTACCCACGCCGACCTCGGAGACCAGCTTCACGTGGATGCGGGCGACCGGGTTGGCGTTCTTGAGGTCGTGGATCAGCTGAGCCAGGTCCTCGATGGAGTAGATGTCGTGGTGCGGCGGCGGGGAGATCAGGCCGACGCCCGGGGTGGAGTGCCGGGTCTTGGCGACCCACGGGTAGACCTTGTGGCCGGGCAGCTGGCCGCCCTCGCCGGGCTTGGCACCCTGCGCCATCTTGATCTGGATGTCGTCCGCGTTGACCAGGTACTCGCTCGTGACGCCGAAGCGGCCGGAGGCGACCTGCTTGATGGAGGAGCGGCGCGCCGGGTCGTACAGGCGGTCCGGGTCCTCGCCGCCCTCACCGGTGTTGGACTTGGCGCCCAACTGGTTCATGGCGATGGCGAGGGTCTCGTGCGCCTCCTTGGAGATGGAGCCGTACGACATGGCGCCGGTGGAGAAGCGCTTGACGATGTCGGCGACCGACTCGACCTCGTCGATCGAGATCGGCGGACGGGCCCCCGTCTCGTCGGCCTTGAACCCGAAGAGCCCGCGGAGCGTCATCAGGCGCTCGGACTGCTCGTTCACCCGGTCCGTGTACTGCTTGAAGATGTCGTACCGGCGGTTGCGCGTGGCGTGCTGGAGGCGGAAGACCGTGTCCGGGTCGAACAGGTGCGGCTCGCCCTCGCGGCGCCACTGGTACTCGCCGCCGATCTCCAGCGCGCGGTGCGTGGCCGCGATGCCGGAGGCCGGGTACGCCTTGGTGTGGCGCGCGGCCACCTCCTTGGCGATGACGTCCAGGCCGGCGCCGCCGATCTTGGTGGCGGTGCCCGCGAAGTACGCGGCGACGAACTCCTCGTTCAGGCCGACGGCCTCGAAGACCTGCGCGCCGCGGTAGGAGGCGACGGTGGAGATGCCCATCTTGGACATGACCTTCAGGACGCCCTTGCCGAGCGCGTAGATCAGGTTCTTGATGGCCTGCTCCGGCTCCAGGCCGGACAGGAAGGTACCGGCGCGCAGGAGGTCCTCGACGGACTCCATGGCGAGGTACGGGTTGACCGCGGCCGCGCCGTAGCCGATGAGCAGCGCGACGTGGTGGACCTCGCGGACGTCGCCGGCCTCGATCAGCAGACCCACCTGGGTGCGCTGCTTGGTGGCGATGAGGTGGTGGTGCACGGCCGAGGTGAGCAGCAGCGAGGGGATCGGCGCGTGCTCGGCGTCGGAGTGACGGTCCGAGAGGACGATCAGGTGCGCGCCGTTCTCGATGGCCGCGTCGACCTCGCCGCGGATCTCGTCGATGCGGGCGGCCAGGGCCTCGCCGCCGCCGGAGACCCGGTACAGGCCCGAGAGGGTGGCGGCCTTCATGCCCGGCATGTCGCCGTCGGCGTTGACGTGGATGAGCTTGGCCAGCTCGTCGTTGTCGATCACCGGGAAGGGCAGGGTGACGCTGCGGCAGGACGCTGCGGTCGGCTCCAGCAGGTTGCCCTGCGGGCCGAGCGAGGACAGCAGCGAGGTGACGAGCTCCTCGCGGATGGCGTCCAGCGGCGGGTTGGTGACCTGCGCGAAGAGCTGGGTGAAGTAGTCGAAGAGCAGCCGGGGGCGCGCGGACAGGGCCGCGATCGGGGAGTCCGTGCCCATGGAGCCGAGCGGCTCGCCGGCGGTACGGGCCATCGGCGCGAGGATGACGCGGAGCTCTTCCTCGGTGTAGCCGAAGGTCTGCTGGCGGCGGGTGACCGAGGCGTGGGTGTGCACGATGTGCTCACGCTCGGGCAGGTCCGTCAGCTCGATCTCGCCCGTCTCCAGCCATTCGGCGTACGGGTGCTCGGCGGCCAGCGCGTCCTTGATCTCGTCGTCTTCGATGATCCGCTTCTGGGCGGTGTCGACGAGGAACATCTTGCCGGGCTGCAGGCGGCCCTTGCGGACGACCTTGGCCGGGTCGATGTCCAGGACGCCGACCTCGGAGGAGAGCACGACGAAGTCGTCGTCGGTGACCCAGTAGCGGCCGGGGCGCAGACCGTTGCGGTCGAGGACGGCGCCGACCTGGGTGCCGTCGGTGAAGGTGACGCAGGCGGGGCCGTCCCACGGCTCCATCTGCGTGGAGTGGTACTTGTAGAACGCGCGGCGGGCCGGCGACATGGAGGTGTGGTTCTCCCACGCCTCCGGGATCATCATCAGCACGCTGTGCGGGAGGGACCGGCCGCCGAGGTGGAGCAGCTCCAGGACCTCGTCGAAGGAGGCCGAGTCGGAGGCGTCCGGGGTGCAGATCGGGAAGATGCGCTCGAGGGCGCCCTCGCCGAAGAGGCCGGAGGCCAGCTGGGACTCGCGGGCCTTCATCCAGTTCCGGTTGCCCTTGACCGTGTTGATCTCGCCGTTGTGCGCGACAAAGCGGTACGGGTGGGCCAGCGGCCACGACGGGAAGGTGTTCGTCGAGAACCGGGAGTGGACCAGCGAGATCGCGGAGGCGAAGCGGCGGTCGGAGAGGTCCGGGAAGAAGGGCTCCAGCTGGCCGGTGGTCAGCATGCCCTTGTAGACGATCGTGCGGGCGGAGAGCGACGGGAAGTAGACCCCGGCCTCGCGCTCGGCGCGCTTGCGCAGCACGAAGGCCTTGCGGTCCAGCTCGATCCCGCTCGTCCCGTTGCTCACGAAGAGCTGCGAGAAGGCCGGCATGGTGGCGCGGGCGCCGTTGCCGAGCAGGTCGGGGGTGACCGGAACCTCGCGCCAGCCGAGAACCGTGAGGTTCTCCTCGGCGGCGATGGCCTCGATCTGCTCCACGGCGACGGCCTGTGCGGGGCCGTCGGCGGGGAGGAAGGCGATGCCGACGGCGTAGGCGCCGGCCTCGGGAAGGTCGAAACCGGCCACCTCGCGCAGGAACGCGTCGGGGACCTGGGAGAGGATGCCGGCGCCGTCGCCCGAGTCGGGCTCGGATCCGGTGGCGCCTCGGTGCTCGAGGTTCCGCAATACGGTCAGCGCCTGCTCGACCAGCGTGTGGCTGGCCTCGCCGGTGAGGTTGGCCACAAAGCCGACGCCACAGGCGTCGTGCTCGTTGCGCGGGTCGTACATGCCCTGCTGGGCGGGGCGACCGTCCATGGGCGACCAGGCGGTGGTGCTGAGGCCGGTCGCGGAGTGCGTGGATGCGGAACGCATCGGCTCTCCCGTCGTCGTCGTGGCATATGTGCATAGCCGAGGGACGACGTTGGCCCTCTGCGAAATTTCGTGCAGATTACATGATGACGACAATCCCGAGAAGCGGATATGTCATTCCAGCATGCGGACACTGCGCGGAGCAGACAAGAGGGGACTTTCGCAGGTGTCCGGCCATCGGGACACGGGCCGAAGGTCCCGGCACGGGGCGGGCCTCATTGCCCGGCGCCCAGAATCTGATGCCCGGCGGACATGGGATCGAAACCGCCGAGTAACTGACTACTTATGTTGCGTACTGCATAGTGTCTCACTCCCTGCACGGTCAGCCTACGGCTCCGCCGATCCAGGTTCCCAGGATGTACGTCACACCCGCGGCCGCGCCACCCAGGACGAGCTGACGCAGTCCGCTGTACCACCAGGACCGGGCCGTGACCCGCGAGACCACCGCGCCGCAGAGGAAGAGCCCCACCAGGGCCGCGAGCACCGCGGGCCACAGGACGGTCGCACCGAGCAGGTAGGGCAGCAGCGGGACGAGCGCGCCGAGCGAGAAGGATCCGAAGGAGGACACGGCCGCGACCATCGGCGACGGCAGGTCGTCCGGGTCGATCCCGAGCTCCTCGCGGGCGTGGATCTCCAGCGCCTGCTCCGGGTCGCGGGACAGCTGCATGGCCACCTCGCGGGCCAGCGCCGGCTCGACGCCGCGCGAAACGTAGAGCTCGGCCAGCTCCTCCATCTCGTCGATGGGGTGCTTGCGCAACTGCTGGCGCTCTATGTCCAGTTCGGCGAGGACGAGCTCGCGCTGCGAGGCCACCGAGGTGTACTCGCCCGCCGCCATGGAGAAGGCTCCGGCGGCGAGGCCGGCCAGGCCGGTGACCACGATGACGTGCGGGGCGACGGCGCCGCCGGCCACGCCGGTCATCAGCGCGAGGTTGGAGACGAGCCCGTCCATCGCACCGAAGACCGCCGGGCGCAGCCATCCGCCGTTGACGTCACGGTGGGTGTGGTTGTCGCGGTGGGCGGTGTGAAGCGGCGCTTCGATATCGATGATGGACATGTAGAGCTATCTCCCCTTTTGTACGAGTGGGTGCACAGAGCTGTGCCATGGACGACGCGCGGACACCCACTCCCCCGGAACACCTCGAAACTACGCACGATTTTCGCCCTCCGCCAGCAAGGAAGGCCGTACTTACCTGGGGTTTTGGGGGTCGGCGACCGGGTGACGGCGACCCGCGGCGGGTGTTTTGCGACGAGCGACAAACCACATGCCATGGCACAAATCCCCCAAGGGCTCAATATGAGTCCCATCCAAGTGGGAGAGGCGCGCCATGGAGCTGATGAAGCAGATTGCATGCAATCCGCAGGTCCTCCTCGAACGGGCCCGGGGCGCTCTTCTCGGACTCGCGGTGGGTGACGCGCTGGGCGCCCCCGCGGAGAACATGAAGCCGTCGGAGATCCGGGCGAAGTGGGGCCGCATCGAGGGCTTCGTCTCGGACGACCCGGCGGGCACGGACGACACCGAGTACGCGATCTTCTCGGGCCTGCTGCTGGCCCGCCACGGATCGGCGCTGACGGTCGCCCACGTCGAACGGGCCTGGCACCACTGGATCGCGGACCTGGACGAGGGCCCGTTCCGCGGCGCGGGCTTCTCGGAACGCGGCACCCTGGAGAACCTCCGCCGGGGCCTGGCGGCCCCCATCTCCGCCCAGCACCGGCACGCCTGGTCGGACGGGCTGGCCATGCGGGCGGCGCCCTTCGGGGTCTTCGCGGCGGGCCGGCCCGCCGAGGCCGCCCGGCTGGTCGCCATCGACGGCTGCGTCAGCCACGACGGCGAGGGCATCTACGGCGGCCAGGCCGTCGCGGCAGGGGTCGCGGCGGCGATGGCCGGGGGCTCGGCGGCCTCCGTCGTCTCGGCGGCCCTCTCCGTCATCCCCTCGGACTCCTGGACGGCCCGTTCCCTGCGCCGGGCCGTGACGGCCGCCCCGCGCGGCGAGCGGGCGGTCCGCTCGGCGGTGGTCATCGGCGGCTATCCCTGGACCGACCTGGCCCCGGAGGCGGTCGGCCTGGCCTTCGGCGCGTTCGCCGCGTGCGGCGGCGACTTCGCCTCCTCCGTCCTCATGGCGGTCAACATGGGCCGCGACGCGGACACCACGGCCGCCGTGGCGGGCGCGCTCGCCGGCGCGATGTCCGGCGCCCCCGCCATCCCGGCCGCCTGGTCCTCGGCGATCGGCCCGGTCCGCGGCAGCTGCCTGCCCTCGATGCGCGGCTACCACGTCCTGGACATCGCGGACCTCCTCACCCCGGAAACCGAGACCCCCCGATGACCCTGACCCCCACCACCCCTCCCCCGAGCACCACCAACCCGCCCGAGGACACCACCCCCCTGACGCCCCCACTCCCGGAACCCGCCCCCGGGTCGGAGCCACCCTCGGAGGGCGAAGCCCTGGATGGGGCCGCCCGGGAGGACGACACCCGGACCGGGCGCGGCCCGGAGGACGACGGCCCGGGCGGGCCGGAGCCGCAGGCTGGCCTCCCGACCGGGCGCAGCTCGGAGGACGACGGCCCGGGCAGGCCGGACCCACAGGCCGACCTCCCGACCGGGCGGAGCCCGGAGGGCGACAGCCTGGGCGGGCCGGAACCGCAGGGCGGTGCCCTGACCAGGCCGGACCCACAGGCTGACGTCCCGACCGGGCGTAGCCCGGAGAGCGACAGCCTGGGCGGGCCGGAACCGCAGGGCAGTGCCCCGACCAGGCCGGACCCACAGGCTGACGTCCCGACCGGGCGCAGCCCGGA